>NZ_JBSFYQ010000002.1:0-347174 GCF_053599855.1 Micromonospora sp. NPDC005161
GGCGACGTCCCGGTACGAACCTCGTGCAGTCGGTCGTCGGTGGCGTCCGGAGTGGTGAACCGCAGGGACCTCCACCCCCTGTGCGCTGTCGGAAGGTCCACTTGTGGACAGTGAGGTCGGGGTGTAACGGCAGGCCGACGCCCGGCGGTCAGGCGGCGGAGAACACGCCCTGGCGGAGCACCGGAACGACGTCCGACACGCCGACCTGGACGGCGACGTCGACGTCCTCGGCGAAGCCACCCTCGGTCAGCTCCCGGCCCGAGACGCTTCCCCGCACCGCGGCGGGCACGTCCGGAGTGCTCGCCAGCGCGGCGAGCGCCATGGCCGCCTCTACGGAGAGCCCACCCGGCACGCCGGAGAGGCCGTCGAGCACGCTGGCCGCGCCGAGCTGATCCTCCACCGACGGGCGCAGCGAACCGTCCGGCCACCGCTCCCCCGACGCGATCACGCCGATCGGGGCGTCCGTCGTGCCGTACCCCTGGCGGCGCAGCCAACGTCCGACGGCCCCGGCGTTGCGCAGGCACGCCGCGATCACCGGTAGCCCGGTGGCGCTGGCGGCGGCGCTGATCGCGGAGCCGTTCGGCGAGGGCAGCACCAAATCCGCCACCACCGGCGCGGTGCTCAGCGCGGCGGGCGAGAGCGACCACGGATGCTCCGCTGTCACCCGCCGACGGCCCACCGCGGCCACCGCGCCGACCCGCAGCGCGTACTCGGCGGCCTGCTCACCCCATGGGAACGGGTGCACCCGCATGCCCCGGCCGACCGCCACCTCCACCGAGGTGGTGAACGAGAGCACGTCCACCACCACCAGCGCGGCGCAGACCCGACCCAGCTCCGCCGCCCCGGTCAGCCCCCAGTCGAACCGGGCACCGGAGCCGGGTTGGCCGTAGACGGCGGCCGCCAACGCCTCAGCGCTCGTCAGGCGACGGCTCGGTGACACCGGAGTCAGCCTCGGACGACTCACCGGGCCCGGCGGGCTCGGTGTGCTCGACCGGGCTCTCGGCAGCCTCGGCGACCGGCTCGACGGCACCGGCCTGCGGAACCGGGCCGGCCGACGCGATCGGCTCGGAGACCACCGCCGCCACATCAACGGGCTCGGCAGCAACCGGCTCCGCCTGCGCGACCGGCAGCGGCACGGCCTCGACCGCCCCCGCCACGCCAGCAGCCGGTGCGGGCACCTCGACGGCGGCGGCGCCGCCGAAGAGGCGCGGCAACGTCTCGGTGTGCGCGGCGCGCAGCTCGTCCAGCCCGATCCGGAACTGGCCGTGCACCTCCAGCGCGCCGCCCGCCGGGTCGGTGACGCCGATCAGCTCGAACGGCACCCCGCGCTCGGCGCAGAGCGCCGCGAACGCCTTGTCGTGGCCGCGCGGCACCGACACCAGCGCCCGTGCGGCCGACTCGCTGAACAGGTAGACGAACGGCATCGAGCCGCCGGCGAAGTGCTCCGGCACCGCGATCCGAGCGCCGACGCCGCGGCGCAGGCAGGACTCGACCAGGCTCTGGGCGAGGCCACCGTCGGAGAGATCGTGCGCCGAGGTGAGGTGACCCACCCGGGCGGCCTCGGCCAGCAGGTCGGCCAGCGCCTTCTCGCGGGCCAGGTCGACCTGTGGCGGGATGCCGCCGAGGTGCTCGTGCGTCACCCAGGCCCACTCCGAGCCGGAGAGCTCCACGTTGGTCTCACCGAGCAGGTAGAGCTGGTCGTGGTCGCCACCGGCGCGCGGGACGAAGCCCATCGGGACCCGGTCGGCGACGTTGTCCAGCACGCCCAGCACGCCGACCACCGGGGTCGGGTGGATGGCCGCCGCGCCGGTCTGGTTGTAGAAGCTGACGTTGCCGCCGGTGACCGGGATGCCCAGCTCCAGGCAGCCGTCCGCCAGACCGCGTACGGCCTCGGCGAACTGCCACATCACGCCCGGGTCCTCCGGGGAGCCGAAGTTGAGGCAGTTGGTCACGGCGATCGGCTTCGCGCCGGTCACCGCCACGTTCCGGTACGCCTCGGCCAGCGCCAGCTTGGTGCCGTTGTACGGGTCGAGCCGGGCGTACCGGCCGTTGCCGTCCACGGACAGCGCCACGCCGAGCCCGGTCCGCTCGTCGATCCGGATCACGCCGCCGTCCTCCGGCTGGGCGAGCACGGTGTTGCCCAGCACGTAGCGGTCGTACTGCTCGGTGACCCAGGTCTTGTCGGCCAGGTTGGGCGACGCGATCATGCGCAGCACGGTCTCCCGCAGCGCCTCCGGGTCGGCCGGGCGGGGAAGCGTCTCGGCCCGGTCGGCCTGGAGCAGGATCAGGTCGGCCGGCTCACGCATCGGCCGCGCGTAGACCGGACCGTCGTCGACCAGCGAGCCCGGCGGCACGTCGACCACCAGGTGGTCCTGCCAGGTGATCAGCAACCGACCCGGGCTGCCGTCCGGCTCCGGCGCGGTGACCTCGCCGATGGCGGTGGCCAGCACGCCCCACTTCTCGGCGGTCTTGAGCACCGCGTCGAGCTTGTCCGGCTCGACGACCAGCAGCATGCGCTCCTGGGACTCGCTGGCCAGGATCTCGTGCGGGTCCATCGACGGCTCACGCAGCGGCACGCGCTCCAGCCAGACCCGCATGCCGGTGCCGGCCGCGGCGGCGGTCTCGGTGAGCGCGCAGGTCAGCCCGGCGCCGCCGAGGTCCTGGATGCCGACCACCAACTGGCCGTCGTACAGCTCCAGGCAGGCCTCGATCAGCAGCTTCTCGGTGAACGGGTCGCCGACCTGCACGGCGGGGCGGCGCTGCTCGCTGCCCTCGTCAAAGGTGGCGCTGGCCAGCACCGAGACACCGCCGATGCCGTCCCGGCCGGTCTTGGCGCCCATCAGCACGACCACGTTGCCGGGGCCGGCGGCGGCCTTGTTCTGCAACCGGTCGACCGGCAGCACGCCCAGGCAGAGGGCGTTGAGCAACGGGTTGCCCTGGTAGGAGGGGTCGAAGACCAGCTCGCCACCGATGTTGGGCAGGCCGAGGCAGTTGCCGTAGCCGCCCACGCCGGCGACCACGCCGGTGAGGACCCGGGCGGTGTCCGGGTGGTCCGCGGCGCCGAAGCGCAGCGGGTCCATCACCGCGACCGGGCGGGCGCCCATGGCGAGGATGTCCCGGACGATGCCGCCGACACCGGTCGCCGCACCCTGGTACGGCTCGACGAAGCTCGGGTGGTTGTGCGACTCGACCTTGAAGGTCACCGCCAGCTCGTCGGAGACCTGCACCACGCCGGCGTTCTCGCCGATGCCGGCGAGCAGCCGGTCGCTGTGCGGGGCCTTCTCACCGAATTGGCGCAGGTGCACCTTGCTCGACTTGTAGGAGCAGTGCTCGCTCCACATGATCGAGTACATCGCCAGCTCGGACTGGGTGGGCCGACGGCCGAGGATCTGCCGGATGCGGTCGTACTCGTCGTCGCGGAGCCCCAGCTCGGTGTACGGCTGGAGCTCTCCCGGGGTGCCACCGGCGCGCGGCACGGTGTCCACGCCCTCGGTCCAGTCGACGGCGGCCGGCTGGGCGGGAGCGGTCGCCGGGGCGGCGGGCTGCGCCGGGCTCGGCTCGGTCGGCTGCGCCGGGGCGGAGTACGCCTCCGGTGTGTCCCGTACCGGGTCCGGATGGGTGGTCATGACCTCTCCTCGCTGCGCTCGTGCCCGCCCGACCGGCGGTTGAGCTGACCGATGATCGTGCCGCCGGTCACCGCCCCACGCTTCGTTCGCGGTTCACTCCTCGCGCTCACGCCGGCGCCCCCACCAGGTGCTTGAGGACCGAGGTGAAGAAGCCGAGGCCGTCAAGCGAGGGGCCGGTGAGCGCCTCCACCGCGTGCTCGGGGTGCGGCATGATGCCGACCACGTTGCCGGCGGCGTTGGTGATCGCGGCGATGTCACGCTGCGACCCGTTCGGGTTGCCGCCGACGTAGCGGGCGACCACCCGGCCCTCGGCCTCGAGCTGATCCAGCGTGGCGGTGTCGGCGACGTAGCAGCCCTCGCCGTTCTTCACCGGGACGAGCACCTCCTGGCCGGGCTGGAACGCGTTGGTCCACGCGGTGCCGGCCGACTCGATGCGCAGGATCTGGTCCCGGTTGCGGAAGTGCAGGTGCTGGTTGCGGGTGAGCGCCCCGGGCAGCAGGTGCGCCTCGCAGAGGATCTGGAAGCCGTTGCAGATGCCGAGCACCGGCAGACCGCCCTGGGCGGCGTCCACGATCGTCTCCATCACCGGTGCGAACCGGGCGATGGCGCCGCAGCGCAGGTAGTCGCCGTAGGAGAAGCCGCCGGGCAGCACGACCGCGTCCACCCCGTGCAGGTCCGGGTCACCGTGCCAGAGCCGGACCGGCTCGGCCCCGGCGATCCGGACGGCTCGGGCCGCGTCCCCGTCGTCGAGCGAGCCGGGGAAGGTGACCACACCGACCCGGGCGGTCACGAGCGGGCGTCCGCGGTCTCGTCGGCCTCGACCAGGCGGACGGTGAAGTCCTCGATGACCGGGTTGGCGAGCAGTTTGTCGGCGATCTCCCGAGCTCGGTCCAGGTCCGGTTCACCGGTGAACTCGATCTCGATCCGCCTGCCGATCCGAACCGAGGCGACGTCGCTGACGCCGAGCCGGGGCAGCGCGTTTGCGACGGCCTGGCCCTGCGGATCGAGGATCTCGGGCTTGAGCATGACGTCGACGACGACGCGAGGCACTGGGCACTCCTGACTGTGTACGCAGTTGGGTGCCGACCCACAACGGGCGAGCGCAGCCAGCGTACCTGGCAGATACCGCCGCGGCCGCACCGGCCGGCTGCAGTTCAGGCAGTGCTCGGCACAACCGGCGGCCGGGACGGGCCGCCACGCGGGACACGCGGCCTCACCAGGGCATATATGGCGCTGAGGGTGGCCGAACCGTTACATTGATTAACCTCGATCAAATTCTTGAAAACAGCCGTCGGGGGCCCTACTGTATCGACATCGTTCGATGTCAGCGACGACGGGGACCCCCGCTGTCGCCCTCCCGCACCCGGCGACCCCGGGTCCGCCCCGCCCAAGGAGTCCACCCGATGCGCATCCGTCCCCTGCTCGCCCTGCTCGGCGTCGCGCTCGCCGGCGTCCTCGGCGCCGCGTCCGGCGCGACCGCCGCCCCGGCCGGCCCGCAACCCATCATCGGCGGCGGCACCGTCTCGTCCGCCCCCTGGGCCGCCGCCGTGATGAGCAACGGCTCGTTCACCTGCTCCGGCAGCGTCATCGCCCCGCAGTGGGTGCTCACCGCCCGGCACTGCATCAGCGGCACCATGTCGGTCCGGGTCGGCAGCGTCTACCGCTCCTCGGGCGGGGTCACCCGTACCGTCAGCGCCACCTACACCCGCAACGACCTGGCCCTCATGCGCCTCTCCAGCACGGTCAGCACCTCGGCGGTGAGCCTGGCCAGCAGCAACCCGCCGATCAACTCGACCAACTCGATCTACGGCTGGGGCATGACCTGCTACAGCGGCTGCTCGGCGTCCAGCCAGCTCAAGACCGCCACCGTCCGGGTGACCAGCAACAGCGCCACCGACGCGTACGGCGGCCAGGCGATCCGCAGCAGCAGGATCAACGGCAACGCCTGGCGGGGCGACTCGGGCGGCCCGCAGTTCTACAACGGCCAGCAGGTCGGGGTGGCCTCGACGGCCGACGGCTCCAGCATCCAGAACTACGGCAGTGTCGCGTACAACCGGGCCTGGATCACCTCGGTGGCCGGTGTCTGACAGTTAGCGCCCCGCGCGGCGTGGATGGCAGGCCCTGCGCCGGCCGTCCGCGCCGCGTCGTTTTGCAGCATCCGATCAGGTGAACAATGCGCACGATCGGGTCACGCCGCTCCTGACAGCATCGGAATCGTGCTGGTCGTGACGACGGAGCAACTGCCCGGCTACGAGATCCGCCAGATTCTCGGTGAGGTGGTGTCATCGATGGCCAGGACGCGCAACCCGTACCGCGAGGGGGTCAAGAACCTGCGCGGTGGCGCGTACGACCCGATGGCCCCGGACAACCTGACCCGCTGGCGCACCGACTCGGTGGCCCGGCTCGGCGAGGAGGCCCTGCGGCTCGGCGCCAACGCGGTGATTGGCATGCGGTTCGACAGCCGGGACTGCGGCGAGATGTGGATGGAGATCTGCGCGTACGGCACTGCGGTGATCGTCGCACCCGTCATGCCGGACGTCATGCCCGCCGACCAGCCCGCCATCGCTGCGGAGTCCGCGCAGCAGCCAACAGTCGTGGAGGCACCGGGCGGCATCGCCGAACCAGCCAGCGCCCCCAACCTCCGCACCGCGCCCGAAACCCCCACCGGCGATTGACCCAACCGCCCCGGCCCAGCCCGGGTCCCCCCGGCCCAGCCCGGTGATCATGAAGTTAGTGCCCTTCGCCTCGGCGTGTCGGGGCAATAACTTCATGATCAACCAGTGAAGGGTCCAGGGGGTTAGAGGATGGGGGGTGGGGAGTAGGTGGCGGCTTCGGGGTGGGCCGTGACCACCTCGGTGATGCGGCGGGTTACCGCTACCACCTGGGCGGAGGCGGCGCCGACGAAGGCGGTGCGGTCGGCGACCAGGGTGTCGATGTCGGCGCGGGACAGGTTGAGTCGGCCGTCCGCCGCGAGCCGGTCGAACAGGTCGTTCTCCGGCGAGCCCTTCTCGCGCATGGCCAGCGCCACCGCGACCGCGTGCTCCTTGATCACCTCGTGTGCGACCTCCCGCCCGACGCCGCGTCGGACCGCCGCCACCAGGATCTTCGTGGTGGCCAGGAAGGGCAGGAACCGCTCCAGCTCCCGATTGATCACGGCGGGGTACGCGCCGAACTCGTCGAGCACGGTGAGGAAGGTCTGGAACAGCCCATCGGCGGCGAAGAAAGCGTCCGGCAGTGCGACCCGGCGGACCACCGAGCAGGACACGTCCCCCTCGTTCCACTGGTCACCGGCCAGCTCGCCGACCATCGACAGGTAGCCCCGGATGATCACGGCGAAGCCGTTGACCCGCTCGGACGAGCGGGTGTTCATCTTGTGCGGCATCGCGCTGGAGCCGACCTGACCCGGCTTGAAGCCCTCGGTGACCAGCTCCTGGCCGACCATCAGCCGGATCGTGGTGGCCAGCGACGACGGCGCGGCGGCGGTCTGCGCCAGCGCGGCCAGCACGTCGAAGTCCAGCGATCGCGGGTAGACCTGCCCGACGCTGTCCAGCACCCGGGAGAAGCCCAGATGCTCGGCGACCCGGCGTTCCAGCTCGGCCACCTTGTCGGCGTCGCCGTCGAAGAGGTCGAGCTGGTCGGCGGCCGTGCCGACCGGCCCCTTGATCCCGCGCAGCGGGTAGCGGGCGATCAGTTCCTCCAGCCGCTCGTACGCGATGAGCAGCTCCTCCGCCGCCGACGCGAAGCGCTTGCCCAGCGTGGTGGCCTGCGCCGCCACGTTGTGTGAACGGCCGGTCATCACCAGCTCGGTGTGCTCGTGGGCGAGCCAGGCGAGCCGGGCCAGGGTGGCCACCACACGATCCCGGATCAGCTCCAGCGAGGCGCGCACCTGGAGCTGCTCGACGTTCTCGGTGAGGTCCCGGGAGGTCATCCCCTTGTGCACGTGCTCGAACCCGGCGAGCGCGCTGAACTCCTCGATCCGTGCCTTCACGTCGTGCCGGGTGACCCGCTCCCGCTCCGCGATGGAGGCGAGGTCCACCTGGTCGAGCACCCGCTCGTACGCCTCGACCACGCCGTCCGGCACGGCCACACCGAGATCGCGCTGCGCGCGGAGCACGGCCAGCCAGAGCCGCCGCTCCATCCGGACCTTCTCCTCCGGTGACCAGAGGGCGACCAACTCGGGCGAGGCGTACCGGTTGGCGAGCACGTTGGGGATCGTCGTCACGTACCTCATTGTCCCGCACGTGCCGGCCAGCACCCGGACCGGGCCGAGGATGCCCGCTCAGCGTTCGAGGATCGCCGTCACGCCCTGACCTCCGGCGGCACAGATCGAGATCAGCCCGCGTCCGCTGCCCTTCTCGGCCAGCAGCTTGGCGAGGGTCGCCACGATCCGCCCGCCGGTGGCGGCGAACGGGTGCCCGGCGGCCAGGGAGGAGCCGTTGACGTTCACCCGGTCCCGGTCGATGGCGCCGAGCGGGTCCAGGCCGAGCCGGTCCTTGCAGAACTCCGGCGACTCCCAAGCGGCGAGGGTGGCCAGCACCTGCGAGGCGAACGCCTCGTGGATCTCGTAGTAGTCGAAGTCCTGGAGCGTCAGCCCGGCCCGGGCCAGCATCCGGGGCACCGCGTACGCGGGGGCCATCAGCAGCCCCTCGTCACCGTGCACGAAGTCCACCGCCGCCGTCTCCGACCAGCTGAACCAGGCCAGCACCGGCAGGTTGTGCGCCTTCGCCCAGTCCTCGCTGGCCAGCAGCACCGTGGACGCGCCGTCGGTGAGCGGCGAGGAGTTGCCGGCGGTCATGGTGGCCCGCTCGGCGTCCGGGCCACGGGTGCCGAAGACCGGCTTGAGCGTGCCGAGCTTGTCCAGGCTGGTGTCGGGGCGGAGGTTCTGGTCGCGGGTGAGGCCCAGGTACGGCGTCATCAGGTCGTCGAAGAAACCCCGGTCGTACGCGGCGGCCAGCCGCTGGTGCGAGCGCAGCGCCAGCTCGTCCTGGGAGCGCCGGTCGATCTGCCAGCCCAGCGCGGTGCGGGCGGCGTGGTCTCCCATGGACAGCCCGGTACGCGGCTCGGCGTTGCGCGGGATCTCCGGCTTGAACGGCTGGAGCGGGCGCAGCTTCGCGGCGATCTTGAGCCGTTCGCCCAGGGTGCGGGCGGAGTTGAGCTTGAGCAGGGTCCGGCGCATCTCCTCGTTGACCGCCAGGGGCGCGTCGGAGGTGGTGTCGACGCCACCGGCGATGCCCACGTCCAGCTGCCCGAGGGCGATCTTGTTGGCGACCAGGATGGCCGCCTCCAGGCCGGTGCCGCAGGCCTGCTGGATGTCGTACGCCGGGGTGTGCGGGTCGAGCCGGGACCCGAGCACGACCTCCCGGGTCAGGTTGAAGTCACGGGAGTGCTTGAGCACCGCCCCGGCCACAACCTCGCCGACCCGCTGCCCGGCCAGCCCGTACCGGGCGATCAAACCGTCCAGCGCCGCGCCGAGCAGGTCCGCGTTGGACGCTTCCGCGTAGCGGGAGTTGGAACGGGCGAAGGGGATTCGGTTGCCCCCGATGACCGCGACCCGCCGGATGCTCTGCACGATCCGCCTCCTCGACATGTGTTGCTCGAACCCTACTCGCCAGTAGGCTACGCCCATGACCGACAGGTACGCGAGCTTCGTCCAATCGGCCGCCGGTCGCACGCTGGTCAAGCGCCTGGGGCTGCCCGACCCGCCGCGACTGCGCCGACACCACCCCGGCGACCCGCTGCTGCCCGGGCCGGCGCTGCTCGGCGCGGCCACCGGCGGCCGGCTCGCCGAGCCGGTCGCCAGGATCCTGACCACCGCCGGGGTCGAGCTGGCCGACCCGGCCGCCGCGACCCACACCGACACCCCGCAGCGGTACGGCGCACTGCTCTTCGACGCGACCGGAATCACCGACTCGACCGACCTGCGCCAGCTCTACGACTTCTTCCACCCGCAGGCCCGGGCCGTGCTGCCCAGCGGTCGGGTGATCGTGCTGGGCAATCCGCCGCGGGAGTGCCCGACGCCCCGTGCGGCGACCGCCCAGCGAGCCCTGGAGGGGCTGGTCCGCAGCATCGGCAAGGAGTTCGGCCGGGGCGTCACCGCCCAACTGGTGTACGTCACGAAGAACGCCGACGCGGCCACCCAGGTCAGTCTGGAGTCCACGCTCCGATTTCTTCTGTCCGGCCGGTCCGCGTACGTCTCGGGGCAGGTGATCAGGGTCGGCACCGGCACCGCGAGCGCGCCGGCCGACTGGGACCGCCCGCTGGACGGGCAGGTCGTGCTGGTCACCGGCGCCGCCCGGGGTATCGGTGCCGCGCTGGCACGGGTGCTCGCCCGCGACGGCGCAAAAGTGGTGGCGCTGGACATCCCCGCCGCCGGGGACGCCCTCGCAGCGGTGGCGAACGACATCGGCGGCACCGCCGTCCAGCTCGACCTGACCGCGCCGGACGCGCCGACCCGGCTCGCCGACCACCTGGCCAGCCGGCACGGCCGGGTCGACGTGGTGGTGCACAACGCCGGCATCACCCGCGACAAGACGCTCGGCCGGATGGACGCCGACCGGTGGGACCAGGTGATCGACGTCAACCTCTCCAGCCAGGAGCGGATCAACGACCTGCTGCTGGAGCGGAAGCTGATCCCCGCCGGCGGGCGGATCGTGTCGGTCTCCTCGATCGCCGGGATCGCCGGCAACCGGGGGCAGACCAACTACGCCACCAGCAAGGCCGGCGTGATCGGTCTGGTCGACTCGCTCGCCCCGGCCCTGCACGACCGGGGGATCAGCGTCAACGCGGTGGCCCCCGGCTTCATCGAGACCCGGCTGACCGCGCGCATCCCGCTGGTGGTCCGCGAGGCGGGTCGGCGGATGAACAGCCTGGCCCAGGGCGGGCTGCCGGTCGACGTGGCCGAGACGATCGGCTGGCTCGCCTGGCCGGCCAGCGGCGCAGTCAGCGGCAACGTGGTCCGGGTCTGCGGCCAGAGCCTGCTGGGGGCGTGATGGGCGCGCGGAGGAAGCCGGACGACGACGTCTCCCTGCACGAGCTGATCGACGGCCCGACGGAGGCGCTGTCGGCGGAGACGCTGGCCGCGGCAGGCTTGCCGGAATCGGGCGGCCGTACCCGGGTCGAACTGCCCCGGATGCCGGAAGCCGGGGCGCTCTACCTGCGGGCGTTGCTCGGCGCGCTGCCCGGCCTCGGCGGCGGGCGGCGCAGGCCCGGCCTGCCGGCGGTCGAGTTGGCCGCGAGCGGGGTCACCGTCGACCGGGCGCACCTGGCCGACTACGACCGGGTCTGCGGGTTTCGGCTCACCGACCGGCTGCCCGCGACGTTCCCGCACGTCATGGGCTTCCCGCTGGCCCTGCGGCTGATGACCGCGCCGGAGTTCCCCATTCCGCTGACCGGCGTGGTGCACGTGGGCAACCGGATCACCGTGCGCCGCCCGATCACCGCCGACGAGACCCTCGACTTCACGACGTACGCCCAGGACCTGCGCCCGCACGACCGGGGGCGGCAGGTGGACGTGGTGCTGGTCGGCTCGGTCGACGGGGAGGAGGTCTGGCGCGGCGTGTCGACGTACCTCGGTCGGGAGCGCAAGCCCGGAGGCGGTGAGCGGCGCGACCGGAGCGGACGGCCCGAGGCGCCGGTCGCCACGGCCCGCTGGCGGTTGGAGCCCCGCGTCGGCACGCGGTACGCGCGCGTCTCCGGGGACCACAACCCGATCCACACCTCCCTGCTCGGGGCGCGGCTGTTCGGCTTCCGCCGACCGATCGCGCACGGCATGTGGAGCAAGGCGCGCTGCCTGGCCGCACTGGAGAACCGGTTGCCGGATGCCTACACCGTCGAGGTCGCCTTCAAGTTGCCCGTACCGCTACCGAGCACGGCGAGCTTCGCCCTGCTACCGGACGGCGGGTTCGCCCTGCACGACTCGCGCGGTCGACCACATCTGGCGGGTCTCGTGAGCTGACGCCCCCGCCGAGTCGGATTCGGGCCTGGCAGGACCCGACCCTGCCGCTGGCCGACCCCCGCATCCGGTGGTGCTGACCTCGCACGGTCCTACCGCCGGTGACAAGACCCCGCACGGCCCACTGCTCGCCCCACCGGCTCTGGCCCGCTCGGTCTGACGCTCGTGGCCACACTCGGGTGATCCGGCGACTCGGCCACCCCGCCGGGTCGCACCCGGCGAGCATGAAGGCGTGGATTCCGCGCTCGACCTGCTCCGACAGCTGGTCACCTCACCCTGGGTGTACCTGCTGATCTTCGGGCTCACCGCGGTCGACGCGTTCTTCCCCGCGGTGCCGGGCGAGGCGGCGGTGATCACCGCAGCAGTGCTCGCCGCCAACGGCGGCCACCCCAACCTGGCCCTGGTGATCATCAGCGCCGCCCTCGGTGCGCTCGTGGGTGACCACATCTCGTATGCCATCGGGCGGGGCGGCGGCGCGCACCGGCTCGCCCGGTTTCCCGCCGGCAGCCGCCGGCAGGCCAGCACCAAGTGGGCCCGACGCGCGGTGGACCGGCGCGGCGGGGTGATCCTGACCACCTCCCGGTACGTGCCGGGTGGCCGGACGGCGGTCACCCTGACCATGGGCGCGGTGCGGTATCCCCGCCGGACGTTCCTGCTCTACGACACGATCGCGGCGATCACCTGGGCGCTGTACTGCGGTCTGCTCGGCTACTTCGGTGGACTGGTCTTCGAGCGCCACCCCATCAAGGGAATCCTCGCCGGGATCGGTCTCTCGGTGGCGATCACGTTCCTGCTGGAGTTGATCCGCTGGCTACGCCGCCGGGCGCGCCGCCACCCCACCCCCCGCCAGTGACCGGGCCGGGGTGGGCTGCCACCGCTCACAGCAGGTCCGCGTCGTGCACCAGGATCGCCAGCTGCACCCGGTTGTCCGCCTGGAGCTTCGCCAGCGCCCGACTGACGTGCGCCTTCACAGTGGCCTCGCTCATCGTGAGCCGCCGGGCGATCTCCGCGTTGCCGCGCCCGCGCGCCACCTCCCGGACGATGTCCAGCTCGCGGTCGGTGAGCCGGGTGAGCCGCTGGCGGGCCGCGTCCCGACGGGCAGGACCACGCTCGGCGAACGAGCTGATCAGTCGCCGGGTCACCGTCGGGGCGAGCATCGCGTTCCCGGCCGCCACCGTGCGGACGGCTGCGGCCAGCTCCCGGGGAGGGGTGTCCTTGAGCAGGAAGCCCACCGCTCCGGCCCGCAACGCCCGGTGCACGTACTCGTCGAGGTCGAAGGTGGTCAACATGACTACCTTGGGGCCGGCGGCGACCACCTCGGGCGCGGCGGTCAGCCCGTCGATGCCCGGCATCCGCACGTCGAGCAGCATCACGTCGGGGCGTAACCGGTGAGCCTGCTCCAGCGCGCCGGCACCGTCCGCCGCCTCGCCCACCACCACGATGTCCGGCGCCGCCTCCAGAATGAGCCGCAGCCCGGTGCGGACCAGTTGCTCGTCGTCGACCACCACCACCCGGATCACGCCGCACCCGCCACCGGGAGCAGGGCACGGACCAGGAACCCACCTTCCACGGGCGCCGCCTCCAGGCGGCCGCCGAGCAGCTCCACCCTCTCGCGCAGCCCGAGCAACCCGTGGCCGGCACCGGGCAGGGCCGGCCCGCCCGTGGACGGGCCGTTGCGGACCGCCACCTCCAACCCGCCCGGCAGGTAGCGCAGGCAGACCGTCGTCTCGGCGTCGGCGGCGTGCTTGCGCACGTTGGTCAGCGCCTCCCGCACCACCCGGTACGCGGTGCGTCCCACAGTTGCCGGCAGCGTCGTCGCCACGCCCTCGTCCCGCCGGGACACTCGCAGCCCGGCGGCGCGGGACTCCCCGATCAGTTCGTCCAGCGCGTCGAGTGCCAGCTCGGGCACCGGGGTGGCCTGTCGCAGCACGCCCAGTACCTCGCGCAGGTCGGTGAGCGCCTGCCGACCCGTCTCGCGGATCAGCGCGGCGGCCTCGACGGTCTCGGGGTGGGTGGCGGTCACCTCCAGCGCCCCGGCGTGCACCACCATCAGCGACACCCGGTGCGCCACCACGTCGTGCATCTCCCGGGCGATCCGGGTCCGCTCCTCGGCGCGGACCCGGTCGGCGCGGGCCTCCTGTTCGCGTTCCAGCCGCTCGGTCCGGTCTCGCAGGGCGGCGAGCGTGTCCCGACGGGCCCGCACCCAGAGGCCGACGACCAGGGGAAGCCCCACCAGGCAGGCGGTCAGCAGCAGCACGTTGCCGAAGGTGGCGGTGGTGAGTCGACGCACACCGCCCACTGCCAGCCCGACCAGCACGCCACCGGTCAGCACCAGGGCGACCCCGACGAGGTACCTGGTGAGCCGGCGGCCACGCAGCCGCAGGCCCGCCTGGTACGAGGCGACCACTCCGGGTGCCGCGGCGGCGAGCACCAGCCAGCTGACCGCGGCGGCCAGGAACAGTGGCCAACGGCGGGTCCGAACCAGGCCGACCGCCCAACCCGAAGCCAGCGCCACAAGCAGTGCGACGACCCCCGGCAACGGCGAGCGGACCCCGATCGCGCCGGTCGCGCTGGCCCATACGGCGGCGGCGACCACGACGGCGAGCAGCAGCGGGGCGTACCGGTCGACGACCCACCGCAGGACGACGGCTTGGGAAACCACGCAGCGAGCGTAGGGCTCCACTGCCGGATCGTGCCGTCCGCGCCCGATAGACCCGGGTGCGGTGGGGGAAGACCCCTACCCGCCGTCCGGGCCGGACGCTACCTAAGTCGTGTCGCTCGGCTGACCACTGGCCGATGGCGGCGGCCGCCGCCGGCACCAGCATCGGGATCATGGACCTGCTCGACCTGCTGCACCAGACAATGTCCTCGCCGTGGGTGTACCTGGCGATCTTCGCGATCGCGGTGCTCGACGGCTTCTTCCCGGTGGTGCCGAGCGAGACCGCAGTGATCACCACCGGGGTGTTCGCGGCATCCGGCGCGCCATACCTGCCCGCGGTGATCCTGGTTGCCGCCGCCGGGGCACTCGTCGGCGACCACGTCTCGTACGCCATCGGTCGGCGCGGTGGCGGCCGGCTGCTCGACCGGGTGCCGTCCGACGGACGGCGCCGGGCCGCCATCGAGTGGGCCCGTCGGGGGATCGCCAACCGGGGCGGCCTGATCCTCACCGTGGCCCGCTACGTGCCGGGCGGTCGAACCGCGGTCACCCTCACCATGGGAGCCGTCCACTACCCCCGTCGACGCTTCCTGGCCTTCGACGCGCTGGCCGCCGGCTCGTGGGGGCTCTACTCGGCGCTGGTCGGCTACCTCGGCGGGATGGCCTTCGAGCAGGACCCGGTGCGCGGCCTGCTGCTCGGTCTGGGTCTCGCCCTGACGGTGACCCTGGTCGTCGAGGTGGTCCGCTGGCTCCGCAACCGTCGCCGATCCGCAGGACCGGCTCAGACGGCCGAGCCGGTGGGTCGGACACCGGTGCGGTGATGTCCGGGCGGTCAGTCGGCCGGCGGACGCCAGGTGACGCCGTGCAGGAGTTGGCCGGCGCCGAGCCAGGCCACGTTCATCATCCGGGTCGCGGTCTTCTCCGGGTCGGCCTCCGGGTGGTCGGCGAGCCAGTCGGCCAGCGACTCGGTCGCGCCCACCAGGGCGTACGCGACGACCTCCAGGTCGACGGCGGTGACCTCGCGGCCCTCGGCGCGCAGCGCGTGGTCCAGCATCCCGGCGACCACCTCGACCAGCCGGGCCCGCATGGTGGTGAGCTCGCCGGCGAACGGCTGCTCGCCCCGGGCCTGCCGGTAGAGCACGGCCCAGCCGTCGCGGTACGCGCCGACGAAGCCGAAGAACGCCCGCAACCCTCGCCAGAGCCGTTCGTCGGCCGGCAGGTCGGGCGCGGCGGCGCCGGCGATGGCCTGCATCATCCGGGTGCCCTCCCGGTGCAGGCAGGCGACGAAGAGCTCCTCCTTCGTGCCGAGATACGCGTAGACCATCGGCTTGGAGATGCCGGCGTCCTCCGCGATCTCGTCCATGCTGGCGGCGTGGAAGCCACGCCGGGAGAAGACCTTCACGGCCGCGTCGAGCATCTGCTGCTCACGGACGGCCCGTGGCAGGCGCTTGAAGGCGGGAGCGGTGGACACCTTGCGAGCATACCTACTCGTGCGTAGGGTTACGCGCGAGTAGCCAAATCTTCCCGGAAGGCGCGTCTCATGACTGACTTCGACCCGGCCACCTTCGCCAACGTGGGCCCCAAGGAATTCGCCCAGCTGGTCAAGTCCACCCCGGACGACAAGATCGCCCAGGTGATGTCCGGTGATCTGCGCGGCAAGGTCCTGGGCGAGGTGTTCGACCGGATGCCGTCGCTGTTCCGCGCGGACCGGGCCGGCTCCACCAACGCGGTCATCCACTGGGTCATCACCGGTCGCCCGGACGGCGGCAGCGACACCTACGAGGTGGTCATCGCCGACGGCAAGTGCGACGTGAACGAGACCCCGCAGCACGACCCGAAGCTGAGCCTGACCATGGGCCCGGTGGAGTTCCTGAAGATCGTCTCCGGTGGCGCCAACCCGGTGATGATGTTCATGACCGGCAAGTTGAAGGCGAAGGGCGACCTCGGTCTGGCCGCCAACATCGCCAACCTGTTCGACATCCCCAAGGCCTGAGATGGCCGAGTTCTCGCTCGACCTGACCGAGGAACAGCGGGATCTGCGCGACTGGGTGCACGGCTTCGCCGCCGAGGTCGTGCGCCCGGCCGCCGCCGAGTGGGACGCGCGGGAGGACACCCCGTGGCCGGTGATCCAGGAAGCCGCCAAGGTCGGCCTCTACGGCTTCGAGTTCCTCGCCACCTGCTGGGCCGACCCGACGGGGCTCTCCCTGCCCATCGCCAGCGAGGAACTCTTCTGGGGTGACGCCGGCATCGGGCTGAGCATCTTCGGCACCGCGCTCGCCGTCGCCGCCATCTACGGCGCGGGCACCCCGGACCAGATGGTCGAGTGGGTGCCACAGTGCTTCGGCGACGTCGACTCGCCGGCCGTCGCCGCTTTCTGCACCAGCGAGCCGGAGGCCGGCTCCGACGTCGGCGCGATGCGCACCCGGGCGGTCTACGACGAGGCCACCGACGAGTGGGTGCTGACCGGGCAGAAGGCGTACGCCACCAACGGCGGGATCGCCGGGGTGCACGTGGTCACCGCCTCGGTCGACCCCACACTCGGCTCCCGAGGGCAGGCGGCGTTCGTCGTACCGCCGGGCACCCCCGGCCTGGCCGCCACCCGCAAGCTGCGCAAGCTGGGGCTGCGCGCGTCGCACACCGCCGACGTCTTCCTCGACGAAGTACGCGTGCCCGGGCGCTGCCTGCTCGGCGGCCGGGACGCCCTGCTGGAACGCCTGGACCGGGCCCGCTCCGGACAGCGGGCCAGCGGGCAGGCCGCGATGCGCACCTTCGAGCTGTCCCGACCCACCGTCGGCGCGCAGGCGCTCGGCGTGGCCCGGGCCGCCTACGAGTACGCCCTGGAGTACGCCAAGGAGCGGGTCCAGTTCGGACGGCCGATCATCGAGAACCAGGCGGTCGCGTTCGCGCTGGCCGACATGCGGATGGAGATCGACGCGGCTCGGCTGCTGGTCTGGCGGGCGTCCTGGATGGGCCGCAACAACCGCCCGTTCACCGCCGGCGAGGGGTCGATGTCCAAGCTCAAGGCCGGCGAGGTCGCGGTGTCGGTCACCGAGAAGGCGGTGCAGTTGCTCGGCGGAGCCGGCTTCCTGCGCGACCACCCGGTGGAGCGCTGGTACCGGGACGCGAAGATCTACACCATCTTCGAGGGCACCTCCGAGATCCAGCGGTTGGTGATCTCCCGGGCGATCTCCGGAATGCAGATCCGCTGATCACAGCGGTTGGGCAGCTCGGCGGATCCGGTGCATGATCGACAGCAGAGTCCGAGGATGGGCCCCTCCGGGGGCCCATCCGTGCACCACTGAAGGAGGCCCAAGGGCATGGACCTGCCGTTCGTCGTCGCCACGCTGACCCGACGCGGCCTGCTCACCCCCGGCCGACCCATCCGCGTCGCCGCACAGCTCAACGCCCTGCGCACCTGGGGCTGGAGCCTCGCCGGTGAGCTGCGCCAAGCCGCCGCCCGGGACCCCGGCCGGCCGGCGGTGCTCGACGAGCACGGCACCCAGCTGACCTATCAGGAGCTGCTCGACCGGGCCGAGCGGCTGGCCCGCGCGCTGCGCGCCGCGCTCGGCGTACAGGCCGGCGACCGGATCGGTCTGCTCTGCCGCAACCATCACGGCCTCATCGAGACGATCGTGGCCGCGACCCTGCTCGGCGTGGACTCGGTCCTGGTCAACACCGGCCTGTCCGCCGCGCAACTGGCCACCGTCGCCGAGGAGCAACGACTGCGGGTGCTGGTGCACGACGACGAGTTCGCCGAGCTGGTCCTCGGGCTCCCGGCCGAGCTGCACCGGGTCGACGAGCGCGCCCACGCGGAGCTGATCGCCGGGGCACTGCCGGGCGAGCTGCGCCCACCGGAGCGCGACGGCCGGATCATCGTGCTGACCTCCGGCACCACCGGCTCGCCCAAGGGCGCCCGCCGGCCCACCCCGAACGGCTTCGGCCCACTGCTGTCCATCATCGACCGGATCCCGCTGCACACCCGGGACACGGTCATGATCGCCGCACCGATCTTCCACACCTGGGGATACGCGGCGCTGCAGGTGTCCTTCGCGCTGCGGGCCACCATCGTGCTGCACCGCCGCTTCGACCCGGCCGCCGCGCTGGCGGCGCTCGCCGCGCACGGGTGTGACGCCCTCTTCGCCGTACCGGTGATGCTCCAACGGCTGCTGGAGGTGCCAGCACCGGACCCGCGGCCCGCGCTGAAGGTGGTCGCGGTCAGCGGCTCGGCGCTGCCCGGCGGGCTCGCCCCGGCGTTCATGGACGCCTACGGCGACGTGCTCTACAACCTGTACGGCTCGACCGAGGTCTCCTGGGCCTCCATCGCCGGGCCGGCCGACCTGCGGGAGGCACCCACCACCGCCGGCCGCCCCCCGCACGGCACCCGGTTGGAGATCCTCGACGACAACGGCGAGCCGGTGCCCGGCGGCCGGGTCGGCCGGATCCTCGTCGGCAACGAGATGCTGTTCGAGGGGTACACGTCAGGCGCGACCCGGGAGACCCACGACGGCCTGCTCGACACGGGCGACCTCGGCCGGGTCAACGCCGACGGCCTGCTCTTCGTCGACGGCCGCGCGGACGACATGATCGTCTCCGGTGGTGAGAACGTCTTTCCCTCCGAGGTGGAGGACCTGCTCGCCCGGCTGCCGCAGGTTCGTGAGGCCGCGGTGATCGGAGTGCCCGACCCGGAGTACGGCCAGCGGCTCGCCGCTTTCCTCGCCCTGCACCCCGGCGAGACGCTCGACCCCGAGGCGGTCCGCGAGTACGTCCGGCACTACCTGGCCCGCTTCTCCGTACCCCGTGATGTGATCTTCGTGAAGTACCTGCCGCGCAACGCCACCGGCAAGGTGGTCAGCCGCGAACTGCGCCGCTACTACGGCTGAGCCCGGTCAGGGATAGAGCGTCAGGCCGGGCGTGGTGGCGATGGCCGTCAACTGCTCCATGCTGATCAACCGCGGCGGGGCGGGATCCAGCGAGCGGGGACCGTCGGGATTCTTGTCGAGGTTCTCGACCATGGTCAGGAAGTTGCTGGTGCTCACCAACACGTGGGTGCCGTCGGTTCGCCACACCTGCGCCGAACGCTGGTCCACCCCCTTGTGCATCGGATTCAGCGCTGTGCTGGTAGTGAGAAGGCTGCCATCCGCAAGACGGGTGCTCGTGCAGCTGCTGCCATCCGTCACGGCATCGCATCCCCGCGGCTCGTCGACACCCGCCGGGCCCAGCGTCACGGACAGATCCTCGACCTGCTCTCCCCTCCTGACTTCCGGGCTGGTCCCGTAGGACGGCGTGCTCGGGGAGTAGCGGAACTGGACCAGGTCACAGGTGGGCTGCCGATTGGTGATTGTCAGCCCGGCCGGCAGGTGCTCCTCCAGGGCCCGTCGCAGCACGCCGGTCAGCCGGGCCACGCCCTCGTCGGGGGGCTCGGTCGGGCGGGCGCGCACCGTGTCGTACGTCTGAAGTGGCGGTTCGGGCCGATTGGACGGCCGTTTCCATTCCGCACAGAGCGACGGGCCGGCGGACGGTGAGCCGCCCGGCAGCTTCAGAGTGTCCGGAACCGGCCCGACCACCAGTGCCGATGTCAGCGCGAGCGCGACAACCGCCGTCCCCGTACCCGCCATCGCCCAAGCACGGTGGCGGCGGTCCTGCCGGTCGTCGGCGATCAGCCGGTCGACGTCGATTCCGGTGGGCGGCGACGACGCCACCGCCGCGCGCATCTGGTCGGAGAGTTCATCCATCGGTGCCTGCCTCCTCGGCTCGCTCCGACGCACCGACGAGGCGCCCCCGCAGCGCCTCGATCGCCCGCGCCGACTGGCTCTTGACGGTGCCCGGGGTACAGCCCAGTTCGCGCGCGGTCTCCTCGACGGACAGGTCGCAGAAGTAGCGCAGCACGAGGACCGCGCGCCGGCGTGGTGGCAGCTCGGCCAGCAGGGCGAGGATGGTCAGCCGGTCCGCCGTGCCCTCGGTGCCGCCGCCCGTCGCCGGACGGTCCGGCACCTCCGCCCAGGCGGCCTCCCGCCGCCAGGGCCGGCGCCGCTCGTCCAACCAGACCCGCAGGAGGGTACGGCGGACGTATGCGTCCGGACTGTCCATCCCGGACACACGGCGCCAGTGCCGGAGCAGCTTCACCAGCGTCGCCGACACGAGGTCGTCGGCCGTGTGCCAGTCACCGCAGAGCAGGTACGCGGTGCGGCGCAGCGGCTCCAGCCGCGCACCCACGTACTCGCGGTAACCCTCGATGTCGGCCGGCAATCCAGCCACCTCCTCGCCTCACGGTTCAAACGGAGGCGGGACGGGCGAGGGTTGCCCGAATCAGCCGGGAATTCTGATCCGGCCGTCGATTGCAGCGGCGGCGATGTCGGTGCGGTGCTGCGAGCCGGCCAGCTCCACCCCGTCCACCAGGGCGTACGCGGCAGCCCGTGCGGCGGCCAGGTCGGTGCCGGTGGCCGTACCGCAGAGCACCCGGCCACCAGCGGAGACCAGGGCCCCGTCGTCGGCCCGGCGGGCGGTGCCGGCGTGAATGATGCCCGGCCGGTCCGCGCCGGTGATCACGTCGCCGGTACGCGGCGCGGCCGGATAGCCCTCGGCCGCGAGCACTACGGTGACCGCGGCGCCGGACCGCCAGCGCAGCGGCGGGTGCCCGGCCAGCGTGCCGGTGGCCGCCGCCTGCAGCAGCCCGCCCAACGGCGTCTCCAGCAGCGCCAGCACCACCTGGGTCTCCGGATCGCCGAACCGGGCGTTGAACTCGATCACCCGGGGGCCCGCGGCGGTCATCGCGAGCCCGACGTAGAGCAAGCCGCCGAACGGGGTGCCGCGGCGGCGCAACTCGGCCAGGGTGGGGTGGACCACGTCGCGCATGACCTCGTCGACCAGGCCGGGCGAGGCCCAGGGCAGCGGCGCGTACGCGCCCATGCCGCCGGTGTTCGACCCGGTGTCACCGTCGCCGATCCGCTTGAAGTCCTGCGCGGGCAGCAGCGGCAGCGCCGCCTCGCCGTCGGTCACCACGAAGAGGCTGACCTCCGGCCCGTCTAGGAACTCCTCGACCACGACCCGGCCACACTCGCGGGCGTGCGCCAGGGCGACGGACCGGTCGTCGGTAACCACCACGCCCTTACCGGCGGCGAGCCCGTCGTCCTTCACCACGTACGGCGCGCCGAACTCGTCCAGCGCCCGTCCGGTGCTCTCGTCATCCGTGCAGGTGTAGGCCCGCGCGGTCGGGACACCGGCGGCGGTCATCACGTCCTTGGCGAACGTCTTGGAACCCTCCAGCCGGGCAGCCTCGGCCGACGGCCCGAACACGGCGATGCCCTTGGCGCGTACCGCGTCGGCGACCCCGGCGACCAGCGGCGCCTCCGGCCCGATCACCACCAGGTCCGCCGCGGTCTCCACGGCCAGCGCGGCCACCGCGGCCGGGTCGGTCGGAGTCACCGCCCGCAACTCGGCCACGCTGGCGATCCCCGGATTGCCCGGCGCCGCGATCAGCGCCGTAACGGCCGAATCGTTGGCCAACCCGAGCGCGAGCGCATGCTCCCGACCCCCACCACCCACCAGAAGAACCCGCACGACCCAGGATCCTACTGTCCCCCACCCCCACCCCCGTTGATCATGGGGTTGGCGGGCCCTTTGGCGATCCACTGAGCCGCCAACCTCATGATCGACGAGAGCGGGCGGCGGCGAGGGCTTGGCGGACCGCCCAGGGGATGTAGTCCGGCTGGAGGGTGTCCGACCAGGTGAAGCGGAGGACGGTCCAACCGGCGTTGACCAGGCGGTTCTGACGGCGGCGGTCGGCGAAGGCCGCCTGCGGCGAGGCGTGCGCGTCCCGGCCGTCGGCCTCTGCGATCACCCGCGGGGCGCGCCAGCCGAGGTCGCCGATTCCGAGCAGATAGCCGTCGACGTCGCGGATCTCTAGCTGCAACGCGTCGGGCGGCACTGCCGTCGACGCAGCGGAGTCGGGTACGGGTCTCCAGCGGCGACTGCGCCCGCCCGTCCGCCTCTGCCAGACAGACCCGCGCCGCGACCGCACCCCGCCGGCCGCAAATCAGGCTCGGGATCATCGCCAGTTGCGCTGAGGTGAGCCGGCCCTGGTTCAGCGCTGAGTCGAGGACAGAGACCGCTGGGTAACGATCGACTTGGAGAATGACGTCGGAGACGGTCCGGAGCGGAGAGGTGGCACGGACACCCGCGACCACGGTGATGTCGCCGGGACCGACGGTCAACTGGTGCACGACGAGCCACGGCGCCAAAGCGCGCTGGGGTCGTGGCCGGTCAATCGCAACCGAGACGTGAACCTGCGAAGCCCGGCGAAGACCCGCGATGCCGTACAGCTCCAGTGCGGTGTCGAAGACAGCGAAGGCACCTGGGCCAAGGCTTGTCACCGCTGCCCGAACCCGCGCCCGGTGCAATGCCGCGTCACTCAACTCGGCGGTCGGCACGAAACAGCTCCGGACGAGGCGTTGCCACCTGCCGGATCGGCAAAGCTGTCGGACCTGATCCCTGGTCAGGCCGGCGCGTAACGCTTGCGCCAGGGTGACCATCCCATCCTGCCCGGCCGCGACGTCGCGAAGAAGCTGGTGTGGTCCCACCGCCCCACTCTGCCCACGCACCCCACCCCACCAAAGCCCCTGTGGATAACCCCCACAACCCTGTGGAGAACCAGTTCCCACACAGTTGACCAAGAGGTTCGCGTCAGTTTGGAGCCGGATCCTGACGCAAACCTCTTGATCAGCGGGGTGAGAGGCCGGGGGGCCGGGGTGGGGTTAGGGGAGGAGGGGGTGGAGGAGGACGTTTTCGTCGCGGCCGGGGCCTACGCCTACGACGCTGACTCTGGTGTTGCAGAGTTCCTCTACGCGGGCGATGTAGCGGCGGGCGTTCTCCGGCAGTTCGTCAGCGGTGCGGGCCTTCGTGATGTCTTCCCACCAGCCGTCGAGCTCCTCGTACACGGGCGTGGCGTGGTGAAAGTCCGTCTGGCTCATCGGCATGTCGTCGACCCGGACGCCGTTGATCTCGTAGCCGACGCAGATCGGCACCTTGGGCAGCCCGGTGAGCACGTCCAGCTTGGTGATGACCAGGTCGGTGACGCCGTTGAGGCGGCAGGCGTACCGGGCGACCACCGCGTCGAACCACCCGCACCGGCGTTCCCGCCCGGTGGTCGTGCCGTACTCCGCGCCGATCTTGCGAAGGTGCTCGCCGCTGGCGTCGAACAGTTCGGTCGGGAACGGGCCCGCGCCGACCCGGGTGGTGTACGCCTTGCTCACCGCGATCACCTTGCTGATCGCGGTCGGCGGGATGCCAGCACCCACGCAGGCGCCACCGGCCGTCGGGTTGGATGACGTCACGAAGGGGTACGTGCCGTGGTCCATGTCGAGCATGGTGGCCTGGGCGCCCTCGAGCAGCACCGTCTCGTGCCGGTCCAGCGCGTCCCAGAGCATCGCCCGGGTCTCCGCGATGTACGGCTTGAGCCGCTCCGCGTATCCCAGGTACTCCTCGACGGTCGCCTCGAGGTCGATCGCCTTGCGGTTGTAGACCTTGAAGAGGATCTGGTTCTTCTCGCGCAGCGCGAGTTCCAGCTTCTTGCGCAGGATGCCCGGGTCGAGCAGGTCCTGGAGCCGGATGCCGATCCGGGCCACCTTGTCGCCGTACGCCGGGCCGATACCCCGGCCGGTGGTGCCGATCCGGGACGAGCCGAGGTACCGCTCGATCACCCGGTCCAGCGCCCGGTGGTGCGGCATGATCAGGTGCGCGTCGCCGGAGATCCGCAACCGGGACACGTCCACGCCCCGCTCGGCCAGCCCGTCGATCTCGGTGAGCAGCACCTTCGGGTCGACCACCACGCCGTTGCCGATGACGATCATCGCGCTCGGCGAGAGCGCGCCGGAGGGCATCAGGTGCAGTGCGTACTTCTGGCCGTCCGGGGTGATCACCGTGTGGCCCGCGTTGTTGCCACCGGAGTAGCGCACGACGTAGTCGACCCGCTCACCCAGCAGGTCGGTAACCTTGCCCTTGCCCTCGTCGCCCCACTGAGCGCCGAGGAGCACGATCGCTGGCATCTTTTCCGCCTCCAGAAGGCTCGGGTGCCAGGTGGCGACCGGTTGGCGAGCCCGGGGTGTCAGGTTAACAAGTAGTGACGGCGCGGCCGGCAGGGGTCGCGGCGAGAGGCAGGAGGCTCCTTCGGTGTACGACGTGGTGCTGCTCACCCTCGGTTCGGAGCGGGACGCTTCCGGGGCGTGCGGCAGCGGCGGGACCTGCTGCGGCGGTGCGACCGGAGCCGACACCGACCCGGTAACCGGCGGTGACACGACCGGCGGTGACACGACGGGTGACGGCGGTGGGGCGCGGGGCGATGCGGACGGGTGCGCCACCGAGCGGCCCCGGGTGCCGGTGCTGGCCTGCGCCGACGCCCTGACCGCCCGGGGCGCCCGGGTGCAGACGGTCACCGCGCGTTCGGACGCCGAGATCGACGAGGCGCTGTCCCGTCTCGACGGTCCGCCGCGCCCGGACGGCCTCACCTGGCCGGACCCGGACGGCAAGACCCGGCTGGTCGTCGCCACGGCCAGCGACGGGCAGTTGCGCGCCGTGCTGCGCCGGCTGGTCCGGCGGTACGCGCCAGCGCCGAGCCGCCGCCCGGCGGACCTGCCCGCCGATCGAACCCTGCCCGACCTGCCCCCGGTTGCCGTACTCCCGCTCGACCCGGCGCGCGGCGGCACCCACCGGGACCTGGCCGCGCAGCTCGGGCTGCCCCGCGACCCCGCTGCGGTGGCCGCCGCGGTGCTGGACGGCACGCCGCGCCGGCTGGATCTGCTGCGCAACGACGGCGGCTCGGTGACCCTGGACGGCGCCCTGTTCGGCGCCGCCGACGACGCCGGCCGGCCGCTGCACTGGCGGGCCCGGGTCGAGGTGGACGACACCGTCCTCACCGACGGTGACGAACTGCTGCTGGCCTGTGCGATCGGTAACGCCGGTGGGTACGCGATGCTCGACGACGTGACGCTGCTGGCCGCGCCGGACCCGGCCGACGGCCAGGTCGAGGTCGCGGTGGCCGTGCCGGTGGTCGGCCGCTCGGCGCTGGGCAGGAAGCGGGTACGCCTGGAGGTGCGGCGTGCTCGCGGGCGGGCGGTGTCGGTGCTGCCCCGGGAGGGAACGGTGCCCTACCTCGACGACGGTGTCGAAGGCGAGCTGACCCGGAAGCGGTCCTGGTGGATCGAACCGGGTGCCTGGGCGGTCTGGGCGATCTGACCCCGGCTGCGCCGACCGACCCTCGTCGGCCGGTGGGCCTATCCTCGCAGGAGGACTGGGGAGGAACCGTAATGGACGAGAACGCCGACCGGGCACAGCTGCCCGGCCAGCAGCCGGTGCCGGAGCGGGACATCGAACCACTCTGGCCACCGGATCCGGCCGACCCGGGAGCGGATACCGCGGCACCGCCATGGGCGTCGATCTCCGAGCAGCGAGGTGGCCCGCCGTCGGCCGCACCGCCGTCGACCGTGCCGCCACCTGTGGCCGCGCCGCCGATGGGCCGTCCTCCGGTACCCGGGCAGCCCGGGGCAGCGGCGCGGACTCCACCGTCACCGTCCAACTATCCGTCGCTCACGGGTGCCGTGCCGGCGCCCGGCGGCTGGGGCGTCACCGGCCCCTCCGGCGCCGCGTCGGGCTGGGCCCCGGCCCGGCCGAGTTGGCCACCGCCGGCCGACCCACCGACCCCCGACGCTCCCGGCGGGACGGCTGACGACGCCCGACCGACGCCGTCGACCACCGGTGCCGCGCCCAGCACCCCGACGACCGGCCCGGCCCCATCGACCGGCCCTCCCCCGGCTACCAGCCCTGCCCCATCGACCGGCCCTGCCCCGGCGACCGGCGCGGCGGTCGGTGCCGCTGGTTCGGAGACCGGCTCGACCGGGCCCGCGAGCAGCAGCACCGACACACCCGGCGACAACGGTGACCCGGCCAACGCCGCGACACCGAGCACCGCGCTGACGGCCACGAACAGCCCGCGCGGGCCGGCAGGCAACGCGTCTGCGGCACCCAGCCCCACGCCCGAGGCAGCCAGCGCCACTCCGCAGGCACCCGGCCCCGCGCCACAGGCAGCCAGCCTCACGCCGCAGGCACCCAGCCCCGCGCCCGAGGCAGCCAGCGCCACTCCGCAGGCAGCCGGTCCCGCGCCGCAGGCAGCCACTCTGCCCGGGTCGGAGTCTTCCGCGTCGGGAACGGCACCGGAGCGGGCCGACAATCCGGGTCCGGTCGCCGTCCCGGCCCCGCCGATCGTGCCGGGTGGCGTCGACCTGGCCCTGCCGTTCTCCCTGGACCGCCCGGCGGCGTCCGCCGCGCCCGCCGCCGGCCCGGATCCGGTCGCACCGGCAGCACACGAAGTCGCGACCGCGGACCCCACCACGGCTGGGCCGGCGGCGAGCCGGGCCGGCACCGGTGAGGACGGATCTGCCGGAACGGCACGGGCGGCGACCGAGTCGCCCTGGGCGTATCCGCCGCAGCGGCCGGCCGGCGCGACCGGGACGGCCCACGACGAGGCGACCGCCGGAACGCCGCCGGTCCCCGTGCCTCCCGTCCCCCCGCCACCGCACCCGGCCGCCCCGAACGCCGGGCCCGGCCAGACGTACCCCGGTCAGACGCACCCCGGCCAGGCGCAACCCGGCCAGACGTATCCCGGCCAGGCGTACCCGCCGGCGATCCCCGGTCAGGCCGGCCCGGCACCGATCCCGCCCCCGCCCGGCCCGACACAGTTCGCCGAGCCGCCGCACGGCAGCCCGGCGCCGCAGCAGGCTGGCCCGGTGGCCCCGCCTCCGGGGCCGTTCCCGCCGTCGCCGGGCTGGTATCCGCCACCCTGGCAGCAGAGCGCCCCCGGAGCACCCCCAGCGCAGCCACAGTCGTATCAGGAGGCCGCCGGGGTGACCCGGGTGCCGGCCACCGGTTATCCGGACGCCACCTGGGAGCCGGAGACCACCGCGGCGCCGACCGCGGAGGACTTCGCCCGGCGCCGACAGGTACGGCCGGCCGATCCGGTGGCCACGATGGGCGTCCGCGCGGTGGTCAACAAGATGGGGCTGCTCCGGCTGGCTCCCGGGCGGCACGAGCAGGAGCTCAAGCGGGACATCGAGATGGTGCGCCGCAACTTCGGCGGGCTGCGGCAGGTGACCGTGGTCAATCCCAAGGGCGGCGCCGGAAAGACCGTGGCCATCCTGCTGCTCGCGATGACGTTCGGCCAGAAGCGCGGCGGCTACGTGCTGGCCTGGGACAACAACGAGACCCAGGGCACTCTCGGGATGCGGGCCCAACAGGACTTCCACTCCCGCACGGTGCGCGACATGCTGCGCGACCTCGGGCAGTTCCAGGGCGCCCACGGGCGGGTCGGCGATCTGTCGCAGTACGTCCGCTCACAGGGCGAGGGGATGTTCGACGTGCTCGCCTCGGACGAGTCGGCCACCGGCGGCGAGATGCTCACCGCGGCCGCGTTCGCCGAGATCCGCGAGGTGGTCAGCCGGTTCTACAAGCTGATCTTCGTGGACACCGGGAACAACGTCCGGGCGCAGAACTGGCAGGCCTCGATGGACGCCACCGACCAACTGGTCGTCACCATGTCCGCCCGTAACGACTCGGCGGAGACGGCCGCCCGGATGCTCGACCACCTCGAGCAGAGCGGCCGGCAACGGCTGGTCCGGCAGGCGGTCACGGTGGTGTCGATGCCACCGTCCCGCAAGGAGATCGACCTGCCGGCCATCCAGGAGCACTTCGCGGCCCGGACCAGGGCGGTGCTGCTGGCGCCGTACGAGCGGCTCATCGACAGCGGCGAGCCGATCCGGTACGGGGGGCTCTCCTCGGCCACCCGGGACGCCTGGCTCAAGATCGCCGCCGCGGTCGCCGAGGGTCTGTAGCCCGCCGACGGCCGGCACGGACGTGTGCCGGACCGGCCGTCGGGTCGGGTGTCAGTTGCTGGCCAGCGCGTCCGCCGCCGCCGGGTCACAGTCGCGGAGGAACTGGGCGCAGCGGGCCGCCTCGTCGGCCTCGCCGATCTCGTCGGCGGCCCGGGAGAGCACGTACAGGCAGCGGAGGAAGCCCTGGTTCGGCTCGTGCGACCACGGCACCGGGCCGTGGCCCTTCCAGCCGCTGCGGCGCAGCTGGTCCAGGCCCCGGTGGTAGCCGGTGCGCGCGTAGGCGTACGCCGTCACCACCTGGCCCTGCGCGAACGACCGGGCCGCGAGCTCGGCCCAGGCGGCGCTGTAGGTCGGGAATCGGGCCGCCACCTCGGCGTACGCCTGGTCGCTGGCTGCCTGTTCGGCGGCGGCCAGGGCTGCGTCGGCCTCGTGGTTCGCGGGTAGGAGGGTGGCCGGTGGCTCTGGCAACAGGTTCTGCATCGTCCCATTCAACCCGCTGGACAGGGCGACACGCGAGCGGGTCGGCCGACGTGCTCCGCTGAACGGCTGAGGAGTTGGTCACGCCTGCGGCCTATGCCGCCGCCAGGTGTTTTCCACTACAACTAATGGTCCGGAGCCTCCCCAGGACCCGGTTACGCAGGAGCCCGGTGGCCACGGCCGCCGGGCTCCTGTCGGTTCCGCCCCGGCCCGGGGTTTGGCTGGTCCCGGCGGACGGGCAGGATGGCCGGGTGCCGACCCCACCTCCCGCGGACATCATCGAGCCGCACCTGCACGTCAACGAGGTCCAGACCCGCGACGAGTTCGACCAGCAGCTGGCCACCGGCCGCCTGACCGGCCTGACCGTGCAGGGGCTCCGCCTCGACCTGGCCCCGGTGCCCGACCTGACCGGCGTCGAGGTCACCGGCACCCTCTTCGTCGGCTGCCGGTTCGCCTCCCGGGAGGTCGGCGCCGACCTGGTCCGGCGTGGGGCGAACGTCGTGCCGCCGTTCTCCGGGCTGCCGTACCCGACCCAACCGGCGCACCTCTACACCCCGGAGGAGCTGGCCGCCGGGTTCGCCGAGGGCGGGTTCACCGGGATGTACGACACCCGCGTGTATGAGCACTACCGGGCGCACGGCGGCGCGCTGCCGGACGTCAAGGAGGCGCTCGGTCAGCGTCTGCACGACCACGGCGTGGACAACGCGCTGACCGACGCCACCCGGGCCTGGCTGGCCGAGCACGGGCCGCAGTCGGTGGTGGGCATCATGGGCGGGCACGCGGTGCGGCGCGGCAGCCCGGCGTACCGGATGGCGGCCGTGCTGGGTTGGGAGCTGGCCCGGGCCGACCGGCTGGTGGTGACCGGCGGCGGTCCCGGGGTGATGGAGGCGGCGAACCTCGGCGCCCACCTGGCGGACCAGCCGGCGGCGGAGTTGACCGGGGCGATCGACCTGCTGGCCACCGCGCCCGACTTCACCGACCACCAGCGGTACACCGCCGTGGCGCTGACGGTCCGGCAGCGGTACGCGGGCGTGCCCCGGCAGCGCGGCGCCGACGCGGGATGGGCGCGGGCCGGCGGGCTGGCCATCCCGACCTGGCTGTACGGGCATGAGCCGGCGAACCTGTTCGCGGGGCGGATCGCCAAGTACTTCTCGAACGCGATCCGGGAGGACACCATCCTGCGGCTCGCCCGGGGTGGCATCGTGTTCGCCCCCGGGCGGGCGGGCACGGTGCAGGAGGTGTTCCAGGCGGCGACCAAGACCTACTACGGCACCGACGGTGTCAGCGGCGCCTACGTCTTCCTCGACCAGGCGTACTGGACCCGGGAGCTGCCGGTGGAGGCGCTGTTGCGCCCGCTGCTGGCCGCGTCCCCGTTCGGCGACCTGTCGTCGACGATCCACCTGACCGACGACGTCCGCGAGGCCGTCCGCCTGCTCACCGCGTCCGCCTGACGAAACGACGACGGCCGGCTCCCCGAGGGGGCCGGCCGTCGGTGGGACGTCGTTACTTGGACATCGTGGTGCCGGTGGAGCGCAGGTGCTCGCACGCCTCGACGACCCGGGCGGCCAGGCCGGCCTCGGCGGCCTTGCCCCAGGTACGCGGGTCGTACTGCTTCTTGTTGCCGACCTCGCCGTCGATCTTCAGCACGCCGTCGTAGTTGCGGAGCATGTGGTCCGCGACGGGCCGGGTGAAGGCGTACTGGGTGTCGGTGTCGATGTTCATCTTCACCACGCCGTAGTCCAGCGCCTCGCGGATCTCGCTCAGCAGGGAGCCCGAGCCGCCATGGAAGACCAGGCTGAGCGGCTTGTCCTTGCCGTACTTCGCGCCGACCGCGTCCTGGATCTGCTTGAGGATCTCCGGCCGGAGCTTGACGTTGCCCGGCTTGTAGACGCCGTGCACGTTGCCGAAGGTCAGGGCCGCCATGTAGCGGCCCTTCTCGCCGAGGCCGAGCGCCTCGACCATGGCCAGGCCATCCTCGACGGTGGTGTAGAGCTTGTCGTTGATGGCGTTCTCGACGCCATCTTCCTCGCCACCGACGACGCCGACCTCGATCTCAAGGACGATCTTGCCCTTGGCGGCCTCGTCGAGGAGCTGGGAGGCGATCTGCAGGTTCTCCGCCACCGGCACGGCCGAGCCGTCCCACATGTGCGACTGGTACAGCGGCTGCTCGCCCCGCTTGACCCGCTCCTGCGAGATGCCCATCAGCGGCCGGACGAAGCCGTCCAGCTTGTCCTTCGGGCAGTGGTCGGTGTGCAGCGCGATGTTGACCGGGTACTTCTTGGCCACCTCGTGCGCGTACGCGGCGAACGCCACCGCGCCGGTGACCATGTCCTTGATCGAGGGGCCGGACAGGTACTCGGCGCCACCGGTCGAGACCTGGATGATGCCGTCGCTCTCCGCGTCGGCGAAGCCCTTGAGCGCCGCGTTCAGCGTCTGGGAGGAGGTGACATTGATCGCGGGGTACGCGTACCGGCCAGCCTTGGCGCGGTCCAGCATCTCCGCGTAAGCCTCGGGGGAAGCGATGGGCATATCGAACGCTCCTTACTTACCACTCTCGGCCGTGCTGGCCGCTGTTGTTCACGGGTGCGCCGGACCGCGCTGTCCTCCGCCCGGCAGTATCCCGTAGGTGAGGTGCGCCGAAACAACCGACCCGGCCCTGGCCCACCCGTCGGGCGGTGGCAAGGGATCCGGTCACCGGTTGCCCAGGCGGTCCGGCACGATGACGCTGATCAGCCAGGTGACCACGGTCATCACGATGGCGCCCCAGAACGCCGCCCAGAAACCGTCCACCTGGAACGGCAGGTCGAGCCCGCGGGCGATCCGGTCGGTGAGCAGGAACAGCAGCGCGTTGACCACCAGCGCGAACAGGCCCAGGGTCAGCAGGTAGAACACGCAACCGACGACCTTGATCACCGGTTTGAGCACCGCGTTGGTCACGCCGAAGATCAGCGCGACCACGATCAGCGTGAGCACGGTGTTGCCACCCGAGCGTCCGTGCACCTCGACCCCGGGCACGATCAGCGTGGTCACCCACAACGCGACCGCGGTGATCGCCAGCCGGATGAGGAAGCCCACGCCCCCATCCTGGCACCGGGCCGCGCCGCCCATGGGTGATTCGACCGACTCGACTTCCGCGCGGCGCCGGCACAGCCCGTACGGTGGGTGGGAACCGTGCACCGAGCCCCCGGGAGGAACGATGGGTCAGCCCGATGAGGACTTCACCCCCGGCGACCACCTCGCCCCGGACGAACGCGACCCCGAGGCGGAGCCGGCCGACGCGGTCGAGCAGGCCGCGGTGGTCGGCCCCGCCGACGTCGACGGCGAGCCGCACCGCGGCCTGGAGGTCGACGACTGGGACGCGATGGAGCAGGCCCGGGTGGTCACCGGGGACGAGGACGACTACCGCTGAATCAGCGGCCGGCGTCGACCAGCTTCGGGTGACGGGCCGTCCATTCGTCGAGCCGGTCCTCCCGCAGCGCGGTCAGGAACTCCGGGGCGAGCTTCGGGTTGAGGCGCAGGTACCGGTCCTGCCCTGTCGGCTCGACGACCGGCAGGCTGAGCCCGACCGGCTCGACCGATCGCAGCGCGGGGACGAGCCGCAGCAGGTCCAGCACGGCGGCCCGGTCGGGTGACACCACGAGGTCCGGGCCGACGGCGGCCAGCAGTCTGGTGAGGCGTACCGGATCGGTGAGCACGCCCTGGTCGATGGCCTGGCGGACCAGACCGGCAGCGAAGAGCCGGGCGTTCCGGTCCCGGTCGTGGCCGCCCTCGGGCAGACCGTAGCGCTGGCGGAGCAGGTCGACCGACGCGGCGCCGCCGAGACGCTGACAGCCCGCCGGGAAGACCCGCTTCGTGTGGACGGAGAGCACCCGCTCGGGCAGACAGACCGGCACTCCGCCCACGGCGTCGGTCAGCGCGCGCACGGTGGGGTACGTCAGCACCACACCAGCGTCCACCCGGATCCCGGTCAACTCGGTCACCGTACGCCGAGTCAACTCGTAACCCTTGGTCATCTCCGGCCGGGTGAATCCGGCACCGAACGGAAACGCGGCGTTCAACTTGTTGGTGCCGTAGCCCGGCATCGGCACCCCCAGGTCACGCGGCAGCGAGATCAGGTACGGACGACTGTGGTCGGCCGGGATGTGCACCAACAGCATCGCGTCAGTTCGCGACACCTCCCGCCCGTCGCCGTCGAGGCCGAGCAGCAGGATGTTCAGCGCGCCCGTCGGCACCGGCCGACCGGACTCGCCGATCAGATCGGCGGCGGGCGGCGGTCCGGCGCGCTCCGGAGTCAGCAGGGGCACCCCGATCCCCAGTACACCGAGCAGCGCCAACGCCGCACTGCCGGCCTGCCACCGGCGGCGACGACGCCGCCGCCGGGTCACCAGGCGGTCGATCGTGGCCCGCAGCGGACCGGTCGGCGGGGTCATCGGTTCGTGCCGGGCGAAGGCGGCACGCAGGTCATCCTCGATCATGTTCACGCCTCCACGTACTCGGCCCGGAGCGTGGCCAGGGCCCGGGAGATGGACGAACGTACGGTCCCGACGGCGCAGCCGAGGATGTCGGCGATCTCGGCGTCGGGCAGGTCCTCGTAGTAGCGCAGCACCAGGGTGGCCCGTTGCCGGCGCGGCAGCCGGGACAGCCAGGACCAGATCTGGTCCCGGTCGACGGCGGACTGGGCGTGGTCGACGGGTGCCGCCAGCGCCTCATCGGGCTCCCCGCGCAGCAGCACCCGGCGCATCCAGGAACCGCGCTTCCAGTCGACGTACTGGTTGGTGAGCATCCGGCGCACGTAGCGCTCGGGTGAGTCCGCTCGGGCGACCCGTCGCCAGTTGAGCTGGACCCGGACCATCGTCTCCTGCACCAGGTCCTGCGCCTGGTGCGGATCGCCGGTGAGCATCACCGCGTACCGCAGCAGCGGGGCCAGTCGCGTGTCCGCGAACTCCTCGTACGTCACTGCACCTCCCGGGGCTCCTCCCTCAGATGACGGGAGCGGGGCGATCGAACGTTGCGGTGACGCCGATCAACCTTTCGGCCGGTCTTGGCATTCGGGGCGGCGGCCAACCTTAGCCATTCCTTAAGATCCGCAGGCTCCACCTGAATCCCCCACTGGAGGAACCCCCTCATGCTCACCCACTCCACCCGGCGCTGGCTCGCCGGACTGGGCGTAGCAGGCGCGTTCGTCGCCGCCTCCGCCAGTCCGGCCATCGCCGATCCGGCTGCCGAATTCGACCTCTACTTCCAGGACGTCACCGTCGCGGCCGACTCGCCCGGCGTCGTCCGGGGGCCGAAGCTGTTCGGCTCTGAGCCGACCGTCCTCAACGAGGTCACCGTCCGCTACGACTACCGCTCACTGGCCGACAAGATCACCTTGGCCGGCGACACGGGCAACGACTGCTCCGCCGACGATGCCGGAGTGCTGGTCTGCACGGAACCTTTCCCGGTGGTCGTCGACGAACTGTACGGGGGATTCCTCGGGGACGTCATCATCGCCCCGACCGACAAAGCGGCTACCGGCGACGCCGGGGAGCTGAAGGTCAGCCTCCAGACCGCCGGCAAGGACGTCGCCAACTACGTCTCCCGCATCCGCGTCGGCGAGGGCGTCGACCTGGCGGGCGGACCCGAAACCCAGGTCAAGGCAGCGCCCGGTGCCGCGTTCCAGGCCCCGCTGACTGTCCGCAACGTCGGCAAGACCGACATCGAGGGTGTGGTGGCGTTGTTCGACAACGACTACGGCATCCGGACCAAGGAGCGGTTCGACAACTGCTACTACGCCGAGGACTTCCTGTTCGCCTGCGAGTTCGACGAGAAGATTCCGGTCGGTGAGGGCGCTACGACGACCCTGAACTACGAGCTGGCCAAGGACACCTACGCACCGAGCACCGAGTTCGGCGACATCTGGTTCATGACCACGGGAGACTTCGAGGACTTCGCCGGCGTCCGCGAGGAGGCCGGTGCCAAGGCGGCCCGCCTGGGTACGGGCAAGACCTTGTCGCTGACCCAGGCCCCGGGTGCGAGCCGCGCCCGCGCCATGCAGACGGACACCGACCCGAGCAACAACCACAGTGCGCTGCGGGTGGAGGTCACCGGCAAGAACGGTACGGACCTGGAGGCCGTCGGCGCCAAGTTCACCGGCGCCAAGGGTGCGGTGGTGACCGCCGCCCTTGGTTTCCGCAACAACGGCCCGGCCACCCTGGAGTACATCCGCACCGAAACCGACGTCACCTTCGTCGACGTCACGGTGCCGACCGGCACCACCGCGGTGGAGGTGCCGGCCGAGTGCGCCCCGCGTACCGGTGAGGACGCGGAGTGGGAGGACGCCGGGACTCCCGGCGCTGCCGAATACCGCTGCTACCCCGGGCCGTTCGCCCCGGCCGGCCAGGAACTGACCGGCGAGTTCAAGTTCCGTATCGACAAGGTCATCGCCAACGCCACCGGCGCGGTGAAGGTCAACGTCCCGTGCGAGTGCGAGGGCGGCTTCTACGCCGACCTGAAGCCGGCCAACGACACCGCCAAGATCCTGGTGAACGCGTCCGGCGACCAGGGCGACCAGGGCGACCAGGATGGCAGCGGCGGCCAGGGTGGTGACGACGGTGGCGCGCTGCCGATCACCGGCCAGTCCACCGGCCTGATCGCTGGCATCGGCGCGCTGCTGCTCGCCGCGGGCGTCGGCGGCTACCTGGTGGCCAAGCGCCGCCGGACCCGCTTCGTCGCCTGATCCAACCCGCACCACCGGTGCCCCGCCGACCATCCCGGTCGGCGGGGCACCGTCGTTGCGACACCCTTCGCCTCGGGGGGATGCGCCAGCGGGTGGTGTGGGTACGGTCCGGCGCGGCAAGAGACGCGGTCTTCGGTACCCTTTGTGGCCGTGGACACAGCTGAGAAGACCCGCACGCTCGCGGAGAGCGTCGCCCTGAACCCGCTCGATCCCAAGGAGCTGTTGCAGACCTTCGGGCTGATCGGCGTCTGGGTGATCCTCTTCGCCGAGACCGGCCTGCTGGTGGGCTTTTTCTTCCCGGGCGACTCGCTGCTGTTCCTGGCCGGGGTGGCCGCCTCGCCCGTGGCGGACGCCATCTTCGGCGACGGCACCCGGCTCTCCCTGGCCGGCCTGCTGATCGGCGGTCCGATCTGCGCGATCGTCGGCGCCCAGGTGGGGCACTGGCTCGGCGCGCGGTACGGCCGGCGGATGTTCGAGCGGCCCAACTCCCGGCTCTTCAAGAAGGAGTACGTGGAGAAGGCGGAGTACTACTTCCAGAAGTTCGGCCCGGCGAAGGCCGTGGTGCTGGCCCGCTTCATCCCGATCGTCCGGACGTTCCTCAACCCGGTCGCCGGCGCGCTCGGCATGCCGGCCCGGCAGTTCCTGCTCTGGAACATCGTCGGCGCGGTGCTGTGGGTGGACGGCATCCTGCTGATCGGCTACCTGCTGGCCGAGCAGATCTACCAGGCCATCGGGGACAAGATCGACCACTACATCCTGCCGGTGGTGGCCCTGATCATCGTGATCTCGGTGCTGCCGATCTTCTTCGAGTTCCTCCGCGACCGGCGGGCACGCAAGCGTGGCGAGGCGGTCGCGGTGGTCGCGGCGGCCAGCGCCGTCGGCGCGGTCGAAGCAGTCCGCGAGACGTTCGACCACGACGAGCACCCGCACGGCCGCCAGCGTCCGGAGCACGGGCAGGAGCGCTGAACCCTGGGTACGACGACGGCCGGCCCCCTGGTGAGGGGGTCGGCCGTCGGCATGTCGGACCCGGCCTCCGGCGGTGCGGCCGGGGACGAGCAGGCGTCACCGAGCGGTGGCGCCACCCCTGGCTCGCCACCGAACACCATCCCGACGCGGGACGGCGTGCAGCGCCTGCTTCAGCGGGCCTTCTTGGTGGCCCGCTTACGCGGCGGGGTCAGCAGGTCGGCGATCGTCGCGATCGCACTCGGGACCAGCCGGTAGTACGCCCAGACACCGCGCTTCTCCCGCTCCAGCAAGCCGGCCTCGGTGAGGATACGCAGGTGGTGACTGACCGTCGGCTGAGAGAGGCCGAGCGGCGCCGTCAGGTCACAGACGCACGCCTCGCCCTCAGGGGCCGACTGGATCAGGCTGAGCAGCCGCAACCGAGCGGGATCGGCAAGGGCCTTGAGGACCCCCGCGAGACGCTCGGCATCGGCACGTTCGATCGGCTCACCGGCAAGCGGCGAGATCTGAGGCATAGTCATTTCGGCCAACGCAGTTCCCACGTATTCCATCCTTCCACCAGCAGCATCGATCCGCCTGCATATCAGCAGATCCGAATCGGCAAACTTTTACGCCACAAGGCCGAGGTCAGCCAACGTATAGGCCGCCCTGTACGGCAATCCGGCGGCTCGCACCGCGTCGCCGGCGCCTCGATCAACAATAACCGCCACGCCCACGACTTCAGCCCCGGCCTCACGAAGCGCCTCGACCGCGGTCAACACACTTCCGCCTGTCGTGGACGTATCCTCCACCGCCAACACTCGGCGGCCGACCACCTCCGGTCCCTCGATGCGCCGTTGTAGACCGTGGGCCTTACCCGCCTTGCGCACCACAAAAGCGTCCAGTGCCCGACCGGTCGGAGCAGCGGCGTGCAGCATCGAGAGCGCGATGGGGTCCGCGCCCAGGGTGAGCCCGCCGACGGCGTCGTACTCCCAGTCGGCGGTGAGGTCGAGCAGCACCCGGCCGACCAACGGGGCGGCCCGGTGATGGAGCGTGACGCGACGCAGATCGACGTACCAGTCTGCCTCCCGCCCCGAGGAGAGCACGACCCGTCCGTGGACCACAGCCAGGTCGGTAATGAATTTACGCAGGTCGTCGTGGTCCCCCATGGCGATAGAGGTTACTGCGCAAGTCTGGACGCCGCGTGTGGGGTCCACCCTGATCAGCCCGCTGGGGGACAGATGGTTGGCGATGTCCGACTACGCTCAGCAATCGGCCCGATTGCGGTGAGCCAACGTACCGGCACTGGCGCCGGGAGACCGGGCGGCCCTGGGTGCTCAGCGCTCGTCTCGACCGATCCTGCCGCGGGTGTCCCGGGCGACCGCCTGGAGCAGCCTTCGCGGCGCGTGCCGCAGACCGGCAACGGCCACTTTGTACTTCCACGCCGGAATGCTGACCAACTTGCCTTTGCCCAGGTCACGCAAGGCTTCGTCGACCACATCCTCGGCCCGCAGCCACATCCACTCGGGCGTCTTCGACATGTTGATGCCGGCCCGCTGATGGAACTCCGTACGGGTGTAGCCGGGGCAGAGGGCCATCACCCGGACCCCGAACGGCCGTGCCGACTGGCCGACGGACTCACTGAAATTGGTGACCCACGCCTTGCTGGCCGAGTAGGTCGATCCCGGCATCACCGCGCCGAATCCGGCAACCGAAGAGACATTTATCACTGCCCCATCGCGCCGTTCGGTCATCGGCCGCAGCGCCGCCAGGGTCAGCCGCATGACCGCGTGCACGTTGAGCCGCAGCAGGCGGGCCTCGTCCTCGGCAGAGGAGCGCAGGAACGGTTTGTTGAGGCTGATCCCGGCGTTGTTGACCAGCAGGTGCACGGGGCCGCCGTCGGCGAGCCGCTGCTCCACCACGGCGCAGCCGTCGTCGGTGGACAGGTCCGCCGAGATCGTCTCGACCTCGCGGCCGTGTCGGGCACCCAGCTCGGTGGCCAGTTCGGTCAACCGGCCCGCGTCCCGGGCGACCAGCACCAGGTGCCAGCCGTCAGCGGCCAGCCGGCGGGTGAACGCAGCGCCGATGCCGGCGGTGGCGCCGGTGATCAGGGCCCGTCGCTCGGCGGTCACGGGGTCGAGCGTCACGGGCGGTCCTCACCTGGGCGGGTACGGGGGCGCGGTCTGCGCCGGCGGGGGCTGGTGCGGGGCGGGTGGGAACCCGGGCGGAGCGGACGGCACGGTAGGCGTTGTCGGACGGTGCCGACCGAACCAGGCGTTGGCCGCCGGCAGGGCCAGCAGCGTAGCTACCACAAGGTAACCGAGGCCCTGTCCAACCGAAAGTCCGGCGTTGAGCGGGATCCACCACGACGGGTACGCATCACCGATCAGGCCCAGCAACTCGGCGGTGGCTCGCTCGCCGGCACCCAGCCGCAGCGGCGCGGCCCGTTCACCGATGAGCACCGCCACGCTGCAGCAGCCGGCGAGCAGGCCGAGCCCGCAGACGACCCAGGTGGCCACCCGGACGCCGGCACGACCCGCCAGCAACCCGACGGCCAGACCGGCGAGCACCGGCGCGGAGAGCGCCGCCACCACCGCCGAGACTGCCGCGGACGCGCGCAGCAGGGTCACCACATCGTCGACCTGCTGCGGACTCGCCGAGGTGTCCCGGGCGGCGGAGCGGAACGCGTCGACCGTGCGGCCGAGCACCGCCAGGTCGATGACGGTGTACGCGAGTGCGGCGACCGCCATCACCAGCAGCACGGCCGTGGCCAGCAGGACCACGGCCGGCCGGCGCGCCGGTGCCGATTCCGGGTACGACACGACGAATCCCTCCGGTAGGCGTCGGGTTGCAACCTACTCGGAGGGATCGTCGGCGTCGTGGTTATCGAACGGTCAACTCGTCGACGGCGGGGTCGGCCCGGGACGGTCGGCCGGCGGCGTGTCGTCCGGTCGGTCCGTGCCGGACGGGCCCGACGAGGGCGACGGGCCGGGCGGCGGCGGGTAAGCCGGCTCCGACCCGGTCGTCTGGCCCGGCGTCGACGGGTAACCCGGCTCGCCACTCGACGGGTTGCCCGGCTGTCCGGGGGCCTGCGGGTAGCCGGGCTGGCCCGGCGCCTGCGGGTAACCCGGGTAGCTGGCGCCCGGGGTCGGCGGCTCCCAGCCCGCGGTGGGCTTGCGGAAGTACTCGTTGGCCTTCGGAAGCGCCAGCAGGATCAGCGCCGCGAGCAGCGCGAGCAGGCTGATCACGCCGAGCAGGAGGCTGACCGGGGTGATCCAGGAGGGCAGCGCCTCGTCCAGCCGGCGCTGGATCTCCTCGCCGCTCGGCATGTCGCCGCCGGTGTCCCCGCCGGTGGTGAAGCTGCCGGCGGCCCCGCTGAGCAGGGTGCCGCCCACGCAGCAGACCATGATGCCGCCGATGATCCAGGTGGTGATCCGGGCGCCGTTGCGACCCTGGTTGTTGAGCAGGGCCAGCACGGCCAGGGCGACCGCGAGCAGCAGCAGCACGATGCTGCTGCCGATGCCGAAGGCGAAGAAGAAGTCCGCCACCTGCTCGGCACCGTTCGCGGAACTGCCCTCGTACGCCTCGCGGAGCACGTCACGGGTCTTGCCGATGGTGGCGAGGGTGAGGATCAGACTGACCACCTGGCACGCCAGGAACAGGAAGAGCAGGTAGCTGGAAATCGTCACGATGGATGGCCGCTGGCGGGCCGGCGTGCTCTGGGAATCGACCACGATTCTCCTTCCCTAAGATCGCGCCCACACCGTATCGGCAACTGGCCACTCTGGCATGCCGTGGCCAACCCGGCGCGCCCGTCGGGACCGGCTCAGCGCTCTTCGGTGGTGGGTCGAATCGTCAGCTCGGCGGGGTCGAGCAGGTCGCCGCGGGCGACCCGCCAGCCCTCTTCGCTGTACGCCTCGAAGGAGAGTCGCGCGCCGCCGCCGGACTCGTAGTCGTGGTAGCGCATCGTCCCGGCCGCCGGCAGCCCGGTCTCGCCGGTGGCGGTGTACCGCGCCTGCCCGGTCTCGGCCCAGGTGTAGCGCCGCCCGCCGAGGCCGATGGTCGGGGCGCCCGGGGTGACGGTCGCGCCGGGTTCGGCGGTCCAGAGCACCAACTCCAGGTCGGGGCCGTCCTCCACGGACAACCGGTGGCGGGTGCCGGAGGCGTCGTCGAGCAGGTGCTGCACCCAGCTCCAGTCCCCCTCGACCAGGCGGATCGTGCCGCTCACCGCGTACTCCCGCTCGCGGATCCGCACGCGGTCGCCGGGGGCCAGACGGTGCGGGCCGCCGCGCAGCGACTCCGCCGCGCGGCCGCGCGGCGGCCGCCCGCCGGGCACCGCACCGCCGGGCCGGATCGCCGCCCGTCGCCGGGCCCGCACGATGATCACGAACACGGCCACCGCGAGTACGGCCACCGCCGCCACCAGGTACGTCACCGACCCGTCCACCGACCACCTCCCCAGGTACGTCGGCGCAGACGGTAACAACCCCCGACACCGAAGCGACTCGCGTCGTGACGGAAAGCTCAGCTACTCACGGCGGCCGGGGCGTTGCCGCGCGTGGCCGTCTGCACTGTGGACAGAGCGCTGGATCACGCTGCGGCGAGTCGTTGGGTGGCGTATTCGCCGAGGGTGGAGCGCCCCATCACGCAGCCGACGAAGGTGGTGAACTCCGTCGGGTCGTCCCGCAGTGACGTCCAGGTCGCCCGGGCCGCCGTCGGGTCGATCCGCTCCAGCAGCGTGGCCGCGTACGCCCGGCCGGCGGGTGATCCCTCGGCCAGCACCCGGTCGAGCTGCCGGCGTACCTCCTCGGGGTGGTCGTCGAGGGCGGCCTCGACCCGCTGGTACGCCTCGGTCACCGGCAGCAGCGTGCCGGCGAAGCCGACGCCACCGAAGGCGAGCGTGTCAGCCGCGACCAACTCGTCAACAGCCGAGCCCAGTTCCCGTTCCCACTTCTTCCCGATGCCGAACATGCCCCCATCCTTTCCCCGCCCACCCCCGCTCCACCCTGTTGATCAAGAGGTTTGCGTCATGAGAGGACATCTCGATGACGCAAACCTCTTGATCACCGCGGGTTGGGCCGGGAGGCGGGGTGGGGTCAGGCCGGGGTTACCGTCAGGGTGTTGGTCGGGGTGGTCAGGTCGACCTTGACGGTGTCGCCGTCGCGGATCGTGCCCGAGAGCAGGGCCCTGGCCAGCTGGTCGCCGATCGCGGTCTGGACCAGGCGGCGTAGCGGGCGGGCGCCGTAGATCGGGTCGTAGCCGTGCTCGGCGAGCCACTGACGCGCGGACTCGGTGATGTCCAGCGCCAATCGACGGTCCGCGAGACGCTTTCGCATCCGGTCCAGCTGGATGTCCACGATGGAGCGCAGATCGTCCCCCCGCAGCGAGGCGAAGACCACGATGTCGTCCAGCCGGTTGAGGAACTCCGGCTTGAAGTGCGACCGGACCACGGCGAGGACCCCCTCCCGGCGCTGCTCATCGGCCAGCGTCAGGTCGCTGATCACCGACGACCCGAGGTTGGAGGTGAGGATCAGGATCGCGTTACGGAAGTCGACCGTACGGCCCTGACCGTCGGTGAGCCGACCGTCGTCGAGCACCTGGAGCAGCACGTCGAAGACGTCCGGATGGGCCTTCTCCACCTCGTCCAGCAGGATCACCGAGTACGGCCGACGGCGCACCGCCTCGGTGAGCTGGCCGCCCTCCTCGTAGCCGACGTAGCCGGGCGGGGCACCGACCAGGCGGGCCACCGAGTGCTTCTCGCCGTACTCGCTCATGTCGATGCGGACCATCGCCCGCTCGTCGTCGAAGAGGAACTCGGCGAGCGCCTTGGCCAGCTCGGTCTTGCCGACACCGGTCGGGCCCAGGAAGAGAAAGCTGCCGGTCGGGCGGTCCGGGTCGGCCACGCCGGCCCGCGCCCGGCGCACCGCGTCGGCGACCGCGCCCACCGCCTCGGCCTGGCCGACCACCCGGCCGCCCAGCGACTCCTCCATCCGGAGCAGCTTGGCCGTCTCGCCCTCCAGCAGCCGGCCGGCCGGGATGCCGGTCCAGGAGGCGACCACCGCGGCGATGTCGTCCGCGCCGACCTCCTCCTTCAGCATCGCGCCGTCGGTCTGGAGCTGGGCGAGCTCCTCCTCGGCCTGCTTCAGCTCGACCTTGAGCGCGGGGATCCGGCCGTAGCGCAGCTCGGCGGCGCGCTCCAGTTCCCCGTCGCGCTCGGCCCGCTCGGCCTCGCCGCCCAGGCGCTCCAGCTCCTCCTTGGCCGTGGAGAGCTTGGTGATGTGGCTCTTCTCCGTCTGCCAACGCTCGGAGAGCACGGTGAGCTGCTCGCGCTTGTCCGCCAGTTCCTTGCGCAGCCGCTCCAGCCGCTCGGCGGAGGCGGCGTCGGGCTCCTTGGCGAGCGCCATCTCCTCGATCTCCAGCCGGCGGACCGCCCGCTCGATCTCGTCCACCTCGACCGGCCGGGAGTCGATCTCCATCCGGAGCCGGGACGCGGACTCGTCGACCAGGTCGATCGCCTTGTCCGGCAGGAACCGGTCGGTGATGTAGCGGTCGGACAGCGACGCGGCGGCGACCAGCGCGGCGTCGGTGATCCGCACGCCGTGGTGCACCTCGTAGCGCTCCTTGAGCCCGCGCAGAATGCCGATGGTGTCCTCGATGGTCGGCTCGCCGACCACCACCGGCTGGAAGCGGCGCTCCAGCGCCGGGTCCTTCTCGATGTGCTCCCGGTACTCGTCCAGCGTGGTGGCGCCGACCATCCGCAGCTCACCGCGGGCGAGCATCGGCTTGAGCATGTTGCCGGCGTCCATCGAGCCCTCACCCTTGCCGGCACCGACGACGGTGTGCAGCTCGTCGAGGAAGGTGATGACCTGCCCGTTGGAGTTCTTGATCTCCTCCAGCACGGACTTCAGCCGCTCCTCGAACTGGCCGCGGTACTGGGCGCCGGCGACCATCGCGCCGAGGTCCAGTGAGACCAGCTTCTTGTCGCGCAGCGACTCGGGCACGTCACCGGCCACGATCCGCTGGGCGAGCCCCTCGACGATGGCGGTCTTGCCGACGCCGGGCTCGCCGATCAGCACCGGGTTGTTCTTGGTACGTCGGGAGAGCACCTGGATCACCCGGCGGATCTCCGAGTCCCGGCCGATCACCGGGTCGATCTTCCCGTCGCGGGCGCTGGCGGTCAGGTCCACGCCGTATTTGGCCAGGGCCTGGTAGGTCTGCTCCGGGTCGGCGGTGGTGACCCGCCGGTCCCCACCCCGGACACTCGGGAAGGCGGCGACCAGGGTCTCCTCGGTGGCGCCGACCGACGTCAGCGCGCCGGACACCGCGCCGCCGACCCGGGCCAGGCCGGCGAGCAGGTGCTCGGTGGAGGTGTACTCGTCGCCCAGCGGCCGGGCAATCTGCTCGGCGGCGCCGATGGCGTTGACGAACTCCCGGGCCAGCGTGGGCTCGGCGATGCTGGAGCCCCGCGCGGCCGGCAGGGCGTCGACCGCGCGCTGGGCGGCCCGGCGCAGCTCGGCGGGGTCGGCCCCGACCGCGCGCAGCAGGCCGGCGGCGGTCGAGCCGTCGGTGTCCAGCAGTGACAGCAGCAGGTGCCAGGGCTCCACGGTGGCGTGGCCGCGCTGGTTCGCCAGGGCGACGGCACCGGTGATGGTCTCGCGGCTCTTGGTGGTGAGGCGTTCGGTGTTCATGGGCTCCCCCGGATCGGCGTTGTCCATTGGGTTGGACACAACCAGAGTTGAGCGTATTCCGCTCAACCCTAGCGCTGTGACGCCCATCACTCTCGGCGACGCCAGCGCCAGTCGAACTCCCCGGCCGCCGGGGGCGGGCCAGGCAGCGGGTCGGTGTCCGGCCCGGTCGAGAGTCCGGCCAGCAGCACCGCGAGCTGACGGCGGCGCAGCTGCCCGGTCCGCTCCGGATCGGGTACGCGCACCGCGGCGCACGCCTCCAGCAGCAGCCCCAGGTCCTGCACGACCACGTCGGGGCGCAGCCGCCCGCTCGAGCGGGCCCGCTCGAACAGGGCGGTGGCCAGCTCGCTGGCGCGCATCGCGTCCCGGCCCATCTCCTCGGTCGGGGTGAAGGTGCCGGCCAGGTGAACGGTGAGCGAGTGCACGTCGGCGCCGACCACCCGGGCCAGGAACCCGGCGAACGCGGCCCAGTCGTCCGGCTCCGCCATGGCGGTCTCGGCTTCGGCGATGTAGTGGCGCAACCCGTCGTGGCAGAGCTGGCGCAGCAGGTCCTCCTTGCCCGCGTACCGCCGGTAGAGCGCGCTGATGCCGACGCCGGCACGTTCGGCGACGGCGGCGATCGGCGCCTTCGGATCGTCGAGGAAGACCGCGCGGGCGGCTTCGAGGATCACCTCGTTGTTGCGGGCGGCCTGGGCACGGCGGCCGGCCAGCGGCGCGTCCGTCTTTCCGCGGGGAGTTGGCATGCCATCAGAATAGCAGTGGAACGGATCGTTCCGGTCTGCTAATGTGGTGGCAGAACGAAACATTCCGTTCCGAAGGAGTACCGAGATGACCGGCACCGCGATCCGCCCGTTCCGCGTCGAGGTCCCGCAGACCGCCCTCGACGACCTGGCAGCCCGGCTCGGCCGCACGGTCTGGCCCGCCGACCTGCCCGGCGCCGGTGCCGCCTACGGGATGAGCACCGACCGGGTCCGCGCCCTCGCCGACCGGTGGCGGGACGGGTTCGACTGGCGCGCAGTCGAGGCCCGGCTGAACGCGTACCCGCAGTTCGTCACCGAGATCGACGGCGAGCAGATCCACTTCCTGCACGTCCGGTCGCCCCGGCCGGACGCCACCCCGCTGGTGCTCACCCACGGATGGCCCGGCTCGGTGCTGGAGTACCTGGACGTGATCGCCCCGCTCACCGAGCCGACCGCACCGGACGCGCCGGCCTTCCACCTGGTCGTCCCGTCGCTACCCGGCTTCGGGTTCAGCGGCCCGACCCGCAGCGCCGGCTGGAACCGGTACCGCACCGCCCGCGCCTGGGCCGAGCTGATGAGCCGACTGGGGTACGACCGCTACGGCGCGGTCGGCAACGACGCCGGCTCAATGGTCGCGCCGGAGTTGGGCCGGATCGACGCGGCGCACGTGCTCGGCGTGCACGTCACCCAACTCTTCTCGTTCCCCTCGGGCGACCCGGCCGAGTTCGCCGGGCTCTCCGAGGCGGACCAGGCGGCGCTCGAGCACCTCCAGTGGTTCTACGAGAACAAGTTCTCCTTCAACCAGGTGCACAGCCAGCAGCCGCAGACCCTGGCGTTCGGGCTGGCCGACTCGCCGGTCGGACTTCTGGCCTGGAACGCCCAACTCTTCGACGAGAGCCTCGACGCCGACTTCATCCTGGCCAATGTGGCGCTCTACTGGTTCACCGGCACGGCCGCCTCGGCAGTCCGGTTCTACTGGGAGGACGCGCACGCCGGCGACGCGCCTACCGGGCCGACCACCGTGCCGACCGCGCTGGCCATGTTCCCCGGTGACTTCCAGTCGATCCGCCGCTTCGCCGAGCGGGACCACGCGAACATCGTCCGGTGGACGGCGTACGGAACGGACGTCGAGGGCCGCGGCGACGTCGGCGGCCACTACGCCGCCCACCAGGCCACCGACGTGCTGGTCGCGGATGTCCGCGAGTTCTTCGTCAGCCTTCGCTGACCGTGGCGCGTCCGGGTGCCCACCCCGCTCTGCCGGGGTGGGCACCGGCGCATCCCGAGTGGTAGGTCCACTCCGCTTCCTGGAAGTCGGGGCGTCCGGACTGCCGGGACACCGCGACATCGCCGAAACCGAGTCGATCAACGAGGGCCTCAGATCGAGCGGGAGCCATCGATCTTGGAAGGAGGTGGCCCCTGGAGGGGCCGAACTCGACCAAGATCTGGGCTTGGTTCACTAGGCGGTAGCCTTGGCGGGTGCGAGTACGAGTCGAGCAGACCGCCCTTCCCGGGATCGGGGTACGTCACGATCTGGTGACCGAGTCCGGACGCCGCCTGGGCGTGGTCTCCCACCGCAATGGCCGCCGGGATCTTGTCCTCTACGACCCCGACGATCCCGATTCCTGCCAGGCGGACATCCCGCTGACCGACGACGAGGCGGAGGCGCTGGCCGACATCCTCGGCGCGTCGCTGATGCTCGGCCAGCTCTCCGGGCTGCGCGAGCAGGCCGCCGGTCTGCTCACCGAGCAGATCGCCATCACGGCGGGGTCGCGGTACGTCAATCGGAAGCTCGGTGACACCAAGGCGCGTACCCGCACCAGCGCCTCCATCGTGGCGGTGTTGCGCGACGGCGAGGTGATCGTCTCGCCGCTTCCCACCTTCCGCTTCGCAGCCGGTGACGTGGTGGTCGTCGTGGGGACCCGCAAGGGTCTCGACGGTGTCTCCGCCATCCTCGCCGACAGTGACCCGGACGGCTGAGGCGGATGCACGACTCCACCACACTGCTCGTCGAGGTCGGCGCGCTGCTGCTGTTGCTCGGTGTCCTCGGTCGACTCAGCCGCCGCGTCGGTCTTTCGCCCATTCCCCTCTACCTGCTCGCCGGGCTGGCGTTCGGGCACGGTGGGCTGCTCCCGCTCGCGGCCAGCGAGGAGTTCTTCGCGGTCGGCGCCGAGATCGGCGTCATCCTGCTGCTGGTCATGCTCGGCCTGGAGTACTCGGCCAACGAACTGGTCGGCAACCTCCGGTCGGCGGCCCCGGCCGGGCTGATCGACGGCGTACTCAACGCACTGCCCGGCGCCGCGTTCGCCCTGCTGCTCGGCTGGGACTGGGTGGCCGCCCTGGTGCTCGGCGGCATCACCTGGGTCTCGTCCTCCGGAGTGATCGCCAAGGTCCTCGGCGACCTGGGCCGACTCGGTAACCGGGAAACCCCGGTGATCCTCTCGGTCCTGGTGATCGAGGACCTGGCGATGGCCCTGTACCTGCCGCTGGTCACCGCGGTGCTGGCCGGCACCGGCCTGCTCGGCGGCGGCATCGCGCTCACCGTGGCGGTGGGAACGGTGCTGCTCGTGCTGGTGCTCGCCATCCGGTACGGCCATCTGATCTCCTCCGCCCTGTCGGCGAAGGATCCGGAGGCGCTGCTGCTCGGCGTACTCGGGCTGACCCTGTTCATCGCCGGTCTCGCGGCGAAGCTCCAGGTGTCGGCGGCGGTCGGCGCGTTCCTGGTCGGCATCGCGCTCTCCGGGCCGGTGGCACACCACGCCACCGAGCTGCTCTCCCCGCTGCGGGACCTGTTCGCCGCGGTGTTCTTCGTCTTCTTCGGGCTGGTCACCGACCCACGGGACATCCCACCCGTGCTGCTGCCGGCGCTCGCGCTGGCCGTGGTCACCATGGCGACGAAGACGCTCACCGGTTACCTCGCGGCTCGCCGCGTCGGCATCGCCGAACCTGGTCGATGGCGGGCCGGCCTGGCACTCGTACCCCGCGGTGAGTTCTCCATCGTCATCGCCGGGCTCGCGGTGGCCGCCGGCAGCGTCGAGCCGCGGTTGGCGGCGCTGGCCACGGCGTACGTCCTGATCACCGTCGTGACCGGGCCGATGCTGGCCCGACTGCCCGACTTCCCGTGGTTCAAGCGGTGGCTGCGCACCCGTGCGGCGGCCGAGCGGCGGGAGCCGGTTCCGATCCACGACTGACGCGCCACCGCCGTTGACATGGTCCCGATCGACACGTCAACGGCGGTGGGCGGGCCCTCCGACCATCCGGCGGACCCGGCCAGGCCAACGGTTGCTGAATTGCTCCCTGCGGGGACTACCGCAGCACCCGAGGGCGGGTTACCGTTTCGCCCCAGCAGCCAAGGTCCGCGGGTGGCCAGTACCAACGCGGGCGAAAGCGGAAGGTTGGCCGGTGAGCGTGCAGGAGTCGACGTTCCACGGCTTCGCCAACCCCGTCGATCCGACTCCGGCGGAGTTGCGAGCTTGGGCGTACCAGCCCGATTCGGTGCCCTTGGCTTCCATGCCGCCGGATTGGGACCTACTGGTCTCCGGCGACCGGCTCATCCTGACGCTCTTCGAGTTGGCGATGGACCCGACCTGCCCGGCCCGCCGCTTCGCGCTGCACTGCCTCTACATCTACGCGGCCGACGGCATCCGGACGAACTTCCGCGCCCACCCCAAGCGCCGCTTCCGCAAGCTGGTCGAGCAGGCCGAGCGCGACGGCGATGAGCTGATGAAGATCTGGGCACACAACGGCCGCGTACTGCTGGCCCGACCGGATCTCTTCGTCTACCGGGACTGGTGCGAAGGCGGCCTGGTCCGCGAGAACCGCCGCCTCGGCTGACGCCGCTACCGCGCTCAGGACGACGAACGGGCCGGGGCATTCAAACGACGAACGGGCCGGGACCCCCCGTGGGTCCCGGCCCGCACGTCGGTTACCGGTCGGTCTGCTTTCGCTGGGTCTCGGCCCGGGCCTGGTCGACCCCGTGGTCGACCTGGTCGGCGAACCGCCCTTCGGTGATTCGGTCGCGAAAGCTTCCCTCGGTCACCTTGTCGAACTTCTCGCGGACGGTGTCGGCCAGGTCTTCGAGCCGGTCCTCCGTCTGCTGAGCCATTTGCTGGGCCATCTTCTTCGCCGGCTCCGCCATCGCTCCCCCTGCTATGCCGGTAGGTCCGAATTAAGCCGATAGAACCCGTATCGACAGGCTAGCCGGAACGGCCCGGCCCGCGCCGGGAAATCCGGTGCGGGCCGGGCCGAAGAACGGAACCGAAGAGCAGGTCAGCGATCGGGCGTACGGCGGGGTCGCCAGACCACCAGGGCGGTGGACGTGCGGTTGGTGGGCACCAGATCGCGGCCCGGGAAGCGGGCCAACGACTCCAGCTCGGCCACCCGGCGGTACGCGGCGTCCAGCTCCGCCTCCAGCCGGGCCACCCGCTGCTGCGCCTGCTCCAGCAGCCGCTCCAGCCCGATGATCCGCTTGACTCCGGCGAGGTTGATCCCGTCGTCCTGACTGAGCCGCTGCACCTCGCGCAGCAGCACCACGTCACGGACGCTGTAGCGACGCCCGCCGCCGGCCGCCCGGCCGGGCTGCACCAGGCCGAGACGGTCGTACTGGCGCAGGGTCTGCGGGTGCATCCCCGCCATTCGTGCCGCCACCGAGATCATCAGCACCTTGGCCTCGTAGGCAGGGTCACTCGAACCGAGGAATTCGCCCGACATCCCGCTCACCTCCGCGTCCATCCCACCGGACTAACCGACCCGACGCACCCGAGCGTCGAGATGTTCCCTGGCCGCCGGCGGACTCTGCTCGGCGAACGCCTCCAGTGCCGTCCGCGCCTCGTCCGACAATCGAGCCGGCACCACCACGTCCAGCGTGACCAGCAGGTCGCCGGCCTGCCCGTCGCGGCGGACCACACCCTTGCCCCGGGCCCGCAGCACGCGCCCGCTCGGCGTGCCGGGCGGGACCCGCAGGGTCACCGCGCCGTCGAGCGTCGGCACCCGCAGGTCCGTGCCGAAAACGGCCTCCGCGAAGGTGACCGGCACGGTCAACGTCAGGTCGTCACCGGTACGACCGAACAGCTCGTCCGGCCGGACCTTGACCTGCACGAACAGGTCACCGGCCGGGCCACCGCGCTCACCCGGCTCGCCCCGCCCGGCCAGCCGGATCCGCTGGCCGTCGGCCACCCCGGCCGGGAAGCGCACGTTCAGCGTGCGGGTCTTGGTGACCCCACCGCTGCCGTGGCACTCCGGGCACTTCTCCTCGACCACCGTGCCGACGCCCTGGCAGGTGCGGCACGGCTCGGAGAAGCTGAACGACCCCTGGTTGCGGGTGGTCACCCCGGCGCCGTGGCAGGCCGGGCAGGTCCGCGGCTGGGTGCCGGGCTTGGCGCCGTTGCCGTGGCACGTGTCGCAGACGCCCGGGGCCCGCAGCGTCAGCGGCAGGGTCACGCCCCGCACCGCGTCGCCGAAGTCCAGCGCCACCTCGGCTTCCACGTCCCGACCCCGGGCCGGACCGCGCGGCGCGGACTGCCCACCGGCCGAGCCGCCGGAGAAGATCGAGCTGAACAGGTCCTGGAAGCCGGCCCCGCCGAAGCGACGGTCGCCCCCCGCCCCGCCGCCGAACATGTCGGAGACGTCGAACGGCATGCCGCCCGGCTGGCCGGCGCCCCGTGCGTTACGCCGGAACGCGCCCGAGCCGAACAGCGAGCGCATCTCGTCGTACTCCCGGCGGCGGCTGCTGTCCGAGAGCACGTTGTACGCCTCGGATACGGCCTTGAACCGCTCCTCGGCCTTCGGGTCGCCCGGGTTGTGGTCCGGGTGCGATTCCCGGGCCAACTTGCGGTACGCCTTCTTGATGTCATCCGCGGAGGCGGCCTTGTCCACGCCGAGCACGGCGTAGAAGTCCTTCTCGAGCCAGTCCTTCGAACTCACCGGTCCACCCCCTTCCGACCTTCGTGGCCCGGCCGTCCCGCCCACCGCATCGCGGCGGGCGGGACAAACTGGTCACTGTCTCGCACTATTCCGGATCCGCGACCGCTACCAGCGCGGGGCGCAGCAGCCGCTCACCGAGCTGGTAGCCGCGCCGCATGACCTGCACGCAGGTCGGCTCGCCGACCTCGGCCGAGGTCTGGTGCGCGACCGCCTCGTGCCGGGTCGGATCGAACGGGTCGCCCTGCTCGCCGAAGGCGGTCAGGCCGAACTTGCCCAGCGCGGTGGTGAGCTGTTCCGCCACCGATCCGAACGGCCCGACCAGGTCGCCGTGTTCCCGGGCCCGGTCTAGGTCGTCCAGGATCGGCAGCAGTGCGGCCAGCACCGAGCCGGTCGCCTGCTCCTGCACCAGGCTGCGGTCCCGGTCCACCCGCTTGCGGTAGTTGGCGTACTCCGCCGACACCCGCTGCAGGTCCCGCGTCCGCTCGTCCAGCTCGGCCCGGAGCGCCTCCAGCTCGGCACCCAGCGGCGAGCCGGTGCCGGTGCCGGCACCGTCGACCGGCTGCGCCGGGGCGTCCACCACCGGCGGACTGGACGGCGCCGACCCGTCGACCAGGGTGGCCTCGATCTCGATCTCGTCGACCACGACCTCGGCGTCCTCGACCAGGCCCTCGGCCGGAACGTCGCTGCCCGCGTCGGCGGCGGCCCCCTCGGGCTCCGTGGTGTCGCTGAGCTTGCGGTTGTTGCGGATGACGACCCGCTCCCCGTCGCCGGTGGCCGGCTCGGTGGGCGCGGAGCCACCCGGCGCCGACCCGGTGTCGTCCGGGTCGGCGGCTCGTGGCTTCTGCGTCATGCGGCTACCTCATCCCCTTCGCAGTGGATACGTGTCGGAGGCCGACGGTCACTTCTTGCCGTCCTCGTCCACGATCTCCGCGTCGACCACGTCGTCGGCGCCACCGGCAGCGCCGGCCTGCGGGCCGGTCGCCCCGGTCGCCCCGGTCGCACCCGGGCCGGCCTCGCCACCCGGCTGCTGGTCCTGCTCGGCCTGCTGCGAGTAGAGCAGCGAACCGGCCTGCTGGGAGACCTGCGCGAGCCGCTCGTGCGCCGACTTGATCTTTTCGATGTCCTGACCGCCGAGGGCGCCACGCAGCTCGCCGAGCGCCTCGTTGAGCTGCTCCCGGGTCTCGCTGGGCAGCTTGTCGCCGCTCTCGGCGAGGAACTTCTCGGTCTGCCACTGGAGTGCCTCGGCCACGTTGCGGGTCTCGGCGTCGTCGCGGCGGCGCTTGTCCTCCTCCGCGTGCTCCTCGGCGTCCCGGCGCATCCGCTCGATGTCGTCCTTCGGCAGCGAGGAGCCGCCGGTGATCGTCATCTTCTGTTCCTTGCCGGTGCCCAGGTCCTTGGCGTGCACGTTGACGATGCCGTTGGCGTCGATGTCGAACGCGACCTCGATCTGCGGCACGCCGCGCGGCGCCGGCGGGAGGCCGGTCAGCTCGAAGGTGCCGAGCTTCTTGTTGTAGGACGCGATCTCCCGCTCGCCCTGGAACACCTGGATCAGCACCGACGGCTGGTTGTCGTCCGCCGTGGTGAAGACCTCGGAGCGCTTGGTCGGGATGGTGGTGTTGCGCTCGATCAGCTTGGTGAAGATGCCGCCCTTGGTCTCGATGCCCAGGCTCAGCGGGGTCACGTCGAGCAGCAGGACGTCCTTGACCTCGCCCTTGAGCACGCCGGCCTGGAGCGCGGCGCCGACGGCGACGACCTCGTCCGGGTTGACGCCCTTGTTGGGGTCACGGCCGGTGAGCTGCTTGACCAGGTCGGTCACGGCCGGCATCCGGGTCGAGCCGCCGACCAGGATCACGTGCTCGACGTCGGAGATCTTGATCCCGGCGTCCTTCACGGCCTGCTCGAACGGGCCCTTGCACCGGTCCAGCAGGTCCTGCGTCATCCGCTGGAACTCGGCGCGGCTGAGCGTCACGTCGAGGTGCAGCGGGCCGGCGGCGCCGGCCGTGATGTACGGCAGGTTGATGTTGGTGGTGGTGGCGGCGGACAGCTCGATCTTGGCCTTCTCGGCGGCCTCACGGAGCCGCTGCAGGGCCATCTTGTCCTGGCTTAGGTCGATGCCGTGCTCACCGCGGAAGGTCTTGACCAGGTGGTCGATGATCCGCTGGTCCCAGTCGTCGCCACCGAGCTGGTTGTCACCGCTGGTCGACTTGACCTCGACGACGCCCTCGGCCAGCTCCAGCAGCGACACGTCGAAGGTGCCGCCGCCGAGGTCGAAGACCAGGACGGTCTGCTCCTTGGAGCCCTTGTCCAGCCCGTACGCCAGGGCGGCCGCGGTCGGCTCGTTGACGATCCGCAGCACGTTGAAGCCGGCGATCTCACCGGCCTCCTTGGTCGACTGGCGCTGGCCGTCGTTGAAGTAGGCCGGAACGGTGATCACCGCGTCGGTGATCTGCTCACCCAGGTACGCCTCGGCGTCCCGCTTGAGCTTCATCAGCGTCCGGGCCGAGATCTCCTGCGGGGTGTACTTCTTGCCGTCGATGTCGACGGACCAGTTGGTGCCGATCTCCCGCTTGACCGAGCGGATCGTCCGGTCCGGGTTGGTCACCGCCTGGCGCTTGGCGACCTCACCGACGAGCACCTCGCCGTTACGGGCGAACGCGACGATCGACGGAGTCGTCCGCGAGCCCTCAGCGTTGGCGATGACGGTGGGCTCACCGCCCTCGAGAACGCTGACGCAGGAGTTCGTCGTGCCGAGGTCGATACCGACCGCACGTGCCATCTTCGCTTCCTCGCTTCGTAAGGTTGTGCAGGTGACGGGCACCGCCCGCGGACTGCCTGGCGGGCACCGCCCGCAGCGGGCCCACCACAAGTTGAGTGAACTTGACTCAATAGTGCCACGCTCCGGCCAATCGTCAAGTTGAGTTGAGCCGACCCGACGCAACCCAGCCGTTATTACCGTCCGGTTGTCTTCTCTTGCGTCGGTCGGGCACGCTTTAGCGGTGACGACGCACGGCGATTCCGCCACCCGTTCCGGAGCGCCCGCCGTCGCAGCCCGCACCGGCCCGCCGGACGCCGCGGAGGAGCCGCCCGCCACCACCGGGGACGACAGCCTCCCCGGCGCGCTGTCGGGTCTCCGGGCCGCGATCGGCGCGACCCGGTATCCGCTCGCCCTGCCTTCCGCCGGGCCGGCCCGGCACACCGCCAGCGCCCTCACCGACCAGCTCGACGACTACCTGCTGCCCCGGCTCGCCCGGCTCGACGCGCCACTGCTCGTGGTGGTCGGCGGTTCCACCGGCGCGGGCAAGTCGACCCTGGTCAACAGCCTGGTCAAGGCCCGGGTCAGCGCGGCCGGCGTGCTCCGGCCGACCACCCGCTCACCGGTGCTGGTCTGCAACCCGGCCGACGCGGCCTGGTTCCGGCAGGGTGAGCTGCTGCCCGGGCTCACCCGCACCACCGAGCCAAGTGAGGACCCGCGCTCCCTGCACCTGGTCACCGCCCCGGCGCTGCCCGCCGGGCTGGCCTTCCTCGACGCGCCGGACATCGACTCGGTGGTCGACGCCAACCGGGCACTCGCCGGCCAGTTGCTCGCCGCTGCCGACCTCTGGCTGTTCGTCACCACCGCCGCCCGGTACGCCGACGCGGTGCCGTGGGAGCTGCTGCGCAGCGCCCGGGCCCGCGGTGCGGTGATCGCCATGGTGCTGGACCGGGTGCCCGCGGAGGCCACCGACGAGATCTCCGCACACCTGGCCGAGATGCTCACCGCACAGGACCTCGGCCGGGCGCCCCTGTTCGTGCTGCCGGAGACGTGGGTCGACGGTCAGGGGCTGCTGCCCGAGGGTGTCACCGCGCCGCTGGCCGACTGGTTCGCGCGGCTGGCCGGCGACGCCGACGCCCGGGCCGCGGTGGTCCGGCAGACCCTGGACGGGGCGCTGGCCGCGCTGCACCCGGCCGTCGAGGAGCTGGCCGACGCCGCCGACGAGCAGGTCGCCGCCGCCGACAGTCTGGACGAGCGGGTCCGGGCCGCCTACCGGGGCGCCGAACGGACCGTCGAGCAGGGCCTGCGGGACGGCCGCCTGCTCCGTGGCGAGGTGCTCGCCCGCTGGCAGGAGTTCGTCGGCACCGGGGAGCTGTTCCGCACCCTGGAGGCGCGGATCGGGCGGCTGCGGGATCGGATGGTGGCCGCCGTCACCGGTCGGCCGGCACCCGCCGCCGAGCTGCGCAACGCCATCGAGTCGCAGCTGGTCACGCTGCTGCGCGGGGTCGCTTCGGAGGCCGCCGAGGCCGCGTACACCGCGTGGAAGGCGCACCCGGCGGGAGCCGGGCTGCTCGACCCGGGGCTCGCCCATCCCGGCGACGACCTGCCCGAGCGCGCCGAGCGGATGGTCCGGGACTGGCAGCGCGGGGTGCTGGAGCTGGTGCGGGTCGAGGGCGGCGACAAGCGGTTCGTGGCCCGCACCGCCTCGTACGCGGTGAACGCCACCGGGCTCGCCGTGATGATCGCCGTGTTCGCGTCCACCGCGTTCATCCCGACCGGGCTGGAGGTCGCCACCGGGGCCGGCACCACCGTCGCGGCCCAGGCCGTACTCCAGGCGATCTTCGGCGACCAGGCGGTGCGTACGCTCGCCGCCAAGGCCCGTGCGGACCTGCTGGACCGGGTGCGGACGCTGCTCGACGCGGAGGCCGACCGCTTCCTGGCCCGCACCGCCGACGCGCGCCCCGCCGCGGACGCCGGCGCCGGGTTGCGCCGGGCCGCCGGCCGGGTCGAGCTGGCCCGGCACCGCAGCGGCCTGGCGACCGGCGGCGACACCCCGCCGGCCGCCGACGAGGAGGGCTCCCGGTGACCAACATCGCCGGCCGGGTACGCGAGGCGTTCCGGGGCGACCAGCGGATCGACCCCGATGCGCTGATCGCCCGCCTGGACGCGGTACGCCGGTTCCTGACCGCGGTGGACGGCCTGCTGCCGGACTCCGAGCTGGTGCCCGCGCACACCCTGGTCGAGCGGGCCGGCACCCGGCTCGCCCTGTCCCGCGACCACACCGTGGTCGCCCTGGCCGGCGCCACCGGGAGCGGCAAGTCCAGCCTGTTCAACGCGCTGGCCCGGCTGGAGCTCTCGCCGGTCGGAGTCCGCCGCCCGACGACCGGCGTCACGCACGCGTGCGTGTGGGGGGCGCTGGAGGGCGCCAACCGGTTGCTCGACTGGATCGGTGTGCTGCCCCGGCACCGCTTCGTCCGCGAGAGCGCGCTGGACGGGGACGACGAGACGGCGCTGCACGGGCTGATCCTGCTCGACCTGCCCGACTTCGACTCGGTGCAGCGGGCCCACCGACTGGAGGTGGACCGGCTGCTCGGCCTGGTCGACCAGGTGGTCTGGGTGGTCGACCCGCAGAAGTACGCCGACCGGGTCATCCACGACAGCTACCTCCGCGAGTTCCACCGCCACCGGGACGTCACCCTGGTCGTGCTCAACCAGGCCGACCGGCTGCCCCCGGCCGAGCTGCCCCGGGTCCTGGACGACCTGCGCCGGCTGCTCGACGCGGACGGGCTGACCGGCGTGCCGCTGCTGGCCACCACCGCCATCGATCCGGCCGGGATGGTGGGGCTGCGCACCGCGCTGGAACGGACGGTCGCCGAGCGGCAGGCGGCGCTGCGACGGCTGGCCGGCGATGTCGACACGGTGGTCGCCGCGCTGGACGAGCTGGTCGGCTCCGCCCGACCGGCGGGCGGGCCGGACGACACCGCCGTCGACGGGTTGAACCGGGCACTGGCCGGCGCGGCCGGAGTGCCGGCGGTGACGGAGGCGGTGGAGCAGGCGTACCGGCACCGGGCCGGTGCGGTCACCGGCTGGCCGGTGGTCCGGGGCTGGCGGCGGCTGCGACCCGACCCGCTGCGCCGCCTGCACCTGCCCGGCCCGGCCGGCGATCAGGCCGACCCGGCGGAGAGCCTGGTCGCGGCGACCTCGGTACCGGACCCGACGGCCGCCCAGCGCTCGGCGCTCGGTCTGGCCATCCGTGCGGTGGCCGATCGGGCCGCCGCCGACCTGCCTGCCGCCTGGCCGGCGGCGGTCACCGCCGCCGCCCGGTCCCGCCTCGGCGACCTGCCGGACGCGCTGGACCGCGCGATCGCCGGCACCGACCTCGGCCTGGGCCGTCGACCCGTCTGGTGGCGGCTGGTCGGCGGTGTCCAGTGGCTGGTCACCCTGGCCGCCGTGGTCGGGCTGGGCTGGTTGGTGCTCGGCTACGCGCTGCGGGCGCTCGGCCTGCCCGCACTGGACAACCCGATGGTCGGGCAGGTGCCACTGCCCACCCTGCTGCTGCTCGGCGGGCTGCTGGCCGGGCTGCTGGTGGCCGCGCTGACCCGACCGGTGGTGCGCTGGGCGGCCCGGCTTGCCCGAAGCCGCGCCGAGCAGCGGCTGACGGCCGAGGTCGCCCGCGTGGGCGAGGAGTACGTGCTCGCCCCGGTGCGGATCGTGCTCGCCTCGTACGCGCAGGCACGCGACGCGCTGCGGGATGCCGCCCGCCGCTGACGCTCCGCACGGCTCGCTACCCCTCTGCACATCACCCGAGCGGCGTAGGGTCGGAGCATGGCCACGCCTCAGACCCCCTACGACGCGGTGCTGCACGCCGCACGCGACGTGACCAAGCTGGAGTCGGCGCTGGACGCCGAGATGCTCGGCAGCGCCCTCCTGGGCAGCGTCTACGCGATCGCGGAGACCGACCGCGACACCGCCGTACGGGAGTTCGTCACCGGGTTCCTCGCCGCCACCGCCCGCCGCCGGATCGCTGCGGCGACCACCATCCGGCAGGTCTTCGCCACGCTCATCCCCGACGCCGAGGGCACCGAACGGGTGCGCCCGGGCAGCCAGGCGCCAGCCTGGACGGGTCAGCTCGGCCGGGTGCACCTCACCGGCAGCTGGGCGTACGGCGACGTGTACGGCGATCAGACCTCCTACCTCGCCACCTTCGCCTACGACGACGCGGCCGGCGGCTCCGAGCACGCGCTGGTGGCCCTGGTCGACCACAACATCGGGATCACCAAGGACATCTTCGTCGGCGGGCCGGCGGAACGGATCCTGGACCAGGTCCGCCAGATGTGCGCGGACGACGAGCTGACCTGGTTCCGTACCGAGGATCCTGCCCAACTGCGTGGCGAGGTGGCCCGCCACCTCGCCGTCACCGACGAGCTGAGCGAGCTGCCCGGCGAGGGCTCACTCGCCACCGATCGGGCGCTGGTCGGCGCCCGGCTGGCGCTGCTGCCCACCGCCGCCGCCCCAACCAGCCCGGCCGAGGTCGAGCCGCTCTCCGCCGCCGAGCGCACCGAGCTGGTCCGGCGGTTCCTGGCCGCGCCGGAGGCCGCACGGTTCGGGCTCGACGCCGTCGACGGCGCGGAGCTGGCCTCGCTGCACTTCTGCCTGAGCCTGCTGCTGGACCATTCGGCGACCTTCCCGGACGCCGACCCGATGCGGTGGAGCCCCGCGGTGTCCGGGCTCTTCCTGCTCGACTGGGTACACCGCCGGGCGGTACTGGACATGGACGACGCGGCGATGCTGCCCCGTGTGCTGCGCGCCTGGGCCCGGTACGCGTCGCGCCAGCGTGGACTGCCCGAAACGGCCGCGACGCGCACCGACGAGGCGATCGAGGAGATGGTGGCGGAGTTCGCCCGCCTCTACTCGACCGGTGAGCGGCGTAGCCCGGCCACCGCGGCGGTGGCCCAGCTGATGGCCGACGGGGTCGACCCGGACGACCCGGCCGCGCTGGACGCCTGGATCGAGGCGAACCGGCACCGTCTCGCCGACGACGGCGCCTGACGGCATTCCGGGCGGGCGGGCACGTCGCCGCCCGCCCGGACCCCGCCGGCACAGCGGACCCGGTCACCGCGCCGGCCCGGTCAGCGCAGCAGACCGAAGACCACTCCGGAGATAATTGCGCCGAGCACGCCGCCGGCCAGCACCTGCGCCACGGTGTGGTCCCGTAGCCGCACCCGGGCCCAGCCGACCACGCCCAGCAGTGGCACGGCGACGAGCAGCTCGGTCCCGAAGGTCAGCACCAGGATGATCAGCGTGCCGGCGGCCACCGCCGAGTGGATCGACATCTTCCACCAGTGGCTCACCGACACGGCGACCACCAGCCCGGCCAGCCCGGCCACCGCCAGTGCCAGCAACGGACGGGGTGCTCCGAGCACCGCGAGCAGGGCCAGCCCTGCGGCGACCGAGCCGAGGCCGACCAGCAACGGCACCCGGCGCTGCTCCCGGCGACCGATGTGGTGGTCCGTGAGCCGGCCACGGCGTACGCCGCCGACGATGTAGGCGAACGGAATGCCGGTGACGAAGAGCGTGGCGAGCAGACCCCACGCCAGGCCGTGACCAGGGTTGCGGGAGCTGTGCCAGCTCACGGTGACCATCAGCACCGACACCAGCACGGCGGGCGCGGTCAGCTCGGTGACCAGCCGGGCGATCCGCAGCCCCGGCCCCTGCCGGGCGGTGACCGGGCGGAGTTCCGCACCGCCGCCCACGCCACCCCCTCCGGTACGCCCCTATCGCCGACCGCCGCCGGCACCGGGTCGGTCGCGCCTGACCGTCACCGTACCGCCGGGGACACCGTGGAGTACATGTGTCCGGCCAGCGGCGTTGGACTGGCCGTGGGGGTGGGTCGGTCGGCCGGGAACGTCGGGGATGTCGCGACGGTCGGGTGGGGCCGGCTCGGCGATGAACTGGGCGTGGCGGGTGGCGTGGTCGTGGCGGGTGGCGTGGTCGTGGCGGCCGGCTCGGACAGGGTGCTGGTCGGCACGGCGGTCGCGGTCGGGGAGTCGGTCACGGTGGGGGTCGACGGCGGGGTCGGTGTCGGGGTCGGTGTCGGGCTCGGGTCCGGCGGGCGCGTCGGCGAGGGTGCCGGGGACGGGCTGGTCGGGGGCGAGGCCGGGGGCGTGCCCCGGGTGGGCCTCGGCGAGGGAGGCACCACGCGGACCGGCCCCGGATCGGCCCCGGTCGGGCCCGGGTCCGTCCGGTCCCGGTCACGTCGGGGAGCCGTGGGTAGCCAGCCGGCGGTGGCGGTCGGACCGACGTCGGGCGTGGCGGGTGGCGGGAGCGCCGGTTGGCTGGTCGCCGGCACGGGGATCACCACCGGCCCGACCGACGGGGTCGGGATGAACGGGGTGCTGCTGTCCGGCAGCGCGGTGCTGCCCGGCGTGGCCGAGCCCGCGCTGATGGCGGCGAGGATGGGCATCGACGCGGTGCCGGCCAGCAGCGCGACGGTGAGCAGGTAGCCCCGGGAGGGGCCGCCGGCGCCGGGAGCGCGGTGCGCGCCGACCACCCGGCGGTAGCCGTCGGCCGACCGCTGCCGACCGAGCGCGGGCGTGCCGGGACCGTCACCTGGCTCGTACACCACACACCCCTTGTCGTCAGCCGTCGGAGGGCGCGGATGGACGTCGCCGGCTGGAGAAACCCGGCAAATCACCCGATCGGCGCGATCCTGCGGGAAACAGCCTCGCCCAGTTACCGTCCGTCAGCCAACCTCCACTGCGTGTCGACACGCGGAGACGGGCCGAACGGTGACGAACCATCGCCGTAACGCCTGGTTGGCGCCGTCGGGCACGATGGCGACAAACGACCTCAAACAGGGGGCGGTCGGAACGTGGGGCGGGCGTACTGTGGGCGCGCTCACCTGCTCTGCGAATATGGAGCACGACGGCAACGCAGCCGTGACCTCCGCGCACCCTCGCGGCAGGCGCGGTTGAGCGCCGGCGCTCCCGAACCGGGTTCGGCCAGAATCCGGCTCATGCCGCGCGGCAACCCCCACCGGGGCTAGGCGCGGCCGCCAGGAACCGGTCCGGCAGCAGCCGGACAGGCGCACGAGTTGCGCGGCCGGGTGACCCCCCGGTGCCGACGCAGACACGACAGGGAGAGACGGATGGCAAAGGGCGACCCCGGGGGCACCACCCGCAGCAGGCGGGCAGCACCCCGCTCCAGGAAGAGCGCGGCCGGCGACCCCGAGCTCGTGCAGCTGCTCACCCCCGAAGGCGAGCGGATCGAGAGCGTCACCGGGCCGGACGGCAACGAGTACCGCGTCGACTTCACCGACGAGGAGTACCGCGGGCTCTACCGCGACCTCGTGCTGGTCCGCAAGCTCGACGCCGAGGCGACCGCACTCCAGCGCCAGGGCGAGCTGGGCATCTGGGCCAGCCTGCTCGGCCAGGAGGCGGCGCAGGTCGGCTCCGGGCGGGCGCTGCGCACCCAGGACATGGCCTTCCCGACCTACCGGGAGCACGGCGTCCTCTACTGCCGCGGCATCGACCCGATCATGCCGCTCGGCCTGTTCCGCGGCGTCGACCAGGGCGGCTGGGACCCGAACGAGTTCAAGTTCAACATGTACACGATCGTGATCGGGGCGCAGACCCTGCACGCGACGGGCTACGCCATGGGCATCACCATGGACGGCAAGACCGGCACCAACGACGGTGAAGCGGTGATCGCCTACTTCGGCGACGGGGCCACCAGCCAGGGTGACGTCAACGAGGCGTTCGTCTGGGCCGGCGTGTTCAACGCGCCGATGGTCTTCTTCTGCCAGAACAACCAGTACGCGATCTCCGAGCCGCTGGAGCGGCAGACCCGGATCCCGCTCTATCAGCGGGCCGCCGGCTTCGGCTTCCCCGGCATCCGCGTGGACGGCAACGACGTGCTGGCCACGTACGCGGTCACCCGCACCGCGCTGGACAACGCCCGGCACGGGCAGGGCCCGAGCCTGATCGAGGCGTACACCTACCGGATGGGCGCACACACCACCTCCGACGACCCGACCCGCTACCGGATCGCCAGCGAGGTCGAGGCGTGGAAGGCCAAGGACCCGATCGCCCGGGTCAAGGCCTTCCTGGAGAAGCAGCAGATCGCCGACGCGGACTTCTTCGCCGAGGTCGACGAGCAGGCCCGCCGCGAGTCGGTGCACCTGCGCGAGCGCGTGCTCGCCATGCCCAACCCCGAGCCGGTGACGATGTTCGACCACGTCTACCCGAACGGGTCTCCGCTGCTCGACGAGCAGCGCGCGCAGTTCAGCCGGTACATGGAGTCGTTCGAGGGGAGCGCCCACTGATGGCCACGGAGACGCTCACCCTCGGCAAGGCCCTCAACACGGGCCTGCGCCGCGCCCTGGAGAACGACCCCAAGGTCGTCATCATGGGCGAGGACGTCGGCAAGCTCGGCGGCGTCTTCCGGATCACCGACGGGCTCCAGAAGGACTTCGGCGACCAGCGGGTGATCGACACCCCGCTGGCCGAGTCCGGCATCATCGGCACCGCCGTCGGTCTGGCCATCCGTGGCTACCGGCCGGTCTGCGAGATCCAGTTCGACGGCTTCGTCTATCCCGCGTACGACCAGATCGTGTCGCAGGTGGCGAAGATGCACTACCGGTCGCGCGGCAAGCTCAGCATCCCGATGGTGATCCGCATCCCGTTCGGTGGCGGCATCGGCGCGGTCGAGCACCACTCCGAGTCGCCGGAGGCGTACTTCGCGCACACCGCCGGCCTGAAGGTGGTGTCCTGCGCCAACCCGCAGGACGCGTACGTGATGATCCAGCAGGCCATCGCCTCGGACGACCCGATCGTCTTCCTGGAGCCCAAGCGGCGCTACTGGGAGAAGGGGCAGGTCGACCTGGACGCGCCGCTGTCCGACGCGTACCCGCTGCACTCGGCCCGGGTGGTCCGGCCCGGCACCGACGTGACCGTGCTGGCGTACGGGCCGATGGTCCGGACGTGCCTGGAGGCGGCGACCGCCGCCGCCGAGGACGGCCGGGAGCTGGAGGTCATCGACCTGCGCTCGCTCTCCCCGCTGGACCTTGCCGCGGCCTACGAGTCGGTGAAGCGCACCGGCCGTGCGGTGGTGGTGCACGAGGCACCGTCCAACATCGGCCTCGGCGCCGAGCTGGCCGCCCGGATCACCGAGGAGTGCTTCTACTCCCTGGAGTCGCCGGTGCTGCGCGTGACCGGCTTCGACACCCCCTACCCGGCCGCCCGGGTGGAGGAGGAGTACCTGCCCGACCTCGACCGGGTGCTCGACGCCGTCGACCGCACCTTCGGCTGGTGAGCGGCATGTCCCGGATCATGGAGTTCAACCTGCCCGACCTGGGCGAGGGGTTGACCGAGGGCGAGATCCTGTCGTGGCTGGTCAAGGTCGGCGACACCATCGAGCTGAACCAGCCGATCGTCGAGGTGGAGACGGCGAAGGCGGCCGTGGAGATCCCGGCGAAGTGGGCCGGCCAGGTCCAGGCGATCTTCCACCCGGAGGGCACCACGGTCGAGGTCGGTACGCCGATCATCGCGATCGACACCGACCCGGGCGCCGGCCCGCTGGACGCGCCGTCGACCACGGCCACGCCCGGTGGTGACCTGCCCACCCCGTCGGCGGCCTCGCTGGCAGCCGTCGAGGTGGCACCGGCCGAGGGCATGGTCGAGCCCGGTCTGATCGGCGGCCCCGCCCCGGGTGGGCGGACCGCGGTCCTGGTCGGCTACGGCCCGCGTACCACCGCCGCGAAGCGCCGGCCGCGCAAGGGTGGCGTCCCCGCGCAGGCCGCAGTGGCGCCCACGGCCGCTCCGACGCCGGTCGCGCCGGCTCCGCAGCCGGTGGCCGCGCCGACGCCGGTCGCTGCGGCGACCGGCGGGCTGGTGCTGGCCAAGCCGCCGGTGCGCAAGCTCGCCAAGGACCTCGGGGTTGACCTGAGCACGTTGACCGGGTCGGGTCCGCTGGGCTCGATCACCCGGGAGGACGTGCAGCAGGCGGCGAGTGGCGCCGTGGCCGAGCCGATCAGGGCGACGGCGGTGGCGACGAGCGCGGCCAGCTTCGGCGCGGACCGCGAGCAGCGCATCCCGGTCAAGGGGGTACGCAAGCTCACCGCCGAGAACATGTCCCGCTCGGCGTTCACCGCCCCGCACGTGACGGAGTTCCTGACCGTCGACGTGACCCGGGCGATGAAGGCGCTCGACCGGCTGCGCGGCCGGCGGGAGTGGCGCGACGTCCGCGTTTCGCCGCTGCTGCTGGTGGCGAAGGCCGTACTCCTGGCGGTCAAGCGGCACCCGATGGTCAACTCGACCTGGGCCGGCGACGAGATCGTGGTCAAGGAGTACGTCAACCTCGGCATCGCCGCGGCCACCGAGCGTGGCCTCATCGTGCCGAACGTCAAGGACGCGGGCCGGCTCTCGCTACGCGAGCTGGCGGACTCCCTGAACGACCTGGTGCAGACGGCGAAGTCCGGCCGGACCTCGCCGGCGGACATGTCCGGCGGCACCCTGACCATCACCAACGTGGGGGTGTTCGGGGTGGACACCGGGACGCCGATCCTGCCGCCGGGTGAGTCGGCGATCCTGGCCTTCGGCGCGGTGCGGGAGATGCCCTGGGTGCACAAGGGCAAGGTCAAGGCGCGCCAGGTCACCACGCTGGGGTTGAGCTTCGACCACCGGATCATCGACGGTGAGCTGGGCTCGAAATTCCTGCGCGACATCGGCGACTTCCTCGCCGATCCGGAGGCGGCGCTGCTCGCCTGGACCTGATCGTCCGAACGCCAGCCACGGCCGGTGTGCCACGGGTTAACGCCCGGCACACCGGCCGTGTCCGTTGGGCGATGAAACCGTCGGCGAACCACCCCCCAGACCTTTGATTGTTAGGCAGGTGTCCCAACTCACCTAACAATCGATGGAAGTTGACCGGGTTCTGCGGTTCAATAGATGCATCAGGGGCCGACAACCGAATAGCCAGGAGGACACCCCCAATGAGCATGATCGAGCGAATCCGCAGTCACCGCGACGCCACCCGCCGCGCCCGTGCCATCGAGCACGCGCTGCGCTCGGCGAACTCGCCGGCCGTCCGCGAGGAACTCCTCATCATCGCCCAGCGTCACATGGGCTGACGCTCCACCGACATTCCTCACCTCCTCCAGATCGATGGCCCGCCCGGCCGACCGGGTGGGCCATCGGCGTTTCCTCCCCTCCCGGCACCGGGATTCCGCCGTGCGGCAGCGCCCGGTACGGTGGGCTTCGGTCGCCGCCCGCCGGCCCGGCACCAGCGGAGCCGATAGAAGCTGCTCGACACCGACCGGCCACGCGGAGTGACGACCGGTGCTCCTTGGACGCCCCGTGCGGCCACCGGATACGGTGCGGGGAGCCCGGCACGCCGGTGACGCCGGCAGCCATGCCGAGGAGACCGATCGGCACCGGCGGCCGACATGTGATGGAGGAGGCGCACCGATGACGTCCGAGGGCCCGCACCGCCCCGGCCAGGAGCCGGACGAGGTGTCACCGGGCGCCGGCGGACCGGCGCCGTACGGCGACCGCCCGGCGCAGCCGGACAACGGCTACAACGCCGCCGGCCCCGACCTGGGCTGGGCACCCCCGCCGCCGGCACGGCCGAACCCGCCGGCCCCGGCATGGGCCGCTCAGCCGGAACAGCAGCCGAACCCCGGCTGGGGTGCCGCCGCCGCGCCGCAGCCCACCGAGCCGGCGCAGCCCGCCTGGGCAACCGGCGGTGGCGCGAACGAGCCGCCGCAGCAGCCCGGCACCTGGACCGGCGCGGGTGGCGCACCCGACCACACGCAGCCCGCCCCGTGGGCCGCCCAGCAGCAGGGCTGGACGCCAGCCGAGCAGAGCGCACCCGGGTGGACCCCCGGCGGCGCCGAGCAGCCCGAGTGGGCGCAGGCCCAGCCGGCCGCGCGGGGTGCCGCGCAGGTGCCGCCCGCCACCGCAGCCTGGCCGGCTCAGGACGACCCGGCCCGCTCCGGCGGCTGGAACGCCGACGCCCAGCAGGACGACCCGGCCCGCTCCGGCGGTTGGAGCGGAGCGGCGCAGGCCAACCCGCCCGCCGGCGACTGGCGCGGCGGCGAACCGCAGCAGTCAGAGTCGGCGCCGGCCGCCGGTTGGGCCACCGGCGCCGCCGGTCAGGGCGATCAGCCGATGTGGATACCGGCTGAGCAGTCACCACAGACCTGGGGCCAGCCCGCCGAGTCGACCGAGCAGGCGGCCCCCGGGTGGGGCCAGGCCGAGGCGGCCGCCCCCCGGGGCGCGGCTCAGGTGCCGGCGCAGGCGCAGGCGCCGAACTGGCCCGGCCAGGACGACCCGGCCCGCTCCGGCGGCTGGGCTGGACAGCAGCAGCCGGCGCAGCCCGGCGGGTGGGGCGACGGCACCGACGTGAAGCAGGACGAGGCCGCGCAGCCCGCCGCCTGGGGTGGCGCCGAAGGTCGTCCGCAGCAGCCGGACTGGGTGCTCTCGCCGCAGGACCAGCCGGCCGAGCGGCCGGAATCGGCGGAATGGACCGCGGACGCCACCGGCACCCCGGCCCGGGCCAGTGCCAGCGTTCCCAGCAACGACGGGACGCCCGCCTGGGCCGCCGCCCCCGACAACGCCGCCCAGGGCAGCGCCGGCGTGCCGGACGCCCAGCCGTGGGCGCCCGGCGAGGTATGGGGTCGCGCCGAGGCGGAAGCCTCGCAGTCCCGCGGTGAGTGGGAGGCGGGCCGGGGCGACGAGTCGCCGGTCTACCAGCCCGCTCCCGCACCGGGCATCTCGCCCGCGAACGCCGTGCCACTGCCCCCGCAGGAGCAGCGCGTGCCGGGGGCCAGCCTGGCTGCCGCACCGCCGGCCAACTACGGGCCGCCGGCCCAGTACGGCGCTGCCTCCGAGCAGCCGGCGTACGCCGAGCGGGAGAACCCGGACGCCGCCGCGCAGTACGAGGCGGAGCCGGCCGGCTGGGGCCGGGCCGAGGAGGCTCCGGCGGCCGGCGCCGTGGTGCCCGCCCCGCGGGTCTCCCCGGAGGCCGGAGCAGGCCGCGCGGTAGTACCGGCGCCGGATGCCGAGTCGGCGGCCGGCCGGGCATCGGCGAGTGCATCGGTTCCGTTGGCCAGCCGGGTGATGCCCCCCACCGACCAGGCCGTACGACCGGCCGGCGCGCCCGCGCCGCAGCCCCGGGTGTACGGTCGCCCGCCCCGCCCCGAGCCGGAGAACGAGCCGGAGCAGGCGGCGCCGGAGGCGTTCCAGGCCGCCCCGGTTCCCGAGCGCCCGAGCGCACCGGACTGGCAGAACGGCCCCGACCGGCAGGTCGCACCCGACTGGCAGACCGGCGCCGAGCGCCCGAGCGCACCTGACTGGCAGACCGGCGCCGAGCGCCCGAGCGCACCCGACTGGCAGAACGGCCCGGAGCGACAGGGTGCCCCCGCGTGGGGCGGCGAACCTCCGGCCGAGCCGCGCTTCGACGACCGGGACGTGCCGGCCGCTCCGAACGGATTCGGTGCGGCGGCGTCCCCGCCTCCGGCCTTCCCGCCGGGTGTGCCGTCGTTCGTCGACACCCCGGGCAGCAACCGGCCGATGAACGGGGTCCGGCCGCAGGCCGGCGCCGAGCGCACGGCCGAGCCGTTCGGCGCCCCCGGGTCACCGGTCGCCGGCACCGCCGGAATGAACAGCACGCCGGGCTTCGGCGGCCCGAACTTCGGCGGCCCCGGCTTCGGGGGGCAGTCCACCGAGCCGGCACCGGGCGGCGGCTTCCCGCCGCCGGCCTTCCCGCCGGCGCCCCAGCAGCCCGCACCATCGTGGGGCCAGGCAGCCGGCGAGTCGAACCAGGGCCGGTTCGACGCGTACAAGCCGGACGCCGACCAGCCGCAGGCGGAGCCACCGGTGCCGAAGGTGCGCAACGGCCGCGTGCTGGCGGCGGTGCTGATCGCCGCGGTGCTCATCCTGGCGGTGCCGCTCGGCCTGCTGATGCTGCTGGGCAAGTTCGGCGGGGACGACACGCCGGCCTTCGACCCGGCGGTCGGCACCTGCGTGAAGCAGTCCGGCCAGGGCGCCTCGGCGGTGGACTGTGGCGAGGCGGGCGCGTTCACCATCGTTTCCAAGGTGGATGCGAAGGACAAGTGCGCCGATCCGGCCCAGCCGCACGTGGTGCTGCCCGGCGACGGCACCAACCGGGTGCTCTGCCTCAAGCCGGCCACCAAGTAACGCGAACCGACGGCGGGGCCACGGGTGACCGTGGCCCCGCCGTCGTCGTCCCACCAGCGGGGATGAGGCGTACGCGCCCGGATCTGGGCGGCTCGCCCCCTCCGGCCGGTGACGGGCCGGTGATCAGGCACGATGGGGGCATGAGTGCACGAGTACGGGCTCCCGAGCTGCGCGGTCGGGGCTGGCTGAACACCGGTGGACGCGATCTCAAGCTCGCCGACCTGCGCGGCAAGATCGTCCTGGCCGATTTCTGGACCTTCTGCTGCATCAACTGCCTGCACGTGCTCGACGAGCTGCGTCCGCTGGAGGAGAAGTACGGCGACGTGCTCGTCGTGATCGGTGTGCACTCGCCGAAGTTCGAGCATGAGAAGGACGCCGACGCGCTGGCCGCCGCCGTGGAGCGGTACGGGGTGCACCATCCCGTACTCGACGATCCCGAGCTGGACATGTGGCAGCAGTACGCGGCCCGGGCCTGGCCGACCCTGTCGGTGATCGACCCGGAGGGGTACGTGGTGGCCACCATGGCGGGCGAGGGGCACGCCGAAGGGCTGGCCCGGTTGATCGACGAGTTGATCGCCACCCATGAGGCCAAGGGCACCCTGCACCGGGGCGACGGCCCGTACGTCCCGCCGTCGGCACCGGAGACCACGCTGCGTTTCCCGGGCAAGGCGGTGGTGCTGGCGGACGGCAACCTGCTGGTCTCCGACTCGGCCCGGCACTCCCTGGTCGAGTTGGCTCCGGACGGCGAGACGCCGGTGCGCCGGATCGGCTCGGGTGAGCGGGGCCGGGCCGACGGGCCGGCCGGCGCGGCGACCTTCTCCGAGCCGCAGGGGCTCTGCGTGTTGCCACGGCAGGTCGCCGAGGTGGCCGGCTACGACCTGGTGGTCGCCGACACGGTCAACCACCTGCTGCGCGGCGTACGCCTGGCGTCCGGCGAGGTGGTCACGGTGGCCGGCAGCGGCAAGCAGTGGCGCGCCTCGGTCGACGACCACGCGCACGACGCGCTCGCCGTGGATCTCTCCTCACCGTGGGACCTGGCCTGGTACGACGACAAGCTGATCATCGCGATGGCCGGCATCCACCAGCTCTGGTGGTTCGATCCGATCAAGCGGACCGCCGGCATGTACGCCGGCACGACTGTCGAGGCACTGCGCGACGGCCCGCTCGCCGAGGCGTGGATGGCGCAGCCGTCCGGGCTCTCCGTCTCCGCCGACGGCACCCGGCTCTGGATCGCCGACAGCGAGACCAGCGCCGTCCGGTACGTCGAGAACGGGGTGCTGGGCACCGCCGTCGGGCAGGGCCTGTTCGACTTCGGTCACGTGGACGGGCCGGCGGAGTCGGCGCTGCTCCAGCACCCGCTGGGCGTGTGCGCGCTGCCGGACGACTCGGTGCTGATCGCGGACACCTACAACGGCGCGGTGCGCCGCTTCGACCCGTCGACCGGTCAGGTGTCCACGGTCGCCGACGGGCTGGCCGAGCCGAGCGATCTGGTCCTCACCCCGGCCGGCGAGGTGCTGGTCGTGGAGTCCGCCGCGCACCGGCTGACCCGGCTGGCCCCGGGTTCGCTGTCGGCGGCCGGCGCCAGCACGGTGGACGGCCCCCGGCACCGCACCGAGCGGAAGCCCACCGACGTCGCGGCCGGTGAGGTCACCCTCGACATCGTCTTCACCCCCGCGCCGGGGCAGAAGCTGGACGAGACGTACGGGCCGTCGACCCGGCTGGTGGTGTCCGCGTCCCCGCCCGAGCTGCTGGTGGAGGGCGCCGGCACGGGCACCGAGCTGTCCCGCCGGCTGGTGCTCAACGGCGAGGTGACCGGCGGGGTGCTCCAGGTGACCGCCCAGGCGGCGACCTGCGACGCGGACGTCGAGCACGCGGCCTGCCACCTGACCCGCCAGGACTGGGGCGTCCCGGTCCGCGTGGTCGACGGCGCTGCGGCCCGGCTTCCGCTGGTGCTGCGCGGCCTCGACTCCTAGCTGTTAGGAAGGGCCCCTTGTACAACAAAATCCGACAAAAAGGGGCCCTTCCTTTCACGCGAACGGAGTTAGTGGGACGCCGGCGTCGATCAGCGTGGCGCGGACCAGCTCGGTGGCGGAGACCGCGCCGGGGGTGTCGCCGTGCACGCAGATCGAGTCCGCCGGGCAGGGAATGACGGTGCCGTCCACCGCCACCACGGTCCGTTCGGTGGCGATCCGTACCGCCCGGGTGGCCACCTCGTCGGGGTCGGTGATGAGCGCGCCGGGGGTGCCGCGGGGCACCAGCACCCCGTTGGGCAGGTAGCCGCGGTCGGCGAAGGCCTCGGCGACCACCGGCAGGCCGGCGCCGACGGCGAGCTGGGCGAGCGTGGTGCCGGGCATGCAGAGCACGGGCAGCTCGGGGTCGTGGCCGGTCACCGCGGCGACCACCGCCGCCGCCTGGGATTCGTCGATGGCGGCCGCGTGGTAGAGCGCACCGTGCGGCTTGAGGTAGCGGACCCGGGTGTTGAACAGCTGGCAGAACGCGCTGAGCGCCCCGAGCTGGTAGGTCACCTCGTCGCGTAGCTCGGCGAAGTCGTACGCGATGTGCCGCCGGCCGAAGCCGGCCAGGTCGCGGTAGCCGACCTGCGCGCCCACCGCCACCCCGCGCCGCGCCGCGCCCTCGCAGACCCGCCGCATGGTGGACGGGTCGCCGCCGTGGAAGCCGCAGGCGACGTTGGCGGACGTGACCAGGTCCAGCAGCGCCTCGTCGTCGCCGAGTCGCCAGATGCCGAATCCCTCGCCCAGGTCAGCGTTGAGGTCCATGGAATCTGACGGTAGTACCTGGCCGGGCGTGCGCGAGCGGGGTCACGTCCCTGACCACCCCGATGACCGGGTATCCGCCGGTGGTCGGGTGGTCGGCGAGGAAGATGAGGGGTTGTCCGTCCGCGGGCACCTGCACCGCGCCGAGCACGATGCCCTCACTGGGCAGTTCGCCGGCGACCGCGCGGGGCAGCGGCGCGCCGGTGAGCCGCGCGCCGACCCGGTTGCTCACCGGGCTGACGGTGTACGGGGTGCCGAGCAGCCGGTCGAACGCGGTCGGGGTGAACCAGTCGTCGCGGGGACCTCGGTGCAGGGCCAGGTGCAGCTCCGGTGGAGGTGCGGGGCCCACGGTCACGTCCACCGGCGCGGGCTCGCCGACCGGCTCGCCGAGCGGCAGCCGGTCGCCGTCCCGCAGCGGGGACGGCCCCAGCCCGGAGAGGGTGTCGGTGGCCCGGCTGCCGAGCACCGCCGGCACATCGATCCCGCCCGCCACGGCCAGCCAGCTCCGTACGCCCCGACGCGCCGGGCCGATCCGCAGCACCGTTCCGGCCGGCACGGTGAGCGGGCGTCCGGTGTCGGCGGGTCGGTCGCCGGCACGGATCGGCACTTCGGCTCCGGTGACCGCCACGGTGGTGGCCCGGGTCAGCCGCAGCGCGCAGCCGGTCAGGGTGATCTCCAGGCCGGCGGCCTCTTCCGGGTTGCCGACCAGCCGGTTGGCCAGCCGCAGGGCGGCCGGGTCGAGGGCCCCGGACCGGGGTACGCCCAGGTGCGCCCAGCCGGGCCGGCCCAGGTCCTGCACGGTGGTGAGCGCGCCGGCGCGGAGCACCTCGATCTCGGCAGGACGGGTCACGCCGCCGCCAACCGGACCCGGGTGCCCGGGCCGAGCCGGGCCGGCGGGTCGGCGTGTACGTCGAAGAGGACCAGCTCGGTCCGGCCGACCAGCAGCCAGCCGCCGGGGGACGCGCTCGGGTAGATGCCGGCGTACGGGCCGGCCAGGGCGACCGAGCCGGCCGGCACGCGGGGGCGCGGGGTGGCCAGCCGGGGCAGCGCCAACTCGGGGGGCAGCCCGGTCAGGTAGGGGAACCCGGGGGCGAAGCCGCAGAAGGCGACCCGGAACGGGGTGCCGGTCAGCCGGCGCGGTACGGCCGGCACATCGACCCCCCAGTGCGCGGCGACCGCCGGCAGGTCGGGCCCGTCGAAGTCGACTAGGACGACGACCTCGTCAGAGCCCCGCTCGCGCATCCGTTCCGCCGCGCCTGCGGCGTGGTTGACGGCAGTGGCGACCGTTGGTGCCCACCGGGACAGCAGGTCGGCCGTGGCGGCCGGGTCGGGCAGGCCGTCGAGCAGGACGGTGCTGGCGGCCGGCACGATCTCGACGGCGGCCAGTTCGCCCCGCTCGCGGCGGCGCCACAGCTCGGCCCGCCACGCGTCGACGAGGGCTGCCTGAGTCGCGTCGGCGGGCGCGGAGCAGTCGAGCAGCAGGGCGTGCGCCCCGGCGGGTCGGATCCGCATCCGTTCATCCTCGCCGATGTCGTGGCGGCGGGGTGTTCACGGGGACGGTGCCGGGCGTCACCAGAGCGACTACTTGCAAGTAACCTACTGTGCCGTAACCTGATGTCGTGACCACCTCCGCCCCGCTTCGACTGAAGCCGGTCGACATCGGTAAGCCCCGGATGCGCGGCTGGCTGCACACGTACGCCTTCTTCGTCGCCCTGGTCTGCGGCATCGTGCTGTGCTCGATCGCCGCCACCCGGCCGGGGTGGGCACCCCTGGTGAGCTGCGTCATCTACAGCCTGACCGTCTGCGGGCTCTTCGGCACCAGCGCGCTGTACCACCGTCGCGTGTGGTCGGAGCGCGGCTACCAGGTGATGCGCCGGATGGACCACTCGATGATCTTCTTGTTCATCGCCGGCACGTACACCCCGTTCTGCGCTCTGCTGCTCGCGCCGCGACCGGCCACCGTGATGCTGGCCCTGGTCTGGGGTGGCGCGCTGGCCGGCGTGGCGCTCAAGGTGGTCTGGCCGCACGCCCCACGCTGGGTTTCCGCGCCGCTCTACCTGGCGCTCGGCTGGGTGTCGGTGGCCATGCTGCCGGAGATCCTGCACGGGGGCGGCGTCGCGGCGCTGGTGCTGCTGATCGTCGGCGGCGCGATCTACAGCGTCGGCGCGGTCTTCTACGCGTTGCGCCGGCCCAACCCGTGGCCGACCGTCTTCGGCCACCACGAGTTCTTCCACGCCTGCACCCTGCTGGCCGCGCTGTGCCACCACATCGCGATCTACTTCGCGCTGTTCGCCTGACCCCGACCGGCACAGGACGCGAGCCGGGGCCCCGCGACGCTGCGGGACCCCGGAACGCGTGATCGTGGGGTCAGACCGGCCGACCCGGCCGGCGCACCTCGCGGTACTCCCGCATGACCCGGTCGTCCTGGACCGGCACCACGCGGTCGGCCACGACGCGGTCCTCCCGGACCGGCGCGGCGACCACCGTGCGGCGGCGGCTGTTCCAGAAGTAGAGGGTGGCGAGCAGGCCGGCGACGCCGGCCAGCATCAGCACCCAGCCAACCACGGCCAGGTTCAGCCAGCCCAGGTCGGCCTCCACGGCGAATGCGAAGATCGCGCCCAACGCGATCAGGAAGATGCTGCCACCAATGCCCATGTCTCGCTCCTCGGCTCCAACCTGGCGTACGTCGCGCCGCGGCCGTCGATAGGGGTGCGGCACCCATCGACTTACCCCGGCACGGAGATCGCCAATCGGGCAAGCTGGGGGCATGACGGACGCCCATCCCGAGACACGGACTCTGGTGCTGCTCCGGCACGCGAAGGCCGAGCAGGGCGGCGAAGGGACCGACGACGCCCACCGGCCGCTCTCCGCGCGGGGGCACGCCGACGCGGCGGCGGCCGGTGCCTGGCTGGCCCATAACGGGCTGCTGCCGGACGTGGTGATCTGCTCGACGGCGCTACGGACCCGGCAGACCTGGCACGGAGTGGCGATGGGGATGACCGGTTCGCCACCGGAGGGCGGCCCAGCCGGTCCCCGCCCGACCGTCCGCTACGAGCCTGGCGCGTACGACGCCCATCCGGAGGAGTTGTTGGCGCTGGTCCGCACCATCGACGCGGCGGCACGGACGGCGTTGCTGATCGCCCACAATCCAGGCATCTCGCTGCTCTCCGCGCTTCTCGACACGGAGGGGGCGGACACGGAGGGGTTGCGGACCACCGAACTGGCGGTGCACCGCGGCGCGCTGAGCTGGACGGAGCTGGCCCCGGCTCGGGCACCGGTCACCGCACGGCACGTCGCACGCGGCTGAGCCACCCGCCGATGGTCGACGGGTGGCTCGGGCGTACGCGGCTCAGGAGGGTGGCGCGGTCGGCGGCGGCGGGTCGGGCGGCGGCGGCATCATCGCCGTCGGGTGCGAGAGCCGGTTCTCCTCGACGATGAGGGTTCGGGCCCGCTTACGCCGGTCCTGCCAGAACCAGAGCGTGGTCAGCAGTACGGCCAGCCCCGCCAGGATGAACACCCAGCCGACCGCGCGCAGGTCTATCCACCAGACGTTGGCTCGTATCGCGAACGTCAGGATTGCTCCGATCGCGATGAGAAAGATCCCGCTTCCTACACCCATGTGCGCTGCACTCCCCCGTGCGGTGGCTCTGGGCGTTCCCTGTCGTGACCACGCGACGGTTACCCGCCCCGCTGCCGGCCTACCGGGGGTCGGGCCACCGAATAGCGGGCAGCGCGACGGCCGGCAGGGCAGGTGCCCCACCGGCCGTCGGTGTCGGATGACGCTCGGAACCTTCAGGCGTGCCGGAGCACGCTCAGAAGGCCTCCTCCGGCAGGTCCATGATGTCGAGGTCGGCGCCCTCGACGATGCGCCGGTCCGCGCCGATGCGCGGCAGCACCTCTCGGGCGAAGAACCGGGCAGCCGCGACTTTGCCGGTGTAGAACGCCTTGTCGGTGGCGGAGACCTCACCGGCCAGCGCCGTCAGCGCCACGTCGGCCTGCTTCTGGAGCAGCCAGCCGACCACCAGGTCGCCGATGGCCAGCAGGAACCGCCGGCTGCTGAGCCCGACCTTGTAGAGGGCGCGGGTGTCGCCGCTCTGCGCCTCGCCCAGCCAACCGGTCAGTACGCCGAGCATGTTCTGGATCTCGGCGAGCGCCTTGCCGAGCGCCTGCCGCTCCTCCTTGAGCTGGCCGTTGCCCGCCTCGGAGGAGATGAACTCCTGGATCTCGCCGGCGACCGCCATCAGCGCCCTGCCGTTGTCCCGGACGATCTTGCGGAAGATCAGGTCCAGGCTCTGGATGGCGGTGGTGCCCTCGTACAGGGTGTCGATCTTGGCGTCCCGGACGTACTGCTCCAGCGGGTAGTCCTGGAGGAAGCCGGAGCCGCCGAAGGTCTGCAGCGCCTCGTGCCCGAGCAGCTCGTACGCCCGCTCCGAACCGACACCCTTGACCAGCGGCAGCAGCAGGTCGTTGACGCGCTTGGCCAGCTTGGTGGCCTTCTCGTCGCCGGCCGCCTCGGCGATGGCGACCCGGTCCTGCCAGGTGGCGGTGTAGAGGACCAGGGCGCGCAGGCCCTCCGCGTACGACTTCTGCAGCAGCAGCGAGCGGCGCACGTCCGGGTGGTGGGTGATCGTAACGCGCGGCGCGGTCTTGTCGGCCTGCTGGATCAGGTCGGCGCCCTGCACCCGGTTCTTCGCGTACTCCAGGGCGTTGAGGTAGCCGGTGGAGAGGGTGGCGATCGCCTTGGTGCCGACCATCATCCGGGCGTACTCGATGATCATGAACATCTGGCGGATGCCCTCGTGCTTGTCGCCCAGCAGCCAGCCCTTGGCCGGCACACCGTGCTCGCCGAAGGTCACCTCGCAGGTGTTGGAGACCTTCAGGCCCATCTTGTGCTCGACGTTGGTGGCGTAGACGCCGTTGCGCTCGCCCAGCTCGCCGGTGGCCTCGTCGAAGTGGTACTTCGGCACCACGAAGAGCGACAGCCCCTTGGTGCCCGGACCGCCGACACCCTCGACGCCCACCGGGCGGGCCAGCACGTAGTGGACGATGTTGTCGGTCAGGTCGTGCTCGCCCGAGGTGATGAAGCGCTTCACGCCCTCGATGTGCCACGAGCCGTCCGGCTGCTGGATGGCCCGGGTGCGGCCGGCGCCCACGTCCGAGCCGGCGTCCGGCTCGGTGAGCACCATCGTGGAGCCCCACTGCTTGTCGATGAAGAGCTTGGCCCACTTCTGCTGCCGCTCGGTGCCCTCGACGTGCAGCACGTGCGCGAAGGACGGGCCGGAGGCGTACATCCAGACCGGGGCGTTCGACCCGAGCACCAGCTCGGCGAGGGCCCACCAGAGAGCACGCGGCGCGTTGGTGCCGCCCAGCTCGGGCGGCAGGTCCAGCCGCCAGAACTCGGAGTCCATGAACGCCTGGTACGACTTCTTGAACGACTCCGGCAGCGGGGCGGTGTGCGTGGCCGGGTCGAAGACCGGCGGATTGCGGTCACTGTCCGTGTAGCTGGCGGCCAGATCCTCGCGGGCGAGTCGGTCGACCTCGGCGAGGAAGCTGCGGGCGGTGTCGGTGTCGAGTTCCGAGTACGGCTCCTGGCCGAACGCCCGGTCAGCCCCGAAGACCTCGAACAGGTTGAATTCGAGGTCCCGGAGGTTGCTCTTGTAGTGGGTCATGCTCACTGGCCCCGCTTCCGGACAGGTGTTACCGATCAGTAACCCCGACTCTATTACTCGCGGGTAGCTAGCGACAACCCAATCACCCAAGTGACAGGCATTACACACTTCCGAGGCGCGCCCGCGTCCGGCCGGGTTCAGCCCTCGGCGGCGCCGACCTCCCAGCTCGGCACGGCCGCCGCCGCGCCGGTCCGCTCGCCGGCGTACTCCATCAGGACCAGGGCGATGTCGTCGTCGAGCCGGCCGTGCACCCACTCGACCAGGGCCGTCTCCAGCGAGGCCAGCCCGTCGGCGACCGTGCCGTGCCCGAGCAGTCGCCAGGCCCGGTCCGCGGTCGGGAAGAACTCGCCGTCCCGCCGGGCCTCACCGAGACCGTCGGTGAACAGCAGCAGCCGGTCGCCGGGCTCGAGGCGTTCCACCCGCGGGCGCACCACCGGCATGAACCCGAGCGGAGGCGCCGGCGCGGGTGGCTCCAGCGGGATCACCGCGCCCCGGCGCAGCAGCAGCGGCGGCGGGTGCCCGCAGTTGACGATGGTGAGCGTGCCACCACGCTCCTCTACCAGTGCCGCCGTCACGAAGTCCTCGTCACCGACGTTACGGGCCACCGCGCGATCCAGATCGGCCACCACGGCGCGCAGGTCGGCCCGCTCGTACGCCACGTGCCGGTAGGAGCCGAGGACGATGCTGGCCAGCCGGACCGCGTCCAGGCCCTTGCCGCGCACGTCACCGATGATCATGCGAACCCCGTAGGGCGTGTCGATCGCCTCGTACAGGTCCCCACCGATCTCGGCCGTCGCGGTGGAGGAGATGTAGCGGCCGGCCACCGACAGCGTGCCGACCTGCGGGCCGAGCGAACGCAGCACCGCCTGCTGAGCCACCGAGGCGAGCTTGGTCAACTCGCCGATCTTCACCGCCTGCCGCTGCCGTACCCAGGCCACCGCCATCGCCAGCCCGGTGACGAACGCGACCCCGACCACGTTGACCGAGGTGACCAGCGACATCTCCGGCTCGATCAGGGCGAAGCCGGCCCCGATCAGGGTCGCCGCGGCGCCCACCCCCAGCACCACCTGCCACGCGGCCAGCGCGGCGGCCAGGACCGGGGCGGCCGCCAGCAGCGCGATGTAGTGCGCGGGCCGGCCGTCCGCCAGCTCCACCGCCGAGACGATCGCGAGCAGAACGAGGGCCGCGCCGAGGCCGGCGCGGGATCCGGGGCTCAGCGGGCGACGGCCCGACTGGAGGAGTCGCGTGGGTACGAGGGACAGCATGCCTGATCCACGTGAGCGGGTGAATGAACCTGACCCGTCGTCCGAGGAGGTTCTGTCCGGCTGGCGGGGGTGTCCGGCCGGAACGGCATCGCCCGCCCCGCTCAGCCGAGGACCTCGTACCTGACGGTGAGCGCGCCCACGTCCACCGAGGCGATGGTGGCGAACGCGGCCCGCGAGAGGTCCAGGCAGCGGCCGTCGATGAACGGGCCACGGTCGTTGATCCGTACCACGACCGACTTGCCACTGGCCGGGTTCGTCACCCGGACCTTGGTGTTGAACGGCAGGGTCTTGTGCGCCGCGGTCAGCTCGTTCGGGTTGAACGACTCGCCGTTGGCGGTGAGCTGCCCGTCGGAGTAGAAGGAGGCGCCGCACGATCCGCTCTCCAGCACCTTCGCGGCCACGGTCTTCTTCTTCGCGGTCGGGCTCGGCTTCGGTGGCGCAGCGGTACGGGTCTTGTTCCGGGAGGCGGCCTGCGGCGACCGGCTGGCCGTCACGCTCGGCGAGGCGCTGGCACTCGGGGAGGCGGCCGGGGAGCTGGCGGCAGGGCTGCTGGCGGCGATGGTCGGGGCGAACTCGATGGTGGCCTGCTCCGGCTGCGCGGAGCCCGAGGTCAGCTGCACGGCGCCGACGGTGCCCCCGACGGCGAGGGCGACGGCGGCCGCCGCGGTGGCCGCGATGCCCGCCGGGGAGGAGAAGATGCGGGTACGGGAGTGCCTGCCTGCCACCGGCCCGGTCCTTTCGTCGACTGAACAAACCGGGTCGGACCGTAACGAGAGAAGTACTTCCGAAGTCAACGTGATCATTGTGGTATGCCCGTATTTGCACTGGTACGTGTAGCCGATCATCCGAGCCGGGATGGGCCGGCCGGCCCGGGTGCCCGCACGCCCGACGCGGGTGCCGCAGGATGGACCGATGCCAGCCGAGCTGACCGAACGCCTCGCCGCCCTGTTCCGGTGGATCGACCCCGGACCGGGCACCAGCCACCTGGTCAGCGACATCTCCGGTTGGTGGCGGGATCCGGCCGTACTGGCCGAGCTGGGACCGGCCCTGGTGGCGCCGTACCGGTCCGCCCGGCCGACCGTGGTGCTCGCCCCCGCGGTCACCGGGCTGCTGCTCGGGCCGCTGGCCGCCACCGCCCTCGGAGTCGGCTTCGTGGCCGCGCACAAGCCTGGCGACGGGCGGCTGCCGGCCGGGCCGCTCACCTGGGCGCAGAGCCCGCCGGACTACCGGGGCCGGCAGGTCGACCTGGCCGTACGGGAACGGCACCTCGGCCCCGGCGACCGGGTCCTGGTGGTGGACGACTGGGTGCGCACCGGAGCGCAGATCCGCGCCCTCTACGACATCTGCGCGGCGCGCGGAGCCGAGGTGCTGGGCAGCGCCGTGGTGGCCGTCGACTGCCCGCCCGACGTCGCGACCGAACTCCGGATCACCGGCCTGATCAGCGGCGCCGATCTGCCGTCTTGACCTGAACCGTGGTTCATCTCCGACGATCGACGCATGGACGACGGGATCCTCGACGAGGCGTACGAACGGCTGCACCGCACCGGCCCCGAGTACGAGGGCTGGCTGACCAACCACGGGCCGATGGCCGTCGAGGCGCTGGCCCGGCACGGGCACCAGCAGCGGGTGCACCGCTGGCTCGACGACTACCTCGGTCGCCTCGACGAACTGCCCCGTGGGCTGCGCCCGATCGACGACTGGCGGGCCGCGCTGGGCGACGCGAAGCGGGCCGGTGACTGGCTGGCGTACTTCGACCGGGAGCTGCGCGAACGCCCGTGGCGGGAGGTGCTCGGCACCTGGTGGCCGCGGCTGCTGCCCGGCATCGCCGCCGGCGCCACCCACGGTGTGATCCGGGTCGGGCACGCCGTACGCGCGCTCGACCCGGCCGGCGCCAACCCGCAGCGGCTCGCCGAGCTGGGCCAGGCCCTCGGCTACTGGGCCGCCCGCTGGCAGCCGGTCCCCGGAGCCGACCGACTGCTCCACCCGGCCGCCTCGGTCGGCTCCGGCGCTGCCGAGGCGGGCGGGACGGGCACCGACGCGATGGACGTGGATGCCGCGCTGGCCGGCCTGCCCCGGATCGACGACCAGTCCGGGGGCATCCTGGCCCGGCTGGGCCGGCTTCCGGGCGTACCGGGATGGGAGCCGGCACTCGCGGCGCTGCGCCCCGCGCGAAGCCCGGGCGAGGCGGAGCGGGGGCTCGCCGCGCTGGTGCACCGGGCCGGCCTGGACTACCTGCGCTTCGGGCACGCCGCGCCGGTCATGCTGGTGCACGCGGTCACCGCGCCGACCGCGGTGCTGCGTACCCTGCCGGCACTCGACCGGGCGCTCTGGGCGCTGAGCCTCGCCGCGGCCTGGGCCGCGACGGCGGCCGTGACCTCGGTGTATGCCCCGACCGACGGGATGGCACCGCCGACCGTGCCGGCGGCGACCCCGGCGGAGGTCTTCGCCCGGGCGGCCCGCCACGGTGACGAGCACGTGGTCAAGCTGGCCGACGCGGTGCTCGACGCGCACGCGGCCACCGGCGACGAGCGGCTGCTCACCGCCGCGGGTTACGCCGGCCAGCTGATCTGACCAGGGCCGGCATATTGCGGCGGCGGTACGGGTCGAGCTGGCCTAGCCTCGGCAGGATGTGGCCTCGGATCGGTGAACTGCGCACCCTCGCCCTCGGCACCCCCGGCGAGCTGCGGGCGACCCTGAACACCCTGGTGCTGGCCGGCGTGAAGACCGCCACGGCCGGCCGGCTCGCCGAGTACGCGGAGGAGGGCGAGGAACTGGAGCGGGTCGGCGAACGGCTGGCCCTCGTTGACGACGACGATGCGCTGGCCGGCGTCGTGGAGATCACCGGCGTCGAGGTGGTCCGTTTCGCCGACGTGCCCTGGGACTTCGCCCGCGCCGAAGGTGAGGGTGACCGCTCGATCGAGGAGTGGCGGGCCGGACACTCGGCCTACTGGGCGCGACTCGGCACCCCGGTCAACGACGACACCCCGATCGTCTGCCTCCGCCTACGGCTGGTGTCCGGCGGCGAGGGCGGGGTGGCCAGCGGCGACCTCGGCACCTGACCGGTTGTCGCTGGCGGCGCGATCCTCAGCCGCTCGCGCCGGGGCCCCGCTGCTGGCTTTCCGGCTCAGCCGCGCAACTCCGGCAGCAGCCGGGTCGCCACGTCCACCAGGACCGCCTCATCGCCGGCGTACCAGCTGCTGGCCCTCGGCCAGTGCGTCACCACGTCGGTGAAGCCGAGGTCAGCGGCCCGGCCGACCTGGTCGGCGAAGAACTGCGCGCTGCTGAGCGAGAAGACCGGCGCCGCGTCCAGCGAGAGATACCGGTCCAGGGTGGCCGGATCACGGCCGGCCTCATCCAGCGTCCGGTCCATCCGCGCGGACAGCGCCGACACGGTGCCCCACCAGCCCTCCACGTCGTCGGCGTCGGTGCCGGTGGTCACCCAGCCCTGGCCGAACCGGGCCACCAGCCGCATCGACCGCGGCCCGTTGGCGGCCACCACGAACGGCACCCGGGGCTGCTGCACGCAGCCAGGATTGTTACGGGCGTCCACCGCGGCGAACCAGTCACCGCGCCAGGTGGTGCCGTCCTCCCGCAGGATCAGATCCAGCAGCTCGGTGAACTCGGCGAACCGGTCGACCCGCTGACGCGGTGGCAGTGTCTCGCCACCCAGCACCGCCGAGTCGAAGCCGATACCGCCCGCGCCCAGGCCGAGCAGCAGCCGACCGTCCGAGACATCGTCGACCGTGGTGATCTGCCGGGCGAACGCCGCCGGGTGCCGGAAGTTCGGCGACGCAACCAGGGTGCCCAGCCGGATCCGGGAGGTCACCGTGGCGGCCGCGGTCAGCGTGGTCATCGAGTCGAACCACGGGCCGTCCACCAGGTCCCGCCAACCCAGGTGGTCGTACGTCCAGGCGTGGTCGAAGCCCCACTCGTCGGCCTGCCGCCAGCGACGCTGCGACTCCGTCCAGCGCTGGTCCGGCAGGATCACGATGCCAATTCGCATGATCGCCAGCCTAGTCGGGGGCACCATGGGCGCCCGGCTTTCGCTACCGTTCTCCGATGGACCTACGGTCGCGTCGGGCCGACACGGTACGAGCATTCGGCACCATGTCGCTGGTGGCTGGCTTCCTGACTTCGCTGCTCACCATGCCATCCGACTACGACGGGCTCAGGCCGCAAATCCTCGCCGCCCTCCTCGTCCTGACGGGCACCGGTCTGCGGATCGAGGCGGCGATCATCGACCGTAAGTCGTAGTCCCGCCGTCGCTGGCGGCCCGTACCCTCCGGTCATGATCGCCCAGCCAGCCGCTGCCCGCCCACCTCTGGGTCGCCGGTCACGCAAACTCTTCGCGGCGGCGATCGTGATCGCGGTGATCGTGCCGTCCATGGTCTCTCGCGAGCTGATGGAGGCCCGGTTCGGCCGCGGGCCGCGGGCCGACCTCAGCGCGATCGCGGTGCCCGTCGTGGTGACCGCCTGGCTGGCGCCGCGCGCCTCCTACCGCCGCCGCGATGCCCTGCTGTGGCTGGTCGGCCCGGGCGTCTGGATTCTCGCGGTGATCGCCTGGCGGCTGGCCTTGCTGCCGTACCGCGACTGGAAGCCCCGCCCCGAGGAGGTGCCCCGCATGCGCTGGCTGAGTGGCCCGGAGTACGCCGGGATGTGGGACCTGCCGACGGATGACCGCCAACCGGACCGGTCATCGGAGAGCAATCCCGCGCACTGACCTGTCGCGCCGTGGTCCACGTCACACTGCCTTCCTGTAGGAAGTTCTCCGGCGGCTCCGACCCATCGGTGAGCGGGCACCCGAACGGGTGTCGCCCGAGGAGAGGACAACGCGAGATGACGAAGGTGACCGCACAGGTGTCGGTGTCGATGGACGGGTTCTACGCCGGCCCGCAGTTCGCCGGCGAGGGCGACTGGATGGACTCGGCCGAGAGCGCCGGATTCTTCCGGGTCACCCGCTGGGTGACCGACGCCGGGGCGTGGCGCGAGCGACAGGGCTTCGCCGGTGGTGAGCGGGACACGAACTCGGACGTGGTCGCCGAGTCGTTCGAAGCGGCCGGCGCGTACGTGATGGGGCGGCGGATGGCCGACGGCGGTGAGGTGCCCTGGGGCGAGGAGCCGCCGTTCCGCGCGCCCGTCTTCGTCGTCACGCACCGCCCGCGCGAGCCCCTGCTGCGCGGCGGTGGCACCAGCTTCACCTACGTCACCGATGGCGTGGCCAGTGCGGTCGAGCAGGCGCGTGCCGTGGCCGGCGGCAAGGACGTGGCGGTGGCCGGCGGCGGCAGCCTCGTACGCCAGGTCCTCAAGGCCGGCCTGCTCGACCAGTTGGAGCTGCACGTCGTACCGGTCGTGCTCGGCACCGGCCTCCGGCTGTTCGACGCGGACCTCGACCTCGGCGAGAAGGAGGCGATCGAGCTGACGCCCACCCGGGTCATCCACACGCCGCAGGTCACCCACATCCGGTACGAGGTGCGCGGTCGCGCCCCGCTCGTCCTCGACGACCGGGGCCGCGGCGGCGGCCCGACGGTGACCACGAACTGAACCGCGCCGACCGGATACGGGACCATCAACCCAAGAGGAGATCCCATGCCGCAACTGTTGCGGGTGCAGTGCTTCAACGTTTCGCGCGACGGGTTCGGCACCGGTGAGGGGCAGAGCCTGGAACGACCCTTCGGCCACGCGGACCCCACCCCCGTGTTCTCCTGGCGTGCCGCCACCGCCAGCTTCGTGTATCGCACCGAACCGGGCGGCACTCGCGGGCTGGACGACTACCTGACCCGCGACGCCGAGTGCAACATCGGCGCGGAGATCATGGGTCGCAACAAGTTCGGCCCACAGCGGGGCCCCTGGGAGGACCACGAGTGGCAGGGATGGTGGGGTGACAACCCGCCGTTCCACACGCCGGTCTTCGTACTCACCCACCATGTGCGGCCGTCGTTCACCCTGGCCGACACCACGTTCCACTTCCTCAATGCCAGCCCCGCCGAGGCGCTGGCCCGGGCGAAGCAGGCAGCCGCCGGTCGGGACGTACGCCTCGGCGGTGGGGTGGCGACCATCCGCGAGTTCATCGAGGCCGACCTGGTCGACACGATGCACATCGCCGTCGCGCCCGTCGACCTCAATCGGGGCGAGCGCCTGTGGGACAGCCACACCGATCTTCTCGACCGCTTCCACCTCGAGTCGGTGCCCAGCCCCAGCGGAGTCACCCATCTCCTGTTCTGGAAACGATGACCGCCAACACGATCACAGCATGCTGACCCGTTGCCCTGAGCACGGTCGCCTACCGGCGGGACAGCACCAGCATCCAGTAGCCGTCGGATGTCAGTGGCCGTGTCAGGATCGTGTCAGGGGGGTGACAGGCCCGGTGCCGCTCAGTGTCGGCCGACCCGCTTGTGCTTGGAACGGCTGGTGAACCCGGCGCCGCCACTGTTGGAAGCGCCGGGCCGCCGCGGCGCCGTGCGCCGGGGGAACCATCTCCGGAACGGGATGCGGGAGATCGTCAGCAGAACCGCCACGACCAGGATCACGAACCCGGCCGCGCCGATGACACCTTGGATGCGGCCCCGGTGTCCGCTGAGCGCGTCGAAGTCGGTGACGAAGTCGCTCGGATCGGTGGGGTTCACCCAGATCGGCACGACATCGCCGGGTGGCAGACACACCTCGAAGCAGCCCAGCTCCTGCTCGTACGTCCGGCCGGCCATCTCGTACCGGAGATACATGGTGGTGGAGCTGCCACCCCGCTTGCTCTCCCGGTCGTAGACGACGGCCCGCGCCGGCACACCTTCGGCCCGCAGTTCGGTCTTCCAGTCGTCGAGTGCGTACTGGGTGTGCAGCGGCAACCAGAGCAGGGCACCACCGGCCACCACCAGCAACACGCAGCCGACGGTCACCCAGACCGGGCGCCTCAGCAACATGATCAGGCGGCTCACCGGCTCATCGTGCCGCTCCGACGCAAGGATCACGCCCGCTGTCGCTCGAAGTCAGATGATCTGCGTCAGTGCCAGATGACAGGAGAACAGGAGCGCCGCTGTCGCGATCGGCCACGGCCACCAGCGGCGGGGTCGGGGAAGCCGGATCAGCGAAGTCACGAGGCAGAGCGCTCCCGCGAGCCCCGTCGCGGCGGCCACGATCCAGAAGGTCCGCAGCTCCGGATGCCAGCAGGCTTCCAACCCGTCGACGGCGGGATCGCACGGTTCGGGACCCGGGCCGGTGAGCGCACGCACGAAAAAGCTCAGGTTGAAGGCGAACACCAGCAGGAGCGGAAAACCGACGATCGCGAGAGGGATCGCCACCCCGAGGCGCAAGGCGCGAGTGCGGGCACGGATGGTTACCCGCTCAGGGCCTGCCGGACGGCCATCTACGGTGGTCACTCCGACATCATGGTCGCCGGCACGCCGCTCGTCGTCATCCGACCGTTCGGCATTACGAGATCAAGTTGTCAGGTCCGCCGGCCCGGGTGCATCTCCGGACCAGCACGACCGGCGCCGCCCTGTCGAGCCGACCTCACCGAAACCACGTTGTTGTTCTGCTGGCCCGTGTCTACGGTGCAGTGATGCTCTCGCGAATGCTGACGGTGACCTTCGATGCGCATGACCCTGCTCGCCTGGCGCAGTTCTGGGCCGGAATGCTCGGCCGGGAGGTCGTCGAGGACGCCGATCGTGCGCTCCTGCCCGGCGACGACACTCAGCTCAGCCTCCAGTTCGTCCCGAGCCGCACGAAGAAGGTGGGGCCGAAACGCCTGCACCTTCACCTGACCAGCGCCAGCGACGCCGCCCAGCAGCACACGGTGGCGCGGGCACTGGGGCTCGGCGGCGGTCACCTCGACGTCGGGCAGCGCCCCGAGGAGGGGCACATCGTCCTTGCCGACCCCGAGGGCAACGCGTTCTGCGTCATCGAGTCCGGCAACGGCTTCCTCGCCGGGTGCGGCCTGCTCGGGGAAATCGCCTGCGACGGCAACCGGGAGGTCGGCCTCTTCTGGAGCGAGGCGCTGGGCTGGCCGCTGGTGTGGGACCAGGACGAGGAGACCGCGATCCAGTCACCGCACGGCGGCACGAAGGTCGCGTGGGGTGGCCCACCCGTGGCCCCCAAAACGGCGAGGAACCGGCAGCGCTTCGACCTCGCCCCGGCCGGTGGCGATCAGCAAGCCGAGGTCGATCGGCTGGTCGCCCTCGGGGCCACTCGGCTCGAGGTCGGTGCGGACGGCGCCGTCCTACTGGCCGATCCCGACGGCAACGAGTTCTGCGTCAGAGGACGCTGACCGCAGCGCGGCGCCCCGCGAGCCCCCGCAAAACCGGTTGGCGGACCGCGGCGACACTGCTACTTTTCCGGAGGCCGTGCGAGAGATCGAGGAGGTGGTACCCGTGAACGTATCGACATGGGTGCTCCCCTCCGGGGTCACGGTCGGGCGATAGGTCGTCCGGGAGCGCCGTTCACGAGCACTCCCGAAAGGCACGACCATGCGATTCACTTCCGAGCAGCGCCTCGACGACGGCGTCCTCGAACGCGAATTCACCCTCGGCGAGATCCCCGGCATCCTGTGGACGCCCGGATCCGCATCCGCACCGGTCCCGCTGATCCTGCTCGGCCACCCCCCGCTCGGACTGCGCAAGATGTACCCCCGTCTGGTGGCTCGGGCCCGGCACTCTGCGGCGGAGGGCTTCGCCGCGGCCACCATCGAGCTCCCCGGCAGTGGTGACCGGCCCCGTTGGGCCGCCGTCGAGCAGGCCCGCGCCGACCTGCGCCGGGCGCTGGAGGCCGGCGAGCCGGTCAGCGACGAGATCATCGACGCCCTCATCCTCCCGCTCGTCAACAAGGCGGTCCCGGAATCGCAGGCCGCCCTGGATGCCCTCCTGTCGCTGCCCGAGATCGGCGGCCCGGTCGGGTACTCGGGGGGAGTGATCTCCGTCGGCATCCGGCTCGCGGTGGTCGAGCCGCGCATCGTGGCCGCCGGCTTCTTCGCCGGGAGTTTCGTGCCTCGCACCATGTTCGAGGAGGCCCGACAGGTCACCATTCCGCTGCATGTCCTACTGCAGTGGGATGACGAAGGGAACGACCGGCAGGCGGCCCTGGACCTGTTCGACGCCTTCGGCTCCAAGGAGAAAACGCTGCACGCCAACATGGGCGGACACACCGGTGTCCCGCAGTTCGCAGGAGAGGACGCGGCCGGGTTCTTCGCCCGGCATCTGCGCTAGCCGCAGGCCCGGCCCGCCGTCAGGCCATCGGGCCGTACCGGCCGGTCGTAGCACGGTCGCTGACCTTGGAATATCGAAGGCCCTGGCTGGGACTTGCGTCCTGGCCAGGGCCTTGATCGTGGAGCGGGTGACGGGAATCGAACCCGCACTGTCAGCTTGGGAAGCTGATGTTCTGCCATTGAACTACACCCGCGAGCGGCACCACTGTACCTGAGTCACCCAGCCAGTGCACCCAGGTACCCCGCCCCCACGTGACGGCCGACCACCCGCCCCACCGCGGAGAACCACCATTGCCCCCCTGAGCCACCGTGCACGGAAAGTAGTTTCCTTATGACAAGATATGGCCATTCTCAAATGCATCGATGAGTTGTAACGTCTGCCACACCTTGCCAGCCACGGCGTGACACACCCCCTGCCACGTCGCCAAAAAGAGGTGGCCCATGGGACTTCGTCCCAACCTGCTGACCCGGCGTGCCGCCGGTGTCGCTTCGACGACTCTCGCGCTGCTGCTCAGCACCGCCGCGGTGGGCGTCGTTCCGGCTGCTTCGGCGTTCTCCGCAGCCCCCGGTGGCGCCTGCGTGGAGCCGACCGGCAGCCACGCCAACGCCCGGATGAAGCCCGGCGCGGCGGCGAAGCACGACCCGAACGAGCTGACCGCGAAGCAGGTACGCGAGCGGGACGCCGACCTGGCGGCGGCGCTGCGCGAACGCGCCAACTTCCGGGTCGGTGCCGGTGCCACGGCACTGGCCACCGTCACCATCCCGGTGGTGGTGCACGTGATCCAGGAGAACAGCACGCGTGCGGGTGGCAACATCCCGGACTCGCTGATCACCGCCCAGATCAACGTGCTCAACCAGGCGTACTCCGGTGCGACCGGCGGTGCCGTCACCGCCTTCGCCTTCCGCCTCGACAAGATCAACCGGGTGACGAATCCGTCCTGGTACCCGATCGTGCAGGGCTCGTCGGCGGAGCGGTCGATGAAGTCCTCGCTGCGGGTGGGCGGCAAGAACACGCTCAACATCTACCTGGGCGAGTTGAGCAACGACCTGCTGGGCTGGGCGACCTTCCCGCAGCGGAACCTGAGCAGCATGGACGGCGTGGTCGCGTTGAACGAGTCACTGCCGGGCGGAACGGCCACCAACTACAACCAGGGCGACACCGGCACCCACGAGGTGGGCCACTGGCTGAACCTCTACCACACCTTCCAGGGCGGCTGCGGTGGCTCGGGTGACAGCGTCAGCGACACCCCGGCCGAGGCGTCGCCGGCGTACGAGTGCCCGACCGGGCGGAACACCTGCTCGGCGGCCGGGCTGGACCCGATCACCAACTTCATGGACTACACCTACGACTCGTGCATGTACCAGTTCACGCCGGGCCAGGCCAGCCGCATGCTGACCGCGTGGAACGCGTACCGCGCCGCGTAGCTTTCCCGCGTACCACCGGTGCCGGCTCCGTCACGACGGAGCCGGCACCGGCGTCTTTCCCCAGGACCCCGGCCCCGGTCAGGCGGCCGAGCGTTGGACGTCACGGTTGCGGCGGACCGGGCGGGTCTGCGGTACGGGGGCCGGGCCGGCCGCCGCAGGCGGGGCGTGCGGATCGAGCCAGACCTGGACCGCCGGCCGGCCCTGCGCGCCACCCGTGATGCCCATGCCGTGCTGGTCGCGGCGGGTCAGCATCGCCACGTCGACGGTGAACTCGAACAGCCGCCAGTCGACCTGCGGCTCGGCCCGGGCGCTCTGCGCCAGCCGCGCCACCCGAGCCGGATCGGTCACCGGCCAGGCGTGCCCCGCCACGTACGCCTCGTCGTCGCTCTCCTCCGGCGGGAACGAGTGCAGCGCGTAACGGCCGTCCCGTTCGAGGTCACGGCGCTTCGGAGAGTCGATGACGAAGCAGAACAGACCCTCGTCGGTGATGACCGGGGAGACCGGGTGGACCCGGGGCCCGCCGTCGGCGCGGACCGTGGCCAGATAGCCGAAGCCCGGCCCGTACTGCTGAAGGAGAACGCGGATCCCGTCGGCGAGTCGGGGCTCGTCGGCGGCGAATTCGGACCAGGAAGCCATGTGGACATTCTATCGAACAAATGTACGATCAGCGACCTCGACGCGCTGGTCACCGGCACCGAATCCTGTCACTGCGGCAAACGCCGCTATGGTGGTCCGATGCTGCTCTCCGACCGCGACCTGGTCTCCGAGATCAAGGCCGGCACGCTGGGCCTGGAGCCGTTCGAGCCCACCCTGGTCCAACCGTCCAGCATCGACGTACGACTCGACCGGCTGTTCCGGGTCTTCAACAACCATCTCTACACCCACATCGACCCGGCAATGCAGCAGGACGACCTCACCTCGGTCGTCGAGGTGCCTGACGGCGAGCCGTTCGTGCTGCACCCGGGCGAGTTCGTGCTGGCCTCGACGCTCGAGGTCATCTCACTGGGCGACCAGCTCGCCGGCCGGCTGGAGGGCAAGTCGAGCCTGGGCCGGCTCGGTCTGCTCACGCACTCCACCGCCGGCTTCATCGACCCGGGCTTCTCGGGGCACGTGACGCTGGAGCTGTCCAACGTGGCGAACCTGCCGATCACCCTCTGGCCGGGCATGAAGATCGGGCAGCTCTGCATCTTCCGGCTCTCCTCGCCGGCCGAGCACCCGTACGGCTCGGTGGTGTACGGCTCGCGTTACCAGGGGCAGCGCGGGCCGACCCCGAGCCGCGCCTGGCAGCACTGGCGCACCTGGCCGACCCGCTGAAGCCACTCGTCGGGCAATGCGCCCGCCGTGTTAGTAAGGGGCCCCTCCTATACCGGAGGCGTTAAGAAGGGGCCCCTGCTTACATCTCAGCCTGGGCGGCCGTAGCTGTGGATCGGGCCGTCGTCGACCTTCTTCATCTTGATCGGCTGACCGGCCTGCGAGGCGTGCACGACCCAGCCATTACCCACGTACATCCCGACGTGGTGGATGTCGCTGTAGTAGAAGACCAGATCACCGGCGCGTAGGTTGGCCCGGCTGACGTCCTTGGTCACCCGGCTCTGCTGGGCGGCGTTGTGCGGCAGCGACACACCGGCCTTGGCCCAGGCGGCCAGCATCAACCCGGAGCAGTCGTACGAGTTCGGACCCTCGGCACCCCACACGTAGGGCTTGCCGATCTGGGCGCAGGCGAACTTGACGGCCACACCGGCACCGCCGCCGGGGTAGCTGGCCGGGCAGGGCGCCGGACGCAGCGGACCGCCGCCACCGTTGCCGTAAACCTTCAGGCGCAGCTTCTGCAGGCGGTCGATCTCGTCGTTGATCTGCTTCTTCTTGGCCGCCAGCTGGGCCTCGGTCCGGGTCAGCTGGGCCACCATCTCGTCCAGTGGCGCCTTCTGCGCGGCCAGTTGGTCACGCAGGTCGGCCACCTGCCGCACGTCCTGCTGCTGGTTGTGCGCAAACCGGTCGAGCATCTCGAGCTGCCCGACCACGTCGCTCGGTGACCGGCTGCCCAGCACGGCGTTGACGGTGGAGACGTTCTCGCCCTTGTACGCGCGCACAGCCAGGGAGCTGACCTTGTCCATCGCAGCGTCGACCTGGCGCTCCAGCGGGGCGATCCGGGCGGCCAGCGCGTTGGCCTGCTTGCGCTTCGCGGCCAGGTCGGCCCGGGTGGCGTTGTGCCGTTCGATGATCGGTTCGAGCTTGTTCCAGTCGGCGTCGATCTGGCGCTCGATCTCGGCGACGGAGGGGTCGGCGTGGGCCGCCGTGGCGCTGCCCGTCAGGACGACGGCAACGCCGACCAGGGCGGCGAGGGCGGTGGTGAAGCGGGACCAGCGTGAGCGCGGCACGATCGACGTCGGGCCGGCTGACGCCGACCGCTCGGACGACGGCCGCGGGGCATGGTGAGCCACCGGGTTCCGTACTCCTTCTTCCCGACCGCCTACCGGGTTAGCTGACGGGTTCGGGCGGGAAGGTGGACGCCCTACCGCAGTGGCTGCGGATTCACCCCAGAAACCTGGGTCCCCGGCTCGCTCGGAAGCGACTCGGCGGTGTCGGTCCGTTACCGCCCGGGTGGGCGGAGCTGCTGTCGGCCCGACGAATGACCAGAGTAGAGACGACCGTTACCGATCCGCAACCGGTGGGGCCGTGACACTCCGTACCGATTGCCGGCGACGACGGCCGGGAACGAAGGTTTCCTTCCACGAACCTCGGTAGGTCGAAAGGTATTGACGGGAGCCCCGGGCGGGGCGAAGGTGACCTCACTTCGCCCTTCAGATCTAGGGGGTTCGATGCACGGTCCAACCCTGTCCACCGGCCGGCGCGCGCTGCTCGCCGCCGCCGTGGTCGCCGCCGCGACCGCGGTTCCCCTACCCGCCGGCCCAGCCGTGGCCGCACCCACCGCCGACCGCCAGCAGCAGTACGCCGCCGCGGCGACCGAGTACGGCGTACCGGCCGACGTGCTGCTCGGCGTCTCCTATCTGGAGTCACGTTGGGACAGCAACGCCGGCACGCCGAGTACCAGCGGCGGCTACGGCCCGATGCACCTGACCGACGCCCGGCACGTGGCCGCCCTACCGGGGCGCAGCCACCACGACGCCGGCACCGAGGACCCGCGCGGCGACGACTCCCGCCCCGCACGGGAGATGGCGCCCCGACCCGCCGAGGATCCCGCGCCGCCCGCCGCAGCGTTGCAGACCATGGACGCCGCCGCCGCACTGACCGGCGCCGCCCCCGAGTCGCTGCGCACCGACCCGAGCGTCAACATCTGAGGCGGCGCGGCACTGCTGGCCGCGTACCAGCGGGAACTGGGCGCACCGGTGGGGGCCGGCACCGACCCGGCAGCCTGGTACGGCGCGGTGGCCCGCTACGCCGGCGCGGACAGCGCGGACGCCGCGGCGGCCTTCGCCGACGAGGTGTTCACCACCATCGGCGCCGGCGAGTCCCGGGTGACCGACGACGGCCAGCGGATCACGCTGCCGGCCCGGGCAATCCAACCGCAGCGCTCCTGGCTGGACCGGCTGGGACTGCGCCGGCTCGCCCGCCCCGACGGGCTGGAGTGCCCCCGCACCATCTCCTGCGAGTGGATCCCGGCGCCCTACGAGGCGTTCGGCGCCGGGAACTACGGCAACCACGACCTCTCCGACCGACCCGGCCGGCAGAAGATCGAGTACATCGTCATCCACGACACCGAGGCGAGCTGGGCGACCACGCTGCAACTCGTCCAGGACCCCACCTACGTGAGCTGGCACTACTCGCTGCGCTCGGTGGACGGGCACATCGCCCAGCACGTGAAGACCAAGGACGTCGGCTGGCACGCCGGCAACTGGTACGTCAACGCCAAGTCGATCGGGCTGGAACACGAGGGCTTCGCCGCGCAGGGCACCTGGTACACCGAGGCGATGTACCGGACCTCCGCCAAGCTGGTCCGGCACCTCGCCCTGCAGCTGGGGATCCCGCTGGACCGCCAGCACATCATCGGCCACGACAACGTGCCCGGCACCGTCGCCTCCACCGTGCGCGGGATGCACTGGGACCCGGGCCCGTACTGGGACTGGACGCACTACTTCACGCTGCTGCACGCGCCGCGGCTGGACACCGGCATCCCGGCCTCCGGGCTGGTCCGGATCGGCCCCGACTACGCCACCAACCAGCCGGCGTTCACCGGCTGCGTCACCGCCGGTGTGCCGTGCGCGCCGCGCGGCTCATCGTCGGTGGTGCTGCGCAGTGCGCCGTCCGCGGACGCGCCGCTGGTCAACGACATCGCACTGCGCCCCGACGGCACCCCGAACACGATGGAGGTGTCGGACCACGGCACCCGGGCCTCCGCCGGCCAGACGTACGCCCTCGCCGGTCGGCAGGGCGACTGGACGGCGATCTGGTATCTCGGACAGAAGGCGTGGTTCCACAACCCGGCGTCGGCGCCGACCGCCACCTGGACCGTCGGCGTGGTGGCCACCCCGAAGCCCGGACGGGCCACCATCCCCGTGTACGGGCGGGCGTACCCCGAGGAGGCCGCCTACCCGGCCGGGGTGCCATACGAGCCGATCTCGCCGCTGCAGTACACCCTGGCGGCCGGCCAGCGGTACGCCGTCGGCGCGGTGCTGCCGGGCGAGTACTACCGGGCTACAACGTTCGACGGCTCCTCGCCGGGCGACTGGACGGTCATCCGCGGCCAGAACCGGTACGCGCAGATCCAGTTCGGTCACCGGATCATGTACGTCGACCTCGCCGACGTACAGCTCCTGCCGTCCACGGTGGGCGCACCCCGCTGAACCGTTGAACGGCACGAGGGCCCCCGGTCGTTCGACCGGGGGCCCTCGTCGTGGCTGTTGGATCAGCCGGGTCTGCGGAACCCGGCGACCGGCATGTTGTTGATGCTGGCCACCTGCACCGGTTTGCCGGCGCGTGGCGCGTGCACCATCTTGTCGTTGCCCAGATACAGGCCGACATGGTGCAGGTCGCTGAAGAAGAAGACCAGGTCACCGGGGCGGGCGTCGGCCCGCGAGATGGCCTTGCCCTCGTGCCACTGGTCACCCGTGTGGTGGGTCAGGTAGATCCCGGCCGCCTTGTACGCGTACTGGGTCAGGCCCGAGCAGTCGAACGAGTTCGGGCCGGTGGCGCCCCAGACGTACGGGTCGCCGACCTGCTGGCAGGCGGTCTTGATCGCCTTCTGGGCGGCCGCGTTGGCCACCCCGTTGATGGTCGGGCAGCCCTCGGTCTTGATCGTCGTCTTCGGCAGCGAGGCCTCGAGCCGCTTGATCTCGCCGTCGATCTGCTTCTTCTTCGCCGCCAGCTCGTTCTGCTGCTTGGTCTGGGTGGCGATCAGCGCGTCCAGCTTCTGCTTCTGGCCGTCGTACTTGGCCCGGACGGCCAGCACGCCCTCGACCTCCTTGCGCTCCCGCGCGGCCAGCCGGTCGAGGACGGTGAGCTGCTCGGTGAGCGTGTCCGGCTTGGCGCTGATCAGCAACGCGCCGATGTCGTGGGAGGGACCCGACATGTAGTACCGGGAGGCGAGGTCACCGACCCGGTTGAGCGCCAGCTCGCTCTGCAGCGCCAGCGGCTCGATCTTCTTCTGCAGCTCGGACGACTTCTTCCGGTTGGTCTTCAGCTGCGACCGCACCTTGTTGTACTGCTCGATGGTGGGCTCCAACCGCTCCCACTGCTTGTCGATCTGCGCCTCGATCTCGTCGACCGTGGGCGCGGCCTGCACGGGCGCGGAGAGCACGCCAGCGCCGACCGCCGCGGCGGCGACCAGGACGAGTAGACGGTGGGCGACCCTGCGCAGACCGCCCGACCGAGCGGGCAGTCCCGGGGCGTGACGATGAGGGGGCATGGTTGCCACCGGCACCGACTCCTTTGCAACCGACCGCCGGGCGCCTCGCGTGAGGGAAGGGCCGAGGCAGACGACCCACAGCGGTCGGTGCCTCACATTAGGGAAGCGCAGCAGCGGAATCAAGGCGGGAGGCGTCACCGTCACTGTCGCGCAACCGCTTGCACACCAAGGGTATCGGCCGATCAGCCAACTATCGCCGTCAATACGTCGTCGAGCGTGACCACACCGAGCGGGCGCCGGCCGTCGCTGACCAGCACCATGTGCCTCCGCTCGCGGCGCATGGCCAGCAGCAGGTCGGCGAGCGTACGCTCCGGCGGCACCACCGCCAGCGGCCGGTAGACCTCCGCCGGCACCGCTGCCCGGCGAGCCTGCCCCGAGTACCCGAGCACGTCCTTGACGTGCACGAAACCGAGCACCCGCCGGGTGGACCGCTGCACCACCGGGAACCGGGACCGGCCGGTGCGGGTCGCCAGCACCTCCAGCGACGCGGGCGAGACGTCCTCGGCCACCGTCACCACCGTCGACCACGGCTGCCACGCGTCCGCCGCGGTCCGGGTGTGCAGGGCCAGGGCGCCGGTGATCCGGGCGTGCTGCTCCGCGTCGAGCAGCCCTTCGGTGCGCGCCTGGGAGACCAGCCCGGCCAACTCCTCCGCGGTGAACACCGTCTTCACCGCCTCGGACGCCTCGATCCGCCAGACCGCGAGGACCCGCCGGGCCGCCCACTTCATCGCCAGCAGCAGCGGCTTGGTGGCCACGCAGAACGCCAGCATGGCCGGGCCGAGCCAGAGCGCGGAGAGTTCCGGACCGGCCAGCGTGATGTTCTTCGGCACCATCTCGCCGACCACCGTGTGCAGGAAGACCACCACGCCCAACGCCAGCACGAACGCCACCGGGTGCACCGCCCGCTCGGGCAGGCCGGCCGCGTGGAACGGCGACTCCAGCAGGTGGGCCAGCGCGGGCTCGGCGATCGCGCCGAGGCCCAGGGAACAGACCGTGATGCCGAGCTGCGCCCCAGCGATCATCAGGGGGATCTGGTTCATCGCCGACAGCGCCCAGCGGGCCCGCTTCGAGCCGGCGGCCAGCGGCTCGATCACCGTCCGCCGGGACGCGATGAGCGCGAACTCGCTACCCACGAAGAACCCGTTGCCGAGCAGCAGCAGCACGGTCACCAACAGCTCAGGCATCGTCGTCCGGCTCCGCCGGGCGCAGCACCCGGACCTGCTCGATCCGGTGCCGTTCCACCTCCACCACGGTGAACTCCCAGCCACCGGCCTCGACCGTCTCGCCGGCCAGCGGGATGTGCCCGAGCCGGGCCATCAGGTACCCGGCCAGCGTCTCGTACGGCCCCTCGGGCAGCCGGAAGCCGGTCTGCTCGGCCAACTCGTCGGAGCGCAGCACCCCGTCGACCAGCACGGTGCGCTCCCCGCCCGGCACGGTGAGCTCGACCGGGCCGACGTCGTCCACGCTGGCCGGATCGAACTCGTCGGCGATCTCCCCGACCAGCTCCTCGACCAGGTCCTCGATGGTGACCACGCCGTCCGTGCCGCCGTACTCGTCGACCACGATGGCCAGGTCGGCGCCGGCGGCCTTCAGTGCGGCCAACACGCCGTCCAGGTCCAGGCTCTCCGGCACGTACACCGGCTCGCGGGCCACCGAGCCGACCGTGGTCGACGCCCGGGCGGCCAGCGGAACCCCCAGCGCGTCCGGCACCCCCGCCACACCGGTGACCAGGTCGAGGGTCTCCTCGTACACCGGGAACCGGGTCCGCCCGGTCTCCCGGGACAGCTCGAGCAACCCGGCCACCGTGGCCGTGGCACGCAGCGCGACCACGTCCACCCGGGGGGTCATCGCCTCGGCCGCCCGCTTGTCGCCGAAGCGGATGGTGCGGCGCAGCAGCATCGCGGTGTCCGGGGGCAGTGCCCCGGCCCGGGCGGAGATGGCCGCCAGCAGGCCCAGTTCCTCCGGCGAGCGGGCACTCCGGAGCTCCTCCTGCGGCTCCACCCCGAGCGCCCGGACGAGCCGGTTCGCCGAACCGTTCAGTCCCCGGATCACCCAGCCGAACGTCCGGGAGAAGGAGTGCATGGGGCCGGCGGTGGCCAGCGCGGTCGGCATCGGTCGAGCCAGCGCCGCGTTCTTGGGCACCAGCTCGCCGAAGAGCATGGAGATCAGAGTCGCCAGGGCCAGCGCCAGAAACGGGGTGAACCGCTCCGTGCTGTCCCCGGCCACCGGGCGCAGCAGCGGGGTGAAGACCCGGGCCAGGGCTGGCTCGGCCAGATAACCCGTGAGCAGCGCCGTGATGGTGATGCCGAGCTGCGCGCCGGAGAGCTGGAAGGAGAGCTCGCGCAGCGCCGTGCGTACCCTCAGGGCGGCCTCGTCGCCGGCGCCGGCCCGGCGGTCGATCTCCGCGCGATCGACCGTGACCAGGGCGAACTCGGCCGCGACGAAGAACGCGTTGCCGGCGGTCAGCGCAGCGAAGCCGACCAGGGGCAGCAGCGTGGCCAGGACAATCCCGTCGATGTTCGCCTCACCTCGGCGCGATTGTGCCACGGCGGGTGCCCAGCCACCGGCCGGGACGGCCGACGGCTCAGCCGGCGACCGGCGCGGCCTCCTTGCCGCGCTGCGGCTGCTCCGGCTTGACCGAGCGGAGCAGCACGCTGGCCACGTCGATCACCTCGACCTGCTCGCCGGCGCCCTTGCCGTTCACCCCGTCGTTGAGCATCGTCGAGCAGAACGGGCAGCCGACGGCGACCGTCTTCGCCCCGGTGGCCATGGCCTCCTCGACCCGGTCCACGTTGATCCGCTTGCCGATCTTCTCCTCCATCCACATCCGGGCGCCGCCGGCGCCGCAGCAGAAGGAGCGCTCGCTGTTGCGCGGCATCTCGGTGATCTCGCCCTCGATGGCGTCCCCGAGCACCTCACGGGGAGCCGCGAAGATCCGGTTGTGCCGGCCCAGGTAGCAGGGGTCGTGGTAGGTGACCCCGCCGTCGACGGGCTGCACCGGGGTGAGCTTGCCGGTGGACACCAGGTGGGCCAGCAGCTGGGTGTGGTGGACCACCTCGAACTCGCCGCCGAGCTGGCCGTACTCGTTGCCGAGGGTGTTGAAGCAGTGCGGGCAGGTAGCGACGATCTTGCGCTTGGCCTTCTCCCGGCCCTCGAACGCCTCGTTGAGCGTCTCCACGTTCTGCTGGGCGAGCATCTGGAAGACGAACTCGTTGCCGATCCGTCGCGCCGGGTCGCCGGAACAGGTCTCGCCCTCGCCCAGGATGGCGAACTTGACGCCCGCCTCGTTGAGCAGGGTCGCCACCGCGCGGGTGGTCTTCTTGGCCCGGTCCTCGAACGCGCCGGCGCAGCCGACCCAGAACAGGTACTCGAAGTCGTCCACCTCGCCGACCCGGGGCACCTCGAAGTCGAGACCCTTGGTCCAGTCCTCGCGGGTGTTCTGCGGGGCGCCCCACGGGTTGCCCTTGTTCTCCAGGTTGCGCAGCATGACGCCGGCCTCGGAGGGGAAGCTCGACTCGATCAGCACCTGGTAGCGGCGCATGTCGACGATGTGGTCCACGTGCTCGATGTCCACCGGGCACTGCTCGACGCAGGCACCGCAGGTGGTGCAGGACCAGAGCACGTCCGGGTCGATGACGCCGCCCTCCTCGGCGGTGCCGATCAGCGGGCGGTCGGCCTCGGCCAGCGCCAGCACGTCGACGTGCGCGAGTTGCGCCGCGGTGGCCTTCTCCTCGCCGGTCAGGTCCTTGCCACCACCGGCCAGCAGGTAGGGCGCCTTGGCGTACGCGTGGTCGCGCAGGCTCAGCACGAGCAGCTTGGGCGAGAGCGGCTTGCCGGTGTTCCAGGCCGGGCACTGCGACTGGCAGCGACCGCACTCGGTGCAGGTGCTGAAGTCCAGCAGACCCTTCCAGCTGAACTGCTCGACCTGGGCGACACCGAACTGGTCCTTCTCCGGGTCGGCCTCCTCGAAGTCGAGCGGCTTGCCCTGGCTCGTCATCGGGCGCAGCGCGCCGAGACCGGAGCCGGCCGGCCAGGCCGGCTCACGCTTGAAGAAGATGTTGGGGAACGCCAGGAAGCGGTGCCAGGCGACGCCCATGGTGACGTTCAGCGAGATGACGATCAGCCAGGTCATCGAGATGACGATCTTGATGAGGGCGGCGATGCTCGCCCCGTCCTGCCAGTCGGGCAGCACCGCGCCGACCGCGTGGCTGACCGGGGTGGCCCAGAGCGGGTACTCGAAGTGGTCGGTGGCGACCTTGAAGCCCCGGATCACGAACCCGAAGATCAGGACCAGCAGCACGATCCACTCGACGAAGTAGCCCTGCCACATCGTCGAGCCGGTGAACCGGGAGCGACCACCCGGCCGGTTCGGCCGGTTGCGAAGCCGGATCGCCATCAGCACCAGGATGCCGACCAGACCCAGCACGCCGATGATCTCGGTGGCCAGCCCGAAGACCACCCAGTGCCCGATGATCGGCAGCCCACCGGTCGGGGTGACCACCTCGAAGTACGCCTCGAGCACCAGCAGCGACAGCACGATGAAGCCGACCATCACGAACCAGTGCGCCGCACCCACCACGCCCCACTTGAGCATGCGGGTGTGGCCGGCGGTCTCCACCAGCATGGTCTTCGTACGGCTGACCTTGTCGGTGAACCGCTCCGGCGCGGGCTGCCCGAGCCGGATGACTGCCACCATCTTGAGGACCGCGCGTGCCGCAAGCCACACCGCCACGGCGGTGATGGCGGCCGCGAGGATCGTGGTGACGATCTGGACGCTGCCCATCGAGTTGGCCTCCCCGGTCTGCTGCCTGTCGAGCGGCTCGGCGACCGGGACCGGATCAGGACGGAGCCGGCGTCGCGCCGCTGCCGCACCTGCGACCGGACCGGTCGATGACCTCGCTCCGCTCGGTCATGCAGTGCAGCCTACGCGCAAGGTTACCCAGCAGTAACGTGAGTCATCTCGCGGCGGGCCACGCCGCCCTGCGGACACCATAGGGTTCCCCGCCCGGTCCTGCCGGGCAGGGGCTCCGTGGGGTGACGTGAATCCTCCGGCGTGGCGAACGCGCCGGGCCGGCTCAGCGCCAGCGGGAGAGCAGCGCCAACGAGGCGACCATCGCGCCGAAGCCCACCGCGAGGTTCCAGTAACCCCACGCCATGACCGGGTACTGCTGCTCGGAGAGGTAGTAGACCACCAGCCAACCGATGCCAGCGACGATCAATGCGACCGCGGTGATCGGCAGCCACACCGGGCTAGGCTTGCGCGACGATGCCGCCGTCGTCGGACGAACGTCCGTCGGCGGGGTGTACACCTTCTTCTTGCGGACCTGAGACTTGGGCACGACGCTCTCCAGAGGGGTGACGACCTCGTCCGGCCTGACAACCGGGCGCGGGGGCGACGGTCCATGGCCAATAATGTTCGAAAGCTAGCGTAGTCCGGAACGCCCGCCCGGACCACGAATGGGGTCAGGCCGGTGCACGGAGTGACCGAAAAAGGCGGGACTGTTCGCATCACCGGCCCGGCCGGGGCGGACCAATCCTCGAAACGCGGAAGGAACGCTCGGTGGAGTACACATCCGGCGCCGCCTCCTGGCAGAAGGTCCTTCGACGGGCCGGTGCCGGGCTGCTGCCCCGGCGACCGCGTCAACGCCGACCGGGCTGGTCGATCGGGGTGCCCCTGATCGCCGCCGCGGCGGGGCTGCTCTTCACCACCACCGCGACCACGGCCGGCGGCACCGCGCTACGAGAGGACCGTCGGCCCCAGCTCAACCAGCTCATCGAGGACCGCCGCGAGCAGGTGGCGGCGAGCGAGCGCCGGGCCGCCACACTGCGCGACGAGGTCGAGGAGCGGACCGACGCGCTGGCCGACTCGGACAGCCCGATCAAGGCTCAGCAGGACCGCGCCCAGGGCAGCCTCCAGACCGCCGGGTTCACCAAGCTGACCGGCACCGGGGTGACGGTGGAGCTGAACGACGCGCCGCGACGCACCGACCAGACCCCCACGGACGCCAGCAACGACGACCTGGTGGTGCACCAGGGTGACGTGCAGGCGGTGGTCAACGCGCTCTGGGCCGGCGGGGCGGAGGCCATGTCAATCATGAACGTCCGCGTGCTGGCGACCAGCGCGGTACGCTGCGTCGGTAACACCCTGCTGCTCCACGGGCGGGTGTACTCCCCACCGTTCAAGATCGTAGCAATCGGCGATCCCGCTGCCCTCCAGCAGGCCCTCGCCAGCTCTGAGGGAGTCCGGTTGTTCAAGGACGCAGTCGACGACTACCAACTCGGATACAAGGAGACCGTCTCCGCGGTGACAGTCCCGGCATTCGAGGACTCGACCGCCCTGCGCTCGGCGACGGTGCCCCGGTGAGCGGCCCGGACGACCGGCGCGACGGGCGACACCGGGACCAGGCCGACGAACCGACGGCGTTCCTACCCAAGGTCGACCGGCCCGAGCGCGGAGCTGACCGGCCCGGCCTGGCCGGCAACTGGCCCGATCCGGTGCTGCCCGCCCGACCCCGGGCGACGCGCCCAGCGGCCGTACCCGAACCGCCGGCCGCCCCCGGGCCTCCCCGAGGCGACGGGGCGCCGCCGCCGGCCGGCCGCGCCGACAACCTCCCGCGCGCCGACCGCCCGGCCCAGCCGAACGCCGGCCGGCCCGACCAGCAGCGGACCCCGACTCACCCGGGCACCGGAGCGCCTCCGCCGTGGCCCGGTGCCACCCCGGCCGGGTCGGGCCCGCACGGCGGGCCCGTCCGTCCCCCCGCAGCCACCGGCGGCCGACCGACCGCACCCGACCAGGGACCGGTCCGGCCGGCCGCACCCGACAACGCCCCCGTCCGGCCGCCGGCGCCGCCGAGCGCCCCGACCGCCCGCCCGCCGGCCGCCGGTGTGGACGCGCCCACCGCGTTCATCCCCACGGTCGGACCCACGCGCGCAACCGGCTCCCCGGCCGGGCCGGACCGCCCCGCCGACCCGGCCGCCACCGCGCTGATCCCGGCCGTGCCCGCCAGGCCCTCGTCCCGCCCGCCGGCCATGGACTCCACGGCGCTGATGGGTGCCGTCCCCCGCACCGCGGCCACCGACGAGCCGGCCGGCGCCGCGGACAGTCCCGCCGAACCACCGCGGCCCCGACGCGGCGAGCGGGTGGTCCAACTCCGGCCCCACCAGACCGGTGAGGGCTACAAGAGCGTCTACTCGGAGCTCACCCGCCCCTCGCTCGCGTCCCGGCTCCGCACCGGCGTCCGGCTCACCGGCGAGGTCCTGATCACCTTCGGCCTCGTGGTGCTGCTCTTCGCGGGTTACGAGGTCTGGGGCAAGTCGGCCATCGTCGACGCCCACCAGAACGACCTCAGCCAGCAACTCGCCCAGGCGTGGGGCCCGACCGACGACCCCACGGTCGTCCCGTCGGCCACCCCGAGCGTCAAACCGTCGCCGCCGGTTCGCGGCAAGCCCATCGCCGGCCTCTACATCCCCAAGCTCGACAAGAACTGGGTGGTGGTCGAGGGCGTCACCCAGGCCGACATCCGGTACGCCCCGGGCCACTACCCGGCCAGCGCGCTGCCCGGACAGGTCGGCAACTTCTCCGTCGCCGGCCACCGCAACCGGGCCACCTTCTGGCGGCTGGACGAGCTGGACGACGGCGACGCGATCGTGGTCGAGGGCAAGACCGACTGGTACGTCTATCGGGTGTCGCAGACCCGGATCGTCAGGCCGACGCAGGTTGAGGTGGTGGCACCGGTCCCCGGTGATCCAGACAAGAAGCCGACCCGGCGGATGCTCACCCTGACCACCTGCAACCCGAAGTTCGACAACTACCAGCGCCTGATCATCCACGCCGAGCTGGACCGGACCCAACCCAAGTCAGCGGGCCGCCCGGCGGAGCTGGGAGGCTGACCCGATGTACGCGTTCATCTGGCGCAAACTGCCGTTCGGCCTGGCCGGCAAGCTGACCGGTTCGGTGCTGCTCGCCGCCGCCGCGGTGGCCCTGCTCTGGTACGTGGCCTTCCCGTGGGCCGAGCCGCTGCTGCCCTTCGACGACGTGCAGGTCACCCAGGACTCCGGCGTACCCGGTGAACCGGGCGGCGGCGACGCGGTGACCGGGGAGACCCCGGCCGGCGACGAGCACGAGCTGCCGTACGACACCGACCGGAACAACTCCGCGCCGCCCTCCCCGAGCAGGTGACCATGCGCGTCCTGGTGATCGACAACTACGACTCGTTCGTCTTCAACCTGGTGCAATACCTGGGCCAGCTCGGGGTGGACTGCGAGGTCCGCCGGAACGACGAGATCGACGTCGCCGACGTGGGCAGGGTGGGTGCCGCCGGCATCCTGCTCTCACCCGGGCCGGGCAGTCCCGACCGCGCCGGCATCTGCCTGGACGTCATCCGGGAGTACGCGGGCCAGCTGCCCATCTTCGGCGTCTGCCTCGGCCACCAGGCGATCGGCGAGGCGTTCGGGGCGACCGTCACCCGCGCGCCCGAACTGCTGCACGGCAAGACCTCCGAGGTACGCCACCAGTCGGTCGGCGTGCTCACCGGTCTGCCCGACCCGTTCACCGCCACCCGCTACCACTCACTGGCCGTACTGCCCGAGACGCTCCCAGACGAGCTGGAGGTGACCGGCTGGACCGGCTCCGGCGTGGTGATGGCGATGCGGCACCGGACGCTGCCGATCGAGGGCGTGCAGTTCCACCCGGAGTCGGTGCTCACCGAGGGCGGCCACCTGATGCTCGCCAACTGGCTGGCCGGCTGCGGTCACCCAGAGGCGCTGGAGCGGGCCCCGGAGCTGGCCGCCGAGGTCGACGCCCGCCGCCGCGCCGCCTTCGCCACCGCCTGACCCCGGCCAGGCCGACTTCAAACCGGACGCTCAGCCCCGCAGCGCGTCCTGGACCGCGGGACTCGCGGGCGAGCGCACTGCCGGTGCCCGGCCCAGGGCTGCGTCCCAGGCCGCCTTGCCACTGGCGAAGTAGTCCCGGACCGACTTCTCGACCAGTAGGGCGGGGCCGCAACCGGTGCAGCGGGCGGTGACTCCGTCGACGTCGAGGCCGAGGTGTCGGCACAGCGTCACGGCCCGGGACACGTGGTAGGACTGGGTCACGATCAGGGCCCGCTCGACCCCGTACACCTCGCGCGCCCGGGCACAGCTGTCGTAGGTGTCCAGGCCGAACGGGTCGGCCACCACGCGACGCGGGTCGACACCCAGCTCGGTCAGGTACGACGTCATCACCGCCGGCTCGTCACCCGACGTGCCACCCCCGTCGCCTGACACGAGGACCACCCGGGCCCGCCCACTGTTCACCAACTCGGCGGCGGTCTCCAGACGGCCGGCCAGCCGGTCCCCAGGTCGAGTTCGATCAGCCGCCACGGCGGTGCCGAGAACGATCACCACGTCGGCGGCCGGCGCGTCGGCCTCGTCGTACACGTGACCGCGCGCGGAGATCGTCGTCCAGAGCCACGGAAGGCTGGCGAGGAGCAGCGCGGCCAGCCCCAGGGCGACCACCCGGGTCAGGCCTCGCCGCCACCGACGCTCGCGACCCGGAGGGCCGGTCACCGAAGCTTCGGTGGCGGTCACGCGGACGGTCCGCGGAGCCGAGCCACCGGGTCTACTGCTCGTTGAGCCGGGTGGGTGGGGGAGGGAACGGCAGCCCGGAACCGCCACCGTTACCGTCGCCCGGCTTGGTCGGCGTGGCGGTCGGTGTCGGCGTCGGCGTCGCTGGCGGACTCGGAGTCTCGTTCTCCGGCTCCGGCTGGGAGACGATGATCGTCACCGTCTTCCCCTGGGCCAACTGCGTGCCCGGCCTGGGGTTCTGGTCGGTCACCTTGCCGGCCTCCGCTGCGGGCACAAGGTCGCCGAGATCGACGTTGACCTTGTAGCCCGCCCGCTTCAACTCCTCCTCGGCCGCCTCCTGGGAGGAACCACGAACGTCCGGAACGCCACGGATGTTGCCCTTGGAGTAGGTGACCGTCACCTCGGTAGCCTCGGCCACCCGAGTCCCGGAGGTCGGCGACACGTCCAGGACGATGCCCTCGCTCTCCTTGTCGTCGCGCGGCTTGGGCTTGACCCTCAAGCCCAGGCCCTCAAGCCGAGCCTTGACCGAGTCGTACTTCGAGCCGACGAGGTCCTTCGGGATTACCACCTCGGGCTTGCCACCACACACCTGGACGGTCACCGTGCCGTTCTCCCGCAACTGCGTCCCGGCCTCCGGAATCTGCGTGACGACGGTGTTCTTTTCGCAGGTGCCGTTCAGCACCTGGTCTCCGGCCTGCGGCTGGAAGCCGAGGCTGCGGATCTCGGCGAAGGCGGCCTCCTGGCTCTTGCCGGTGAGCGTGGGGACCGACTTCAAATTCTTGTCCGGCTGCTGACTCCAGAGCAGGGCGGCGACCAGGGCGATCACCGCCAGCACGCCAACGGCGCTGAAGGTCGCGATCAGCAAGGAGGACGCCTTGCGCTGGCGCGGGTCGCCGACCCGGGCCGGAATCTGGCGGGTCTGCGGCCCACCGCCGGCGGGCGGGTAGCCACCGCCGCCGCCGGCCGGAGCCATCGCCACGGTCTCCGCCTCGCGCATCACCGGGGTGGCCAGCACGGGACGGCCAGCGGCGGCGCGGAGCAGGTCGGCCCGCATCTCGCCGGCGCTCTGGTAGCGGTTGAGCGGATTCTTGGACAGCGCCTTGAGCACGATCGCGTCGACCGCGGGGTTGACGTCCGGGTTGATGTCGCTCGGCGTGGGCGGCGTCTCCCGCACGTGCTGGTACGCGACGCTGACCGGGCTGTCCCCGACGAACGGCGGGTGCCCGCAGACCAGTTCGAAGAGCACGCAGCCGGCCGCGTACACGTCGGAGCGGGCGTCCACGGCCTCACCGCGCGCCTGCTCCGGGGAGAGGTACTGCGCCGTGCCGATCACCGCGCTGGTCTGCGTCATGGTGGTCGCACCGCTGGCCAGCGCCCGGGCGATGCCGAAGTCCATCACCTTGACCTGGCCGGTCTGGGTGAGCATGACGTTGCCCGGCTTGATGTCCCGGTGGATGATGCCGTGCCGGTGGCTGAACTCCAGCGCCGCGCACATGTCGGCGCAGATCTCCAGCGCCCGGCGGGGCTGCAACCGGCCCTCGGCGCCGAGCACCTCCTTCAGAGTCCGTCCGTTGACGAACTCCATGACGATGAACGGCAGCGTCTCACCGGTCGGCGCGGTCTCCTCGCCGGTGTCGTAGACCGCCACGATCGCCGGGTGGTTGAGCGAAGCCGCGTTCTGCGCCTCCCGACGGAACCGCATCTGGAACGTCGCGTCCCGCGCGAGGTCGGTGCGGAGCATCTTGATCGCGACGTCCCGACCGAGCCGGAGGTCGCGACCGCGGTGCACCTCGGCCATGCCGCCGTAGCCGAGCAGCTCGCCGACCTGGTACCTGCCACCGAGCAGGCGGGCCTGCGCTGTCATCGCGTCTGTCGTCCTTCGCTCGTCATCGTCCCGCCGTCGTCCGGCTGGAGCCGTACCTCAAGACGGTACGACGTCCGGGTCGCATCGTCGCGTCCGTCGAGCCGCAGCACGCCGGACGTCACGGTGTGCGGAGCCAGCGCACCGGGTTCACCGGCTTGCGACTGCTTCCGCAGGTTGTAGGAAATCACGCCGGAGCAGAGCAGGACCAGCACGGCCAGCAGGATGGCGAGGAGCACCATGCCGGGCCGGGACCGGCGCGGATCGGGTGCCGGCAGCGCTGGGCCGGCCTGCCGGGCGTACGCCTGCTGATACTCCTGCCGGACCGGTGCCTGCGGCACCGCGGCGGCGCCGCGCGGGTAACCGGCGGGGCTGACGGGCGGGCGTGCGTGCGGGACGGCCGGCGCGACGGCGGTGGGTCGGGGCTGCTGGACCGGCGCGACGGCGGTCGGCCGCTGCCCGGCGACCGGCGGTCGGTGCGGGGCGCCCGGCGGGCGAAGCTGCTGCGCGGACGGCACCTGGGCCCGACCGGGTGCGGCGGGCGACGCCGGCGCCGCGGAGACCGGCCCGGAGTTGCCACCGGCCCTGGCCTGCTGGGAGAGCGCGGCCTTGAGCTGGCGGGCGACCCCGGCGAGGGCGGCGGCGCTGGGCCAACGGGCGGCCGGGTCCTTGGCCAACGCCCGTTCCACCACGGCCCGGACCTGCGGCGGGATGTCCGCTGGCAGTGGTCGGGGGGTCTCCCGGACGTGCCGCATGGCGATGTCGAGCGGGTTGTCGCCCTCGAACGGTCGCCGGCCGGCGAGGCACTGGTAGGCGACCACGCCGAGCGCGTACACGTCGGACGCCGGAGTGGCCACCCCACCGGTCGCCTGCTCGGGCGAGATGTACGAGGCGGTGCCGAGCACCGAGCCGGCGGCGGTGAGCTGGCCGACCAGGTCGGAGCGGGCGATACCGAAGTCGGTCAGCACCAGCGTGCCGTTCGGCCGGACCAGCAGGTTGCCCGGCTTCACGTCGCGGTGCACGATGCCCTTCTCGTGCGCGGCGTGCAACGCGTCGGCGGCCTGCGCGACCAGTGCCATCGTCCGGGCTGGAGTGAGCCGGCCGACCCGGCTCAGCGTGGACGACAGGGCGTCGCCCTCGACGTACTCCATGACCAGGAAGGCGATCTGCTGGTCGTTGCCGAAGTCGTAGACGTCCACCACACCCGGGTGGTTGATGGTGGCCATGGTGCGGGCCTCACCGCGGAACCGCTCGGCGAAGTCCGGGTCGTCGAGCAGCGCGGGCAGCAGGCTCTTGACCGCGACCGTCCGGCCGAGCACCTGGTCGGTGCCGCGCCAGACGTCGCCCATGCCGCCGCTGGCGATCCGCTCGTCGAGGCGATAGCGGTTGCCGAGCTGGACGCCGGGGCTGAGCATGTCAGCGACCCCCTGGGTCGGCGATGGCAGCCCGCATGATCTGACCGCCGATCCGGGCCGCCTCGCCGCTGCCGCCGCTGCCGGCCTGCTCCAGTACGACGCAGACCGCGGAGACCGGGGTGCCGTTCTTGTCCAGCGCGAAGCCGATGAACCAGCCGTGGTCGGGCCGGTCCGGGGCGGACTGCGCGGTGCCGGTCTTGCCGCCGACCGTGTAGCCGCTGATCGCCGCGTTCCGGCCGGTGCCCTTCTGCACCACGCTGACCATCATGTCGCGGAGGTCGCCGGCGACCTGCCCGTTGACCGGCTGGCGCAGCTCCCGCGGCTTCGCGGTGTAGTAGCTGGTGGTCCGGTCCGGGGCGAGCAGCTGCCGGACCAGGTACGGCCGCATCTGGCTGCCGCCGTTGGAGACCGCCCCGGCGATCATGGCCCCCTCCAGCGGGGTCATCCGGACGTTGTTCTGGCCGATCGAGGACTGGGCCAGTGCGGCCGGGTCGGTGCTGCCGTCCGGGTTCTGCATGTCCCCGGTCCGGCTGGCCGCCGTGCGCAGCCCGTCCTCGCCGAGCTGGCCGACGGTGAGGTCGTCCTGCTCGAAGCCGAACTGCTGGGCCTTCTCCTTGATGGTGTCGGCGCCGAGCCGCACGCCGAGCTGGGCGAAGCCGGTGTTGCACGATTCGGTGACCGCGTCCAGCAGGGTGACCTGCGACTTCGGGCAGATCGACGGGTGGGCGTTACGGATCGGGCTGCCGGAGGTGGGCGGGGTGTAGCTCGACCCGGCCGGGATCGAGGTGGATTTGCTGATCCCGTTCTCCAGCGCGGCCGCGGCCACCACGATCTTGAAGGTGGAGCCCGGCGGCAGCGTCTCGGAGAGCGCGCGGTTCTTCAGCGGGCCGTCCGGGTCCTGATCCAGCTTGTTGAACGCCGCCGCCGCCTCAGTGCTGTTGTGGACGGTCAGCGGGTTCGGGTCGAAGCTGGGCATGGAGACCAACGCCTGCACCGCGCCGGTGCGCGGGTCGATGGCGATCGCCGCGCCCTTCTTCACCCCCACCTGGTTGTTGCGCAGCTGGTCGTACGCCACGTCCTGGGCCCGCTTGGAGAGCGTGAGCAGCACGTTGCCGCCACCGGTCTGGTCGCCGGTGAACATGTCCTTGAACCGGTCGCCGATCAACTGGTCGCTGGTGCCGGCCAGGAAGTCGTTCTCCACCCGTTCGATGCCCTGGTCCGCCAGGTTGACCGGCTTGTAGCCGAGCACGTGGGCGTATTTGGCGCCGCCCGGGTAGGAGCGCAGGAACTTCAGCTTGCCGGTGGTCTCCTTGCTGGTGGCCACCGCCGTGCCACCGGCCTCGATGTTGCCGCGCTTGCGCTTGTAGTCGGCGACCTGGACCCGACCGTTGTAGTCGCTGGTGCGGTACTCGTCGGCCTTGTACGCCTGGATCCAGTTGAGGTTCGCGAAGAGCAGACCGAACAGGACGATGACGACGACGCCGACACGGCGCAGGGGTGCGTTCACGGCTTGATCACCTCCGTGGGAGCACCGTGCAGCTGCTCCGGCGGGCCGCCGGTGGGCCGGGCAGCCTTGCCACCGCTCCCACTGACCGGCCGGCGGGCTCCGTCGGAGACCCGCAGCAGCACCGCGATGAGCAGCCAGTTGGCCATCAGCGACGAGCCACCGGCGGACAGGAACGGGGTGGTCTGACCGGTGAGCGGGATGAGCTTGCTGATGCCGCCGACGATCACGAAGACCTGCAGGCCGAGGGTGAACGCGAGACCGCCGGCGAGCAGTTTGCCGAACGAGTCCCGCACCGCGAGCGCGGCACGCAGGCCCCGCTCCACGATCAGCAGGTAGACCACCAGCAGCGCGGAGAGACCGAAGAGGCCGATCTCCTCACCGATGCCGGCGAAGATGAAGTCGTTCTGCACCTCGGGCAGGATGTCCGGTTGACCGCCGCCCGGCCCGGCGCCGAAGAGCCCGCCCGTGCCCAGGGCGAGCAGGCCCTGGACGAGCTGGTAGCCCTTGTCGGTCGGGTCGGCGAACGGGTCCAACCAGATCTCGGCGCGCACGTAGAAGTTGGCGAAGGGCCCGCCGATCGTCGAGCCGAGGACGTAGGCGAGGTAGGCGCCCCCGAAGAAGAGGATCAGACCGATCAGCAGCCAGCTGACCCGTTCGGTGGCGATGTAGAGCGTCACCACGAACATGCCGAAGTAGAGCAGCGAGGTTCCCAGGTCCTTCTCGAAGACCAGCACCAGGAGGCTGATCAGCCAGACCACGACCACCGGGCCCAGGTCGCGCCCACGCGGGAAGTCGATGCCGAGGAAACGACGGCTCGCCAGCGACAGCACCTCACGCTTGCGCACCAGGTAGTAGGCGAAGAACACCAGCAGTGCCAGCTTGGCGAACTCACCCGGCTGGATGGAGAACGAGCCGATCCGGATCCACAGCTTCGCGCCGTTGATCTCGGAGATGCTGCTCGGCAGCACCGCCGGGAGCATCACCAGCACGATGCCGGCCAGGCCCAGGGTGTACGCGTACCGGGAGACCGAACGGTGGTCGCGCATGATGGCGAGCAGACCGGCGGCGAGGATCACCGAGACGAGCGTCCAGGCCAGCTGCCGCCCGCCGATGCCGGCGAAGATGGCCAGAGTCTCCCGGTCGGCCACGGGGGCCTCGCCCAGGTCGATCCGACGCAGGAAGCCCACCCCGAGGCCATTGAGCAGCGCCACCGCCGGCAGCAGCGCCGGGTCGGCGAACGGGGCGAGGAACCGGATGACCAGATGCAGGCCGAGGAAGACCGCGCCGAGGGCGGCGGCGGGCATCCAGAAGTCCGGGGTGACCGTGTCCAGCAGGTTCGCCTCGACAGTCGCCCCGTACGCGGCCACCAGCACCATGGCGAGCAGCAGCAGGGACAGTTCGGCGTTGCGTCGGGACCGGGCCAGGCGTACGCCGGACTCCCCGCCCGTGGTGGCGGGCGAGGGTGCCGGTGTGGCCGCTACGGTCACGGGTGGAGTCCTCGGGATCTCAGCTGACGCTCACTCGGGAGACCGGCAACCGGCCGGGTCGAGCCCTGGCGTGGTCGAGTCGGAGGGCGTGGCGTCGGGTGTGGTGGTCGGATCGGTCACGCCGACAGCGGCGGTCGCACCGGTGGTCGGGCTTGCGCTGACGACCCCGGTGGGGGTCACCGACGCTTTCGCGCTGGGGCTGCCGTTCGGTGCCGGCGTCGTCCCGGCCGGCGTCGGGGTCGGCGTGGGCGTGGGCGTCGGCGTCGCGCCAACCACGGCGGTCGGGTCGGCCGGGCAGATCGGCTTCAGGTTGGGGTTGCTCGGGGTGTCGCTGGTCAGCTCGGCGAGTTGGCGCTCGGCATCCGGCTCGCTCTTGGCCCGGATGCCCACCTTGACGGTGTCCTGCGCCGCCACGGTGAGGTCGTCCAGCCGGGTGCCGCTGGTGCGATGCACGGTGGAGAGGTCCATCCCGGCGATCTGACCCTGGATGCCACGGAAGACGGCGACCTGGCCCTCCTCGGTGGCGCCCACGTAGTACTGCTGTTGCGTGTAGGTCCAGCCGGCGAAGAGCCCGCCGCCGAGGATCACCAGCAGGGCCAGCGCCATGGCGGTGGCCCGCACCGGACGGCGCTTCGGCTCCTGCTCGTCGTCCGCCGCCGGCGGCTCCTCGGGCGCGGCCGGGCGCGGCGCGGACAGCGCCGAGGCCCGGGCGGCCGGGGTGGAGTCGTCGGCGGAGGTGGCCATGCCCCGGTCGCGGGCGGCGGCGCCGCCGACGATCGGGGTCGCCTCGACGATGTCCTGATCCGTGGCGTCCGCGATGATCACCGTGATGTTGTCCGGCCCACCGCCGCGCAGCGCGAGTTGCACCAGCCGCTCGACGCACTGCTGCGGGTCGGCGTACTCCCGCAGGGTCTCGCCGATGGTCTCGGCACTGACCACGCCCGAGAGGCCGTCGCTGCAGATCAGGTAGCGGTCGCCTGGCAGCACCTGGCGCACCGAGTACTCCGGGTCGATGTCCCGGCCGTCCAGGGCCCGGGTGAGCAGTGACCGCTGCGGGTGGCTGCTCGCCTCCTCGGCGCTGATCCGACCCTCGTCGACGAGCATCTGGACGTAGGTGTCGTCCTTGGTGACCTGCGCGAACTCACCGTTGCGCAGCAGATAGGCCCGCGAGTCGCCGATGTGGACCATCCCCAGCTTGCTGCCGGAGAAGAGGGTCGCCGTCAGCGTGGTGCCCATCCCCTCCAACTGCGGGTTGGCGTCCACCGTGTCGCGGAGTTGTTGGTTGGCGGTGCCCACGGCCGAACGCAACGCGTCGACGAGAGCGTCCCCCGGGACGTCCTCGTCGAGCGGTGCCATGGCACCGATGACGATGTTGCTGGCGACGTCACCGGCGGCCATGCCGCCCATGCCGTCGGCAACGGCGAGTAGCCGCGGCCCGGCGTAGACGGAGTCTTGATTGCCGTCTCGGATCAGACCGCGGTCGCTGTGGGCCGCATAGCGCAGGGTCAGAGTCATGGCCGTAATTCGAGGGAAGTGCGGCCGATCCGGATCGGCACGCCGAGGGGGACGGGGGTTGGTCCGGTGACCTTAGCGCGATCTAGGTACGTGCCGTTAGTCGAGCCGAGGTCCTCGACGAACCACTGCCCTTCACGCGGCACGAGCCGGGCGTGCCGCGCGGAGGCGTAGTCGTCGGTGATGACCAGGGTGGAGTCCTCGGCCCGACCGATGGTGATCTGCGCTTCACCGAGAGTGATTCGAGTGCCGGCCAGCTGACCGGCGGTCACCACCAGCTGGTGTGCCGCCCTGCCCCGCTTCACCTTCGCTGGCTTGGCCGCCTGCCCCGTCGAGGCGCCCACCGCACGCGGCGCCGCCACCAGACGACCGGACCGGGCCCCCGCGAAGAGGTCCCGGCGGATCACACCGACCACCGTGAACACGAAGATCCACAACAGGATCAGGAACCCGAACCGGGCGACGGTGATGACCAGTTCCGGCAAGGCGGGTCAGCCGTCCACGCGGAAGGTCAGCGTCGTGGTGCCGAGCTGGACCATGTCACCCGGGTTGAGGGCGACCGCGGAGACCCGCTGGCCGTTGACCATGGTGCCGTTGGTCGACCCCAGATCGGTCAGCACGACCTGGCCGCCGTCGAAGTCCAGCCGGGCGTGTCGCCGGGAGATGCCGACGTCGGGCAGGCGCAGGTTGGCCTGGTCGCCGCGACCGATCACCGTCGACCCCATCTGCAGGGGATAGGTGCGCCCGTCGCCCGAGACCAGCCGCACGTTGCGGCCGCCGCCCTGCCCGGGCGGCGGACCGTAGCCGCCACCCTGGTCGTACGCGGGGTAGGCGGGCGGGCCGGCGTCGTAGCCGGGTGCCGAGACCGGGGCGACCTCGCCGCCGGTGTAGACCTCGGCGGTGACCCGGAACATCCCCGTGTCCAGGCCCTCCCCCCGTTCGATCTCGACGATCACGTCGCCGTAGACCGTCCAGGCCTGCTCGCCGATGAACTCCGCCTGCGACTGGGCCAGCTCCTGGGCCAGCGCGGCGGCATACGGCGCCAGACGACTGTGGTCGAACGGCGAGAGATCGATCACGTAGCGGTTGGGCACCAACGTGCGCCCACCGGCCAGGATCGCCTTGTGCGCCTCGGCCTCCCGCTGCATGGCGTTGAGGATCTCCACGGGGTGGACCACCCCTTTGAAGACCTTGGCGAAGGCCCCTTCGACCAGGCCTTCCAGACGCTTCTCGAAGCGTTGCAGCACGCTCACCGGCTCCTCCTCGGGTCCCGAGGACATGATGGTATCCGGCCGGCGCGCGCGCAGCTCACACGCCGCTCGGCCGCCTGCTACCGGCCCGTTCGGATGGGCCGGGTCTCCCGTGCTAATCTTTCGTCCGCCACGAACGGTAACCGCTCGTGGCGAGCGCCGGGGACAGCGTAGTATCTCCGGGGCCTGCTGGAGACAGTGGGCTCGGGGCGGCTAGAGTGTTCCGGGTCGTGCCACGGGGATGTGGCGGAATGGCAGACGCGCACGGTTCAGGTCCGTGTGCCCGAAAGGGCGTGGGGGTTCAACTCCCCCCATCCCCACCAACGACGAGGGCTCCGCAGAATGCGGGGCCCTTCCGTCATATCGGGGCCGTGCCCGTCGTCACGCTATGCTCCGATGGTTTCTGCCTCCGATGGACCAGGAGTGGCGTGTGAGTGTCGCGTTGGTGACCGGGTCGGGTGGTCTGATCGGCTCCGAGGCGGTCCGGCACTTCGCCGGCCTCGGCCTGGACGTCGTCGGCATCGACAACGACATGCGCCGGTACTTCTTCGGCGAGGACGGCTCCACCTCGTGGAGCCTGGAGCGACTCAGCCGTGACCTGGGCACCGCCTACACCCACTTCGCGGTGGACATCCGGGACCGGGACGGCCTGGAGCAGGTGTTCAAGAAGTACGGCTCCGACATCGCCGTGGTGATCCACAGCGCGGCGCAGCCGAGTCACGACTGGGCCGCCAAGGAGCCGTACACGGACTTCGACGTGAACGCCGGCGGCACGCTCAACATTCTGGAGAACACCCGACGACACGCGATCGACGCGCCGTTCATCCACTGCTCCACCAACAAGGTCTACGGTGACCGGCCCAACAGCCTGCCGCTGATCGAGCTGGAGACCCGGTACGAGCTGCCCGAGGACCACCGCTGGTACCAGGGCATCACCGAGGACATGTCGATCGACAACTCGCTGCACTCGGTCTTCGGCGCGTCCAAGGTCGCCGCGGACGTGATGGTGCAGGAGTACGGGCGCTACTTCGACATGAAGACCGCCTGCTTCCGGGGCGGCACCCTGACCGGTCCGGCGCACTCGGCGGCCGAGCTGCACGGGTTCCTGGCCTACCTGATGCGCTGCGTGATGGAGGGCCGGACGTACAACCTGTTCGGCTACAAGGGCAAGATGGTCCGCGACGCGATCCACTCGCGGGACGTGCTGACCGCGTTCGAGGCGTTCTTCCGGGCGCCGCGTTCGGCGGAGGTCTACAACCTTGGCGGAGGCCGGCACTCCAACACGTCGCACATCGAGGCGTTCCGGATCGCCGAGGAGATCACCGGCCGCGAGGCGCAGATCAACTACGTCGAGCAGAACCGCACCGGCGACCACCAGTGGTACGTGAGCAGCATGGCCCGGTTTGAGGAGCAGTACCCGGAGTGGAAGATTACGTATGACGTCCCGATGATCCTGCGGGAGATCTACGAGGCCAACGTGGACAAGTGGGTGCCCCAGGCATGACCGCCCAGACCAAGCGCAACGTGCTCGGCGTCCTGGTCGACGCCACCGACTACGCCGCGGCGACCGACGCCGTGGTGACCGCGGCGCACGAGCGGCGTCCGCTCGCGCTGACCGCGCTGGCCGTGCACGGTGTGATGACCGGGGTGCTGGACCCGGCGCACAACGCCCGGCTCAACTCCTTCGACGTGGTCACCCCCGACGGCCAGCCGGTGCGCTGGGCGCTCAACCTGCTGCACCATGCCGGGCTCACCGACCGGGTCTACGGGCCGACGCTGACGCTGCACGTGCTGTCGCGCTTCGCCGACGAGGGGCTGCCGGTCTACCTGTACGGCTCCACCGAGGAGACGCTGGCCAAGCTGATCCCGGCGCTGGAGCGGATGTTCCCGGCGCTGAAGATCGCCGGGGTGGAGCCGTCCAAGTTCCGCGCGGTCCAGCCGGGCGAGGACGCCGAGATCGCCGACCGGATCCGGTCCAGCGGCGCCCGACTGGTCCTGGTCGGGCTTGGCTGCCCGCGCCAGGAGGTCTTCACGTACGCCATGCGCCCGCTGCTCGACATGCCGCTGATGGCGGTCGGGGCGGCCTTCGACTACCACGCCGGGCTGCTGCGCCAGCCCCCGTCGTGGATGCAGCGCGTTGGCCTGGAGTGGTTCTGGCGGCTCGGGCTGGAGCCGAAGCGGCTCTGGCGCCGCTACGTGATCCTCAACCCGGCCTACCTGGCCCGGCTCGCCGGGCAGAAGACCGGCCTGTGGAAGGCCCGCCCGCCGGCGCCCGCCACCGAGCGGCCGGCCACCTTCGCGGTCTGACCCCGATCCGTACGGCACGAGGCCCCACCCGGCGTTCCGGGTGGGGCCTCGGCCGTGGGAACCAGGTCAGAGGGTCAGGGTCCAGGTGTTGATGTAGCCGGTGTCCCCGGAGTAGACGTCCCGCACCTGCAGTCGCCAGGTGCCGTTCGCCGCCTCACTGGAGACGTTGGCGGTGTAGGTCGTGTTCACGTTGTCGGCGCCGTCGAAGTAGCTGCTGTTCTTCAGCCGGTACGCCGAGCCGTCCGGGGCGACCAGGTCGATCACCAGGTCACCCCGGTAGGTGTGCACGATGTTCACCGCGACGGTCGAGGACGCCGAGGCGTTGCGGTTGCAGCCGGCGATCGTGATCGAGCCGGACACCGTGGCGCCGGTGTCCGGGATCGCGACGTCGGTGCCGTTGGTGCCGGAGCAGCCACCGCCACCTGAGCCGGTCACGGTCAACGTGTACGTGGCCGTCCGGGTGCCCGCCGCGCCGCTGCCGGTGATGGTCACCGGGTAGCTGCCGGCGGGGGTGCTCGCCGAGGTGGCGATGGTGAGGGTGGACGAGCCGCCCGACGTCACCGTCGACGGGCTGAACGACGCGGTCGCCCCGGCCGGCAGGCCACTGGCGGAGAGGCTGACCGACTGGGCGGAGCCGGCGGTGGTGGCCGTACCGACGGTGGCCGTCACCGAACCGCCCGGCGCGGTGGAGCCGGAGGTCGGCGACACCGAGACCGAGAAGTCGTTGGCCGGCGGGGTGCCGTTCACGACGTAGAGCAACCGGTTCGGGGTGCCGGTGCCGACGTTGGTCACCACGTTCGGGGTGGAGTTGTTGACCAGGTTGTCCCGGACCTGCTGCGGGCTCCACGACGGGTTCGCCGAGAGCACGAGCGCGGCGGCCCCGGCGACGTGCGGTGACGCCATGGAGGTGCCGCTGATGGTGTTCGTCGCGCTGCTGCCCGTGTACCAGGCCGAGGTGATGTTGACGCCCGGGGCCAGGATGTCGACGCAGGTGCCGAAGTTGGAGAAGCTCGCCGCGGCGTCGTTGTTCTGCGTCGCGCCCACGGTGATCGCGGAGGCGACCCGGGCCGGGGAGTAGTTGCAGGCGTTCTGCCGGACGCCGAGGGCGTTGCCGTTGCCGGCGGCGACCGCGTACGTGACGCCGGAGTTGATCGAGTTGGTGACGGCCGTGTCGATCGAACTGTTGGCGCCACCACCGAGGCTCATGTTCGCCACCGCCGGCTTGACCGCGTTCGCGGTCACCCAGTCGATACCGGCCACCACCTGGGCGTTGGTGCCGCTGCCCTGGCAGTTGAGCACTCGGACGCCGACGATCTGGACGCCCTTGGCCACCCCGTACGACGAGCCGCCGACCGTGCCCGCCACGTGCGTGCCGTGGCCGTTGCAGTCGTCGGCGGAGCCGCCGTCCACCGCGTCGAAGCCGGAGACGGCCCGCCCGCCGAAGTCGTTGTGCCCGTACAGCACGCCGGTGTCGATGATGTAGGCGCGGACGTTCGACGCCGTGTTCGGGTAGGTGTACGAGCTGTTCAGGGGCAGGTTCCGTTGGTCGATCCGGTCCAGGCCCCAGGACGGCGGGTTGGTCTGGGTGCCGGCGATCGAGACGGTGTGGTTCTGCTCGACGTACGCCACCGCCGGGTCCGCGGCGATCCGCGCGGCGGCCTTCGCGCCGACCCGGATCTCGAAGCCGCGCAGCGCCGCGCCGTAGGTGCGGGCCACCGTGCCGCCGTGCCGGCCGATCAGCCGGTCCGCGTTGTCGCCGACCGTGCCCCGGCTGACGGCGGTGTCCTTGAAGACGACGATGTAGCTGTCCGCGACGGCCGTGTCTCCGCCCGCCGCCCGGATGGCACCGGTCGGTTCGGCGGCCAGGGCGGGTGTGGCAGCGGCCAACAGGGTCAGTGTGGCCACCCCGACGAGTACGGACCTGTGGGCAAGACGCATCTCTTACCTCCCTCCGACCGGCAGCCGCCCGACGCGGGTCCCGCTCAGATTCATGACGGCCGATCTTTCCGAGAGTAGGTCAACGTAGTGACGAAGATAAACATGTCGCATCGTTCATAACACGGAAAGGATGCCCCCTACGGGACGGCGTCCGGGACGAACGAGGGCTGCGCCCGGAGTCGCGGACGGCCGCGACCGGGCAGGCTGACCAGCATGGAGAGCCCCCTCGCCGCCCTGTTGCCGATCGCCGTCCTGTGGCTGGCCGCTGGCGTGGTCGCGGACGGCCTGCCCCGGCTGGACCGCGCCCGCGCGCTGCGCCGACGCGCTGGACACCTGCTCATCCTGACCCTGGTGGGCCTGACGCTCACGGTGACCGTGCTCGCGGCCGGGCTGCTCAGTGCCGGGAACACCCCGGCCGACCAGGCCGCCGCCGCTCTCGATATCGCCGGGCTCCCCACCCTCGTGGTCGCGGTCTGCACCGTACGCCGGGTACGCCGGCTCTGGGCCGGCGCGGGAGCGTTCGCCGCGGCGCCCGAGACGCCCGCGCCGCACGGTCTTCGGGCCGCCGCCGCGCACCCGTTGATCGGGTTGCCGTTGCAGGTCACCGGGGTACTGACGGTGCCCGCGGTGGTCGCGGCGAGCGGCACCGACCTTTTCGCCGAACCGGGCGTCACCGGTCCGGCGATCACCGTCGGCGCGCTCGGGATCCTGGCCATCGGCGTCCGGCACGCGCTCCGGCACAACCGGCTCGCCGAGCGGGCCCAGCCGGATCCGGCGAAGTCAGCGCGAGCGGCCGGGCCCCTGCACGTATAGCAGCTCCAGGATCGCCCGGGTCGCCTCGAACCAGCGGTCCAGCCAGCCCGGCGGCGGCACGCTGCCCTTCGGTGGCAGCTCCATCAGCAGGCCGCGCAGCAACGGGTGGTCAGCCAACGACCCGGTGGGCTCCATCGGCCAGCCGCTCGGCGGGAAGGACGGCTCGACCAGTGGGTTCGGGTCCAGCGAGGGCAGCGAGAGCGGCGGGTCGCCCGCCTCGGTCGCCGGCGCCTCCCGCCCGCTCATCTCCGGGTCGGTCGAGACCACCTCGGTCAGTACGGTGTCCCGACGCGCCCCGCGGTACTTGCCACCGAACCGCTCCGGCTTGCCCGGACCGTTGGTGAGGTTGTCTGACCCGATCGTCGTCATCCGTCTCGCCTACCTCGCTGGGTTGCGGATCGGTACGGCGGGTCGTCGACCAGCGCCGTACCGATTCGTTCAACGAGACGGACCCGCTGTGGCGACGGGAATCCCGGCGGAACCTCGCCGAGCGCGCCTCCGCGCGCGGAGCGGGAGCCCGCCGGCGCGGCACGCGAAGGCCCCCGCCCGGTCGAGACCGGACGGGGACCTCACGTGACCGCTCGGTCAGGCCGCGCCGAACGCACCACCTCTGGTGCCGGCGACGAAGGCGTGCCAGTCACCCGGGGCGAAGACCAGGGCCGGGCCGGCCTTGTCCTTCGAGTCCCGCACTCCGACCGCCCCGGTCACGTACGCCACCTCCACGCAGTTGTCACAGTTCGGCCCGCTCTTCGAGCTCTTGAACCACGTTGCCTGCGTCAGGTCCACGGGGAACCCCTTGGTCGCCATTTCCACAACGGCTCCTCTGCCAGTTTTGCGATGTGTGCGACGGACTCCTCCGGACGAATGGCCGCGGCGCGGATGTGATCGAAGATGAAGCTGTACTTCTGTAGTTCGTCGCTCTTCTCAAGGAAAAGCCCACCCGTGGCGTTCTCCGCGTACACGACATCCGGATCACCGGCCTCGGGGAAACTGAGGATCGTGAAGGTGCCGTCCATGCCGGCGTGCGCACCGACCTCGAAAGGCAGGATCTGCAACGTCACGTTCGGCAACTCGGCCACTTCGACCAACCGCTTGAGCTGGCCACGCATCACCTCGTCCCCACCCACCGGCCTGCTTACCACCGCCTCATCGAGCACCACCCACAGATCGACCGGATCGTCCTGGGTCAACAACGACTGACGGCCCAGTCGGACACGCACCCGTTGGTGGACCTGATCGGCGGTGAAGTCCGGCCGGGCGGCGCGGATCATCGCGCCGGCGTACTCCTCGGTCTCCAGCAGACCCGGCACCACCTGCTGCTCGTACGCCCGAATCGAGCTCGCCGCGGCCTCCAGCCCGACGTACGCGCCGACCAGCACCGTGCTGTACGGGTGCCACCAGCCCTTCTGCCGGGCCTCCCGGGCGATCTGCACGAGTTCGTCGCTCTCGGCACCGACCACGCCGTAGATCCGCAGCATGTCCCGGACGTCGCGCGGGGTGGCCGTGGTGTGCCCGGTCTCGATCCGGGAGACCTTCGACGCCGAGCACTCCAACTGCTCGGCGACGACTTCGATGGTGATCCCGGCGGATTCCCGCTGGCGGCGTAGCTCGGCACCGAGCCGCCGCCGTCGGATGGTGGGGCTGCGCCGCTCACTCATGGCGCTCCCCGGTCACTGCTTTCCGCCGCTGGCTGCTCGACCCCACTTCGGGCTACCTCCGGTCGACGCGCCACTGGCTGCCGCCCGCCGGGGGCGCGACCGTCGACCGGCGAGCGTTCGCGGCGAGGGGGTGGTGCCGGTCATCGGCCGGCCGCGACGGGCGAAACCGGCCCTCAGTGTGCCGTCCGGACGCGGATGGCTTCAAGCGCCGCTTTGTGGAAGGCACTCACGTATCGGGAAAAGTCGACGTGCAACTTGCATGAAGCACGTCACTGATGCACTCTGTCCGCATGGCACGGATCACTCAGCGTCTCCGTCCGGTCCCCCGGTGTGGTGATCCCACCGACCCGGGGAACCCGGGCACGACGCGGGCCCGGCCGGCGACACCGAGAGCTGCTCCGGGGTGAGGACCCCGCCGCTGCAAGCCAGCCGGCTGCGGCGGCGGGCGCGGTTCCCGGAAGCAACCGGGTGATGGTCGGGTGGCGGCACGCCACCAGCGGAGTACGGCCCGACCGCCACCACCCGCACCACCGGTCCACGAGGCGCGAACCCGTCACCGGGCCGAGACGTTTCCCCCGACCAGTCACCGCCGGCACGAATGCCGGCCGACCTCCCCAGGAGCCCATGTGCTTCCCCGCTCCGGTGACGTACTGCACGTGACTCGCGCGGCGAGTGTCCAGTTCCTCAGGCCCATCAAGTTCCGGGTGATCCGGGTGCTCGACTGGCCGACCTACGACGGTTGGCTCTGGCTCGACGGCTACGAGTTGAACACCGCGGGCGACGCGGTCAACCGTCGGTCGATCTTCGTCCAGCGGGGCGGGTTGCAACAGGTGCAGGCCGCACCGGAGCCCCGCCCGCACACCGTACGGAGCCGGCGACCGGTCGTCCGTACACCGGTCCGGGTGGGCTGACCGACGCGATCCGCCGCCGGTGGGCGTGCCGTCGCCATAGAATTGGTACGCCCACCCCGGCACCGTTCCACCCGCGCGTCCAGGGCCCAGAGCCTGGGATGGTCATGGTCAATCAGCCCGCCATGCGGCGGCACCACCGCTCCCGTATCGCCTACGCTTTTGGACTGCTCGCCCTGCTCGGGGCCGTGACCACGTTCGTGGTCCTGGCTCGCGACCCGGCACTGTCGTCCACCCGACTGACCACTCCGGTGCCTGCACCGGAGATCACCGTGGTCGACGCCGACCCACCGACGTACGACGAACCCGGCTGGTTCGACACCCATGCCCCGGACGACCGTGCCGACGCGGCCGACCCGACCGACCCGGCCGCCGGGGCCGGTGGCGGCGGTCAGTCCGGCGGGCGGCAGGAGATCGCCGAAGCCGGTCCGGCGCGGAGCACCGCGACCGACGTCCGCCGCTCGCTGTTCTGGTCCGGGATCTTCGGCCTCACCATCTCGCTGGCCGGCCTCGGCCTGGTCGGCACCCGCCGCCGGATGTGGTGAGCACCGGTCACCGCGTGCGTGTCGCCGTGGGGCTCGGCGTGGCCGGGCTGGTCCCGGTCGAGGGCTGGGCCTGGGACACGACCAGCAGCACCTCCTCGTCGGCGGGCAGCATGGTGCCGGCCTCCGGTTCGGTGCCCACCACCGTCCCCGGTGGCAGCTCGGACGGGCGGTACACCACCCGGTAGGCCAGCCCGAGCCGGTCCAGCAGCCCTTCCGCGGTGGCCTGCGGCAGGCCGGCGAGCGGCGGCACCGGCTTCTCGGCTGGCGCGGTGGTGGCCGCCGGGCTGCTCGGCGTCTCACTGGTCGGCGCCGCCGAGGTCGGGGCCGCGCTGGTCGGTGCGGCGCTCGTGGCACTGGGCGGCGGCAGCGACGGGGTGGACCCCGGGTCGTCATCCCCGTCGTCGTTCTGCGCGGCGAGCACCACCCAGAGCGCGGCGCCGAGCAGGCCGGCGAGCAGGAGCGCGAGCACCCCCCAGAGGATCGGCAGCCACCAGCGTCGGCCACCCTGCTCCTCGGCGTACCACTCCCCGGAGGGCTCGGCCGGTCGGGGCGCCCGGACCTCCGCCCGCCCGGACCACGGCGCCGGGGTCGCCCGCTCGGCAGGCATGGGCGCGGTCCGGTCGGGAGGCGTGCCCGGCTGCGTCAGCGCGGAGCGGTCGATCGGCATGGTCTGATCGGGCGACGCGGCGGGACCCGACGCGGCCCGGTCGATCGGCGCGGTCTCATCCGGCGACGCGGCCCGGTCGATCGGAGCGGTCTCGTCGGGGGACCCGGTGGTGGGGGTGGCGGGCTCCTGGCGGTCGTCGCTCATCGCACGTCCTTTCCCGAACCGGGCGGGCGGCATGGCCCTCGACCGCCAACCTAACCGCCCGCACCGTCATCGGCGCGGATCCGCGGCCCGAACCGCCCGGCCCTGGTCAGAAGGGGGGCTGCGTGCCCGGCAGGCTCGGCGGCGTCTCTCCGCACCAGATGCTGACCTCGTCGTTCCAGCGGGCCGGGCCGTCCTCGGCCGGCTCCTGCCGGCTGACCTTCCCACTGCGCCCGCTGCGGTAGCGCGGGTAGAGACCCTCGTCGACCAGTTCGTCGGCGGCCTTCGCGCAGCCGTCGCCGACCACGTCCGGCACCTCCGCGGGGGGCGGCGGACCGGCAACCCGCAGCTGCACGGTGGTGCCCCGGGTCACCTCCGTACCCACGGCGGGCGAGGTGCTCTCGACCGTACGACCGGTGCCGTTGCCGAAGACCAGCCGCCAGCCCAGCCGCTGCTTGCGCAGGACATCCCGGGCCTCCATGAAATCGGTGCCGACCACCGGTGGCACGGTCAGCCCGGTCCCCCTGGTCGCGCTGGCGGAGGTCCGGGGAGCGGAGGGCGTGGTCCGGCCGGTGCTCGGCCGCGGTGCGGTGGCCCGCCCGGTCGGCGCACCGGTCGTCGTCGCCACCGCCAACGGATCCGCCGGAGGTGCGTCGTCCCCGCCCGCCAACAGCCAGCCACCGGTGGCGCCGACCGCGGCGAGGAGCACGGCGACCAACCCGCCACCCAGCAGCACACTGGCCCGGCCCGCACCGCCGCCGTCCCGGCCGGCGACGGAATCCTGCCGACCCGGGTTCGCGTCCGTCATTGCGCCCACCGCCTCATCACCGGCGACCGTACCGGTCGTCGCCCAACCCGCTGCGTCCGCGGTCCACCCCGGCGGGTAGTTGCCACTCGCCGCGCCGACGACGGGACGTTACGCTGCCCGGCATGGCCAGACGGGGCTGGGGAGTATCGATCGTGACGGCGATCGGGGTCGCTGCCGGCGCTGGCGCCGCGCAGCTTGGCTTCGGCTACGGGCTCGGTGTCATCACCTGGACGCCCACCGATGCGGGGGCCACCGACACGGCCTGGGCGGACGGCCTCGCCTGGGCCACGTGGCTCGCCGCCAGCTCCACTGTGCTCGGAGCGGTGTGCGCGCAGCGCCTGCACTCCAGGGCCGTGCCGCCGGCGGCCGAGGCGACGGTGAGCGGCCCGGGGTCGATGCCTCCCGCCGCACCGGCGCCGGAGAACGGGTCCGCGCCGGCAGAGCGGTCGGAGCCGGTGACGCCCGGAGCCGCGCGTGCGGCTGCGGTCGAGGGAACCGGCCCGACGGGCGCCACGGAGGGCGCGTCGTCACCGATGGCCGAGGTGCTGCCCAGCCAGCGTGGGAGCCTGCTGCGGCGGGTGTCCCTGGCGCTCGGCGCCGCGGTCGGCGGGCTGGTCACCGTACTTCTGGTCGCCGTACCCGCGCGGGTCGCGGTGGGCGCCGACACCGGTGCGCCGCAACGGGTGGCGGCCGTACACGCGGGACTGGGCATCCTGATCGGGGTGCTCGTCGCGCTCTGGGCGCTGCGCTCGCGCGCCGCCGCGGTGAACGTGACCGCCACGGCCGCCTGGCTCTGGCTGCTCGCGGTGGTCTCGGTGATCGACGGGGTACGCGTCGGACGCGGGCTGACCGGCGCCCAGCTCGGCACCTGGCAGCTCGACCCGGACCACCCGCGGTACTGGATCGGGGACCAGCTCTACTGGCCCGGTGCGCTGCTGGCGCTCGTTCCCGCGCTGCTGGTCGGCGCGCTGGCCGCCCGGCGAGCCGCCCGGTCGACCGGGCACCGGGTCGGCGCGGCAGCCTCCGGCGCGGCCGGTCCGCTGCTCGTCGCGCTCGCCTACCTGACCACCCTGCCGCGCTGGTCGGCGCTGGGCCCCGCGCAGCTGTCCACCCAGCTGATCGCCCCGTACGCGGTGATCGCCGGCGTCGGCGGCTCGGTGCTGGTCGCCGTCCTCGCCGAGCGGGCCAACCGGGTTCGGTCGACCGACCCGGACGCGCCCGTTCCGGTCGGAGTGGACGCGAAGCGGGCCGCCGAGCGCGACTCGACCCGGGCCGGCGAGCCCGACGCCGATCCGCTGAGCCCCACGACCGAGGCCAGCACCGGACGTGGGACGGACGCGGCCCGTGCCGCGGCGTCGGCGAGCGGGACCGTTCCGCGAAAGCGGGACGCGACCCGCGCACCCCGAGTGCCGGCACCCCGCTCGGCCCCGGACGACTCCGAGTCGACCGGGTCCATGGACGACGAGCCGGTGGAGGGCGCCGCGTCGGGCAGCCGGCGGGGCCGGTCACCGCGGCGGCCCGGGCGACCCGGCACCGACTGAGTCCCGGACAGCCGCCGATGCGCTGACGGCCGGCCGGACCGGTGGTGCGGGGTCAGTCGACCGGCCAGGTGTGGACCGGCTCGTTGCCGCGCTGGAGTTCCGCGTAGCGCTGGACCATGTGGTGCAGCGCGGCGGCCCGGTCCATGCCCCGGTGCCGCTCCGCCGCCCAGACCGCCTCGGTCTGCCAGACGGCGCCGTTGCGGCCGGTCCGGCAGCGCTGCTCGATGATGCCGAGCAACCGGTCGCGCTGCGCCGGGGCGACACCGAACCCGTCCAGGCCGGCCGCCGCGGTTGGCAGCAGCTGCTCCAGCACCAGCTTGGTGACCGGCACATCGCCGAGCCGCGGCCAGTGCAGCACGGCGTCCAGGCCGCGTCGGGCGGCGGCGTGGAAGTTCTCCTCGGCGGAGCTGAAGGTGAGCTGGCTCCAGATCGGCCGGTCCGCCTCGGCCAGGCCGCGGGCCAGCCCAAAGTAGAAGGCCGCGTTCGCCAGCATGTCCACCACGGTCGGACCGGCCGGCAGCACCCGGTTCTCCACCCGCAGGTGCGGACGGCCGTTCATGATGTCGTAGACCGGGCGGTTCCACCGGTAGACCGTGCCGTTGTGCAGCCGCAGCTCGCCGAGCTGCGGCACACCGCCGGAGTGCAGCACCTCCACCGGATCCTCGTCCTCGCAGATCGGCAGCAGCGGCGGGAAGTAGCGGACGTTCTCCTCGAACAGGTCGAAGATCGAGGTGATCCACCGCTCGCCGAACCACACGCGGGGTCGTACGCCCTGGGCCTTGAGTTCGTCCGGGCGGGTGTCGGTCGCCTGCTCGAACAGGGCGATCCGGGTTTCGGCCCAGAGCTGACGGCCGTACAGGAAGGGAGAGTTCGCCCCGATCGCCACCTGCACCCCGGCGATGGCCTGGGACGCGTTCCAGTAGTCGGCGAAACTGTCCGGGGCTACCTGGAGGTGGAACTGGAGACTGGTACAGGCGGCCTCGGGGGCGATCGAGTCGGTGTGCGTCCGCAACTGCTCGACGCCGCGGATGTCGAGCTCGATGTCCTCGCCCCGGGCGCCGACGATCTGGTCGTTGAGCACCCGGTAGCGCTCATTGGTGGAGAGATTGTCCTCGACCAGGTGCCCCTCGGTGAGGGTGGGCAGGATGCCGACCAGGACGATCTTCGCGTCGGACTTGGCCGCACGCTCGTCGGCACGGGAGAGGCTGCTGCGCAGGTCGTGTTCGTAGTCGGCGAAGCCGGTGCCCTCGATCAGCCGGGGCTCGGCGTTGAGTTCCAGGTTGAACTGCCCCAGCTCGGTCTGGAAGAGCGGGTCGGCGATGTCGGCGAGGATCTCCTCGTTGCGCATCGCCGGCTCGGCCGCCGAGTCGACCAGGTTGAGTTCGATCTCCAGACCCGTCATCGGCCGGTCGGCGTCGAAGCCGAAGTCGTCCAGCATCAGGGCGAAGACGTCCAGGCATCGCCGGACCTTCTGCCGGTAGCGGACGCGATCCTCCCGGGTGAAGGCGCCCTGCGAGACGTCCCTGCCCATATGTCCTCCCGGCGGCCGGCGCGGTCGGGATCCTGCCGTCCCGGAAAGCGCATTGTGAACCATCCACGTTAGGAGCGCCCACCTGGCCGGAGCCAGGGGCCGGTACCGATGATGCGAAACCGGCCCGCGCGGAAGCGCTCGTGGCGCCATCTGTACCCCGTCGGAGGCGTGCCGGACCCGCTGGAGATGCGAACAACCCGTGACACTTCACACGCAGGTGGCGACGGCTGCCGGAGACGACGACGGGCCCGCGCCGACTTGCGGCGCGGGCCCGGCGTACCGGCGATCCGAAGGATCAGGCCTGGCGGACGGCCTCGCCCTCGATCTCGATCTTGATCTTCTTGCCGACCAGCACGCCGCCGGTCTCCAGCGCGACGTTCCAGGTCAGGCCGAACTCCTCGCGGTCGATCTCGGTGCTCGCGGAGAAGCCGAAGATGTCCTGGCCGAACGGGCTGCGGCCGACGCCCTCGAACTCCACCTGCAGCTCGACCGGACGGGTGACGTCCTTGATGGTGAGCTCACCGGTGAGCACGAACTCGTTGCGGCGGTGGGACTTGACGCCGGTGCTGCGGAACTCCAGCGTGGGGTACTTCTCAACCTCCAGGAACTCGGGGCTGCGCAGGTGCGCGTCCCGGTCGTCCTGGGTGGTGTCGATGCTGGCGGCCTGAATGGTCGCGACGACCGACGACTGCAGCGGGTCCTCGGCGATGGTGATGGTGGCGGCCGCCTCGTTGAACTCGCCGCGGACCTTGCTCACCATCATGTGTCGGGCGACGAAGCCGACCCGCTTGTGTGCGGCGTCCAGCGCGTAGGTGCCGGCCGTCGGAATGGTGAGGCCGTCCCAGTCGCGGGTAACCGCATCGATGCTGCTGGTCATGCTGATGTCCTCCAGAAGAATGTTTAGTAGCCCAACGACTGCTTGAGCAACTATAGCCACAGCAATATTCCCTGTGTCAAGTACTGGTACGATGAACGAGTGACCAACGTGTTCGAGGATCCCCGGATCACCGCCGTCGGCCTGCTCTACGAGGTGCACGCCGGGCTCTCGGCCCGGTTCGCCGCCCAACTCGACGAGCAGGGCCTCTCAGTGGTCGAGTTCGAGGTGCTCACCCGACTGGCCCGCTCGCCGGGCAACCAGCTGCGGATGACGGATCTCGCCGCCCAGACCTCCCTGTCCACCAGCGGGGTGACCCGTGTGGTGGACCGGATGGAACGCGACGGGCTGCTCACCCGCCGCGCCTGCCCGTCCGACCGCCGCAGTTCGTTCGCCGTCGTTACCGCCGCCGGCATGCAGCGGCTGGACGAGACCCTGCCCGGGCATCTCCGCATCATCGAGCAGTGGTTCACCGGCCAACTGGACCCCGAGGCCCTGGCCGCACTGCTCGACGGCCTGCGCCGGGTGCGCGACGCCGTTCACCCGTGCGCCACCGCCGGCAGCACCGACACCGCCCCCGAGCAGGAGATCGCCGCCGCCGACGGAGCTGCCCGACCCTGACCGCCGGCGACCGCCCGTCCCTGCGGGCACGGCAAGCGGTCGGCGTACGGACCGGCCTGAGCACGTGTCGCGCCACCGGCAGAAAGACCGGCAGAACTGACCTTGGCAACCGGACCTACCGCTCGGAACAGACTTTCCGCCCCGATCTCGGTGGCAGGCTTCGTGCACCGGGGATTCACCGGGGGGTGACGGCGCGGGCGAACAGCGAGGGGTAGCACCAAGGGGGCTTTTCGTCCGCGCCACTCCCGCCCGACCGTCCGCGATCATGCCGCCCCACGACGACCCGGTGGCCGGCCCGCCGCGACTACCCCACGGCCCGCCCGCCCCGGGCGGCCATCAGCGCGTAGAGCAGTCCCGACTCCTGCGGCAACAGCCGGATGCCACTCTCCTGACAGACCTGGTCGAGCCGGTCCAGGACCGCCGGGTCCGCGGTGCTCGCAGCCAACCCCACCAGCGCCTCCACCACGTCCCGCCGATCCTGAGCGGCCTCGGCGGCAGCGGCGAACCACTCGGCGGCCAGCTCCCGGTCACCCCCGTGCAGCGCCAGGTTCCCCTCGATCAACGCGCAGGTCCCCGCCTCCGGCCCACTCCGGGACAGCACCGCGTCGTCCGCGCGCGGTCGTGGCAGCCCGGCCCGCTCCACCCACGATCGCACCGGTACGGCCACCGCGACCTCGCCGATCCCCGCCCGCAGCTCGGTGAGCACCTCGTTCGCCTCCGCACCGCGACCGTCCTGGGCGAGCGCCAACCCGACCGTGCCGAGCACCCGGCGCCGATGCCCCGGATCACCCAGCTCGGACAACGCCGCCACGGCGCGTCGGCCCTGGTCGACGGCGTCGGCGTACCGGCCCTCCAGACGGGCGACCTCGGCGCGGTTGGCCCAGGCCAGCACCCGCAGCCGCTGCTCACCGCCCTCGGCGGCGAGCCGGTCGACGGCGGCCAGTCGCCGGCGCGCCGCAGCCAGGTCACCGACCCGGATGTCGTGCCAGGCGAGGCTGTTCTGGGCCACCGCGAGGTGCCGGGTCCGACCGTCGCGGGCCGCCAGCCGGAGCACCGCCTCGGCCTGCTCGCGGGCCTCGTCGTGCCCACCGACGGTGATCAGCAGCGCGCCGAGCACGGTCCGCGCCTCCAGTTCCCCGGTAACGTCGCGGGCCTGCCGGAACATGTCCAGCGCGGCCCGCGCCGTCGGCAGTTCGTCGGGACCCGCACCGTGCTCGACGGCGAGCCGGGCCACCCCGAGGCTGGCCCAGCCACGCAGGACGGGATCAGCTTGTGCGGTTCGCGGGTCGGCCAGCAACCGGCGCAGCCACTGCCGGCCGGCGACGTCGCGCCCCCGAAACCGCCACCAGCGCGTCAGGCAGGCCGCCAGGCGAAGCGCGGTCATCGGATCGTCGGTGGCCGCGTGGGCCAGCGCGGAGCTGATGTCGCTGCTCACCTGGTCCAGCCGGTGCACCGCATCGGGCAACCGGGGGCCAGCGAGGTCGGTGGCGGTCCCCGCCACCAGGCGGGCGATCACCTCCGCGTGCCGACGCCGGACGCAGGTCAGCTCGCCACCGCCGGCCGCCTGTTCGAGAGCGAAGTCGCGGACCGCGTCGAGCAGCCGGAACCGGAACGGCCCGGTGCCGCGCACGCTCAGCAGGCCCAGTTCGACGAGCCGGTCCAGCACCGGGACCGGGTCGATCGCCACCGTGCCGTCCTGGTCGGCCTCGTCGGCGAGCATCTCCTCGGCCAGCTCCACCGACCACCGGTTGCCGAACATGGCGAGCCGCCGCAGCGCGTCCCGCTCATCCGGCGCGAGCAACCGATAGCTGGTCGCTACCGCGTCCCGCAGGGTGACCGCCGCCACGGCCGGGGCGGCATCGGCGCTGTTCGCCGGGCGGGCGGCCGCATCCGGTCCGTCCCAACCGGGATGGACCGCCGGGTCGGCAGGCGTCGCCAGGTCGAGCACCCGGTCGCCGTACCGGTCGAGCAGCTCGGTGAGGTCGAGGAGCCGGCCCCGGGCGGCCATCAGCTCGATGGCCAGCGGCAGCCCACCCAGCCGGCGGACCAGCGCGGCCAGCGCGGGCAGCTCGTCGGCGGTGGGCGGCTCCCGACGGATCTGGGCGAGCCGGGCGGTGAACAGTGCGACCGCCGGCCACGACCCGAGCGTGGCCGGTCCGGACCGCTCGGCGTCCGGCGGCGGCACGTCGAGCGGCGCGACCGGCCAGACCCGCTCGCCGGGCAGCCCGACCGGATGCCGCCCGGTGACCAGCACCCGCAGCGAGGGCAGCACGCCGGTCAGCCGGTGCAGTGTCTCGGCCACCGGACCGGGTGCGCGCTCCACCGCGTCCATCACCAGCAACGCCGGACGGTCGGCGAGCCGGGCGGTGAGCTCCGGCAGCCGGGCCGCACCGAGTACGGCCATCGAGGCGGCGAGCACGTCCGGCCCGTCCGAGCCCTCGCCGATCAGCACCCCGGCGACGCCGCCCGGGTGGGCGTCGGCAGCGTCGTGCGCGACGGACAACGCCAGTGCGGTCTTGCCGACTCCGGCCAGCCCGACCAGGCTCACCAGCCGGGGACCGTGCTCCGCGGTCAGCATCGACGCCAGCTCGGTGACGTCGCGGTCCCGGCCGATCAGCGCGACCGGCGGTGGGAGGGCGACCGGCGGGGCGGACCCGATCGGGTCGGCTGCCGACGTGGCGGGGCCGGTGACCGCGAGTGCCGCCAGGGTGACGTCCGGTCGGGGCGGCTCACCGCCGGCCTGACCGCGGGCCGCGGCCAGGAACGCCGCCCGGGCGGCCCCGGTCAGCTCCATAGCTCCGGCGAGCAGCTCGACGGTGGTGCGCTGCGGCCGAACCGATCGCCCGCGCTCCAGGTCACGCACCGTCCGCACGCCCACGCCGGCCCGGTTGGCCAGCTCCGCCTGGGTCAGGCCGGCGGCACGCCGGTGCCCGCGGAGCAGCTCCGCCAGCCCGCTACGACCGGCCGGGCTCCGCGACCGGTCATGATCCGGAGTCATGGGCACGAAGAGTACGGATCGACTCCGACCATCGGCAGTCGAGCGTCGGGCTGCCGACGCCCACTCGCCGATATCCGACAGCGACCGCACGGCCCTGCCGGAGGCGGCGGTCGACCGGCCGCCGGCGAATCCAGCTCCGCTCAGAGGCCCAGATCGCGCGCGATGATCATGCGCTGCACCTCGCTGGTGCCCTCGCCGATCTCCAGGATTTTGGAGTCCCGCCAGAACCGGGCCACCGGGGACTCGTTCATGAAGCCGTAGCCACCGTGGATCTGGGTGGCCTCCCGGGCGTTGTCCACCGCGATGGTGCTGGCGTGCAACTTGGCGATGGCGGCCTGGCGCTTGAACGGCTCACCGGCCAGCATCCGCGCGGCGGCGTCGTAGTAGGCCAGCCGGGCGGTGTGCGCCTTCAGTTCCATGTCGGCGATCTTGAACTGGATCGCCTGGTTGGCACCGATCGGCCGGCCGAAGGCGTGGCGCTCCTTCGCATACTTGATCGACTCGTCGACGCAGCCCTGTGCGAGACCGACGGCCAGTGCGGCGATGGCGATCCGGCCCTCGTCGAGGATCTGAAGGAACTGGGCGAAGCCGCGCCCCCGTTCGCCGAGCAGGTTCGCCGCCGGCACCCGGCAGTCGTCGAAGGTCAGCTCGTGCGTGTCCGACGCGGTCCAGCCCACCTTGGAGTAGCCCGGCGCCACGGTGAACCCCGGCGTGCCGTTGGGCACGATGATGGTCGACAACTCCTTCGAGCCGTCCGGGTTCGTACCGGTCACCGCGGTGACGGTGACGAGGGCGGTGATGTCGGTGCCCGAGTTGGTGATGAACGCCTTCGAGCCGTTGATCACCCACTCGTCACCGTCCAGCACCGCCCGCGTCTGGGTGCCGGCGGCGTCCGAGCCGGTGCCCGGCTCGGTGAGCCCGAAACCGGCCAGCGCCTCGCCGCTGAGCAGCTTCGGCAGCCAGGTCGCGCGCTGCTCGTCGGTGCCGAACCGGTAGATCGGCATGGCGCCGAGCGAGACCGCCGCCTCGAGCGTGATCGCCACGCTGGAGTCGACCCGGGCCAGCTCCTCCAGGGCCAGGCAGAGCGCGAAGTAATCGCCACCCATGCCGCCGTGCTCCTCACCGAAGGGCAGGCCGAACAGGCCCATCTTGCCCATCTGCCGGATCACCTCGTACGGGAAGGTGTGCTGCTCGTAGTGCTCGGCGATGACCGGAGCGACCACCTCGCGCGCGAAGTCCCGCACGCTCTCCCGCAGCGCCGTTTGTTCGTCGGTGAGCCGGAAATCCATCTCATCCTCCTGTGTGGACGGGGCCGCCGGACGCTCGTGACGCCGGGACGGTTCGCGGTGCTGGTCCGGTCGAGGGTCAGACCGGGGTGACGCCGTGCCGGCGCCGGGAGAAGTGCCGATCCTTGGTACGCGCCGCGGCGAACCGGCGGACCAGCTCGGTACGCAACTCGTGCGGCTCGACGATGGCGTCCACCACCAGCTCGCTGGCGAGCCGGACGACGTCGATGTCCTGCTCGTACTCGGCCCGCTTGGCGGCGACGAAGGCGGCCCGCTCGTCCTCGTCCGGGATGGCGGCGATCTTGTTGGCGTAGACCGCGTTCACCGCCGCCTCGGCCCCCATCACCGCGATCTTCGCGCTGGGCAGCGCGATGGTGGCGTCCGGCTCGAACCCGGGGCCGGCCATCGCGTAGAGGCCGGCGCCGTACGCCTTGCGGACCACCACGCAGATCTTCGGCACGGTCGCCTCGGAGATGGCGGTGATCATCTTCGCGCCATGCCGGATGATGCCCTGCTTCTCCACCGCGCTGCCAACCATGAAGCCGGGCACGTCGCTGAGGAAGAGCAGCGGCACGTTGAACGCGTCGCAGAGCTGTACGAACCGGGTCGCCTTGTCGGCCGAGTCGACGAAGAGCACGCCGCCCTTGAACATCGAGTTGTTGCCGAGCACGCCGACGACCTCGCCGTTGAGGCGACCGAAGCCGATGGTCAGCTCCTTGGCCCAGAGCGCCTGGATCTCGAAGAAGGACCCCTCGTCGAGCAGGCCCTTGACGTACCGCCGCATGTCGAACGCCTGCCGCTCGCTGGCCGGCACCAGCGCGGCCAGGTCGGCCTTGGCGGGCGCGGCGACGGCCTCGGCGGCCGGCGGCGCCTGGGTCCAGTTGGCCGGCAGGTACGACAGGTAGGTCTTCACCACGTCGAGCGCGTCGGCCTCGGTCTTGCAGAGGAAGTGCCCGACGCCGGACTCGGCGGTGTGCACCTTGGCACCGCCCATGGCCTCCAGCGTGGTCTTCTCGCCGGTGACCATCTCGACCATCCGGTCGGAGCCGAGGTACATGCTGGCGTTGCCGTCGACCATGGCGACCACGTCGCAGAACGCCGGAATGTACGCCCCACCTGCGGCGCTGGGGCCGAACAGCGCGCACACCTGCGGGATCGAGCCCGAGGCGCGCACCTGGTTCCAGAAGATCTTGCCGGCGCCGCGCCGGCCGGGGAAGAGGTCGACCTGGTCGGTGATCCGGGCGCCGGCCGAGTCGACCAGGTAGACCATCGGCACGCCGGCGCCGTACGCCCGCTCGATGATCCGGATGATCTTCTCGACGGTGCGGGCGCCCCAACTGCCGGCCTTGACGGTGGAGTCGTTGGCCATCAGGCAGACCTGCCGGCCGTCGATGGTGGCGGTGCCGGTGACCACGCCGTCGGCGGGCAGCCCTTCGGCCAGCGCATTGGCGTAGAGGCCGTCCTCGACGAACGAGCCCTCGTCGACCAGGAGCGCGACCCGCTCCCGGGCGAAGAGTTTGCCCTTGGCCGCGTTCGCCGCGTGGTACTTGTCCGCGCCGCCGGACCGGGCCCGCTTGCGCAGCTGCTCCAGCGCCTCACCGTCGAGCGTCACGCTGACTCCCTCGCCGTACTGACCTGAACGATCGTTAGGCTATCGCATTCGCGCGACGCCCGGCGACCCATGGGCGGACCGGGCAGCCGGGTGGTGCCCGGAGGCTGCGGATTCAAACCAAACATTGAAATCTATTAATCTATGTCGCTAGGCTCCTGACACCCCCTCCTCCCGGATTGGAGTCAGCGATGACCTCACGACTCAATCGGCTCGCGGTCGCGTTCGTCGCGACGGCGCTCGCCACCCTCGGCGTCACGGTCGCCAACCCGTCGCCCGCGTCCGCCGCCATGACCATCTGCTACAACACCAGCCAGGCGGGAAGCTACGCCGGCACCGCCAACCAGGCCGCCTCGATCTGGAACAACGCCACGTCGAACCTGACGCTCTCCGCGAACTGCGGCTCCAACCTGCGGATCTACCGGATCACCGGCGGCGGCTCGTACGCCGTCCGGACCAGCCTCGGCAATGGCCGGGTCTACATCGACACCCAGCAGGCCGCCCAGTACAGCGTGCTGCGGATCATGACCCACGAGATCGGGCACATCCTCGGCCTGCCGGACAACTACAACGGGAACTGCTCGCTGCTGATGTCCGGCGGCAGCGCCGGCACCAGCTGCACCAACCCGTACCCGAGCACGACCGAGGCGAACCGGGTGAGCAACCTCTTCGCCGGCACCTTCGCCGCCACCGAGCGCAGCGCGGACCGCGCCGGAGCGGACATCTTCCGCGACAGCTGGCCGAGCATGCTCACCTCGGTGGGCTGATCGACCGGGTACGTCGGAGGGGCCGGCATCGTGCCGGCCCCTCCCCGCGTTTGTGAGCGGTCAGCTCGGCATCGGCGTCAGTCGGGTGCGGGGGCCGGCGCGCAGCACCCCGGAGGGCAGCTTCTTGCCGAGCAGGTGCTCGGCCAGCTCGGCCGCCTCGATCAGGGCGGCCAGGTCGATGCCGGTGTCGATGCCCATGTCGTGCAGCATGTGCACGGCCTCCTCGGTGGCCAGGTTGCCGCTGGCCCCCGGCGCGTACGGGCAGCCGCCCAGGCCGCCGACGCTGGCGTCGAACTCGGTCACCCCCAACTCCAGCGCGGTCAACAGGTTGGCCAGCGCCGTACCCCGGGTGTTGTGGAAGTGCAGCAGCACCGGCACGTGCGCGTTGCGGTCGCGTACCGCGGTCAGCAGCTCGCGGACCCGGCGCGGAGTGCCCATGCCGGTGGTGTCGCCGAACGCGACCCGGTCCGCGCCGTCCCGGACCACCCGATCCACGATGCCGGCCACCCGCTGCGGGTCGATGTCCCCCTCGTACGGGCAGCCGAAGCTGGTCGCCACGATCACCTCGACCCGCGCGGAGGCGCCGTGCAGCAGGTCGATCAGCTCGGCGATGTCGTCCAGCGACTCGTCCGTTGAACGGTTGACGTTGCGCCGGTTGTGCGTGTCGCTGGCCGAGACCACCACCTCGATCTCGGTGAACCCGGCGGCGAGGGCCCGCTGGGCGCCCCGCGTGTTCGGCACCAGGGCCGAGTAGCGCACCCCGTCGGCCCGGACCGCCCGCCGCCACACCTCGTCGGCGTCGGCCATCTGTGGGATCGCCTTCGGGTGCACGAACGACACCGCCTCGATCCGGCGTACGCCGCTGCCGGAGAGCGCGTCGAGCAGCCGCACCTTGGCGTCGGTCGGGATCGGGTCCTCGTTCTGCAGCCCGTCTCGCGGCCCGACCTCGCGGATCGACACGGAATCTGGCAACTGGCTCATCGGTCACCTCGCTGTGACGTCGGATCGGGGCGGGTTGTCGGCTGCACCGCGCCCTTTGCACTGCTTCAACGGACGCAACGGCGACTGTCCGGTATCCGGACGACCGCTGTCGCCTCCAGGTAAGCAGAGCAAAGGGCTCGGCTGCCAGTGCCGCCGGGTCGCCGGGACGGCGGCACTGGCAGGCCCGGCCACACTGGCAGCCCGGCGGATCAGCGCATGCGGGAGACGATGCCGGTGTCGTAGGCGCCGGAGAGGAACTCCTCGTTCTCCAGGAGCTCGGCGAAGAAGGGCAGGTTGTTCTTCGGGCCCTCGATCTGGAAGGCGGCGACCGCCGTCCGGGCCCGCTCGATCACCTCGCCGCGGGTGGCGCCACTGATGATCAGCTTGGCCATCAAGCTGTCGTAGAACGGGGTGACGGTGTTGCCCTCGGTGTAGCCGGAATCCACCCGGACCCCGTCGCCGGTCGGTTCCACCCAGGTCCTGACCACGCCCGGGCCGGGCAGGAAGCGCTTCGGGTCCTCGGCGTTGATCCGCATCTCGATGGCGTGCCCGCTCGGTGCCAGCGCGTCCGGATCGAAGGTCGGCGCCAGCCCAGACGCCACCCGCAGCTGCTCCTCGACCAGGTCGACGCCGTAGACGTACTCGGTCACCGGGTGCTCCACCTGGAGCCGCGTGTTCATCTCCAGAAAGAAGAACTCGTTCGTAGATGGATCGAGCAGGCACTCCACCGTGCCCGCGTTGCGATAGTTCACCGCCTCACCGGCGCGTACCGCGGCGGCCAGGAAACGCTCGCGCAGCTCCGGCGAGACCGCCGGGGACGGCGACTCCTCGACCAGCTTCTGGTTACGCCGCTGCACCGAGCACTCCCGCTCGCCCAGCGCCACCACCCGGCCGTCGGCCAGGCCGAGGATCTGCACCTCGACATGGCGCACCCGGGGGAAGTACCTCTCGATCAGCACCGAGCCGTCGCCGAACATCCGCTCGGCGAACGCGCGCACCTTGTCGTACTCGGTGCGCAGCGCGGCCTCGTCGACGGCCACGCCCATACCCATGCCGCCGCCACCGGCGGCGGCCTTGACCATCACCGGGTAACCGATCCCGGCGGCGGCCGTCACCGCCCTGTCCAGGTCGGCGGCCGGGTCGGTGGTGCCGGGCGCGACCGGAACGCCGGCCGCCGCCATCAGGTTCCGGGCGTTGATCTTGTCGCCCATCGCGGTGATCGCGTCCGCGCCGGGGCCGACCCAGATCAGGCCGCTCGACTCGACGGTACGGGCGAACTCGGCGTTCTCCGACAGGAAGCCGTACCCGGGGTGGATGGCCTGCGCTCCGGTCGACTTCGCGGCGGCGAGGATCGCCTCGGTGTTGCGGTAGCTCTGCGCCGGGTTCGGCGGGCCGATGAGGACCGCCTCGTCCGCCTCGGCGACGAACGGCAGATGGGCGTCGGCCTCCGAGTACACCGCGATCGCGCGGATGCCGAGCCGCTTGGCGGTACGGATGATCCGGCGGGCGATCTCGCCCCGATTGGCGACCAGCAGTGACTCGATCATGTTTCCTCCCGGCGTCCGGATGTTGGGACGGTTGTCAGGAAACCATGCCCGGTACGCCGGTGACGAGTCGGCTCAGGCGAGCAGCGCGGCCAGGGCGGCGTCGCGCAGCAGCTCGGCGCGGCGTCGGCGGTCCACCTCGCCACCGAGGAACGGAGTCGAGTTCATCAGGCCGAACGCGGCGTGCGCCAGCACCCGCGCCTCGCCGTCGGGCATGCCCGGGTGCAGCGCGGTGAGCACCGTCACCCACTCCTCGACGTAGAGCCGTTGCAGCCGGCGGATCCGCCGCCGCGGCTCGTCCGGCAGGCGGTCCAGCTCGTGCAGGTGCAGCGCGATCACCGCCGGGTTGGCCAGCGCGAACTCGACGTGGAAGTCGATCAGCGACTCCAGTACGCCGCGCGGGTCGTCCGGGTGCCCGGCGGAGCGTTCCCGCCCGCCGGCCAGCAGCCCCTCACTGACCGGGATCAGCGCGGCGGCGAGCATCGCCTCCTTGCCGGCGAAGTGGTGGTAGAGCGCCGGACCCGTGACCCCGGCGGCCGCGCCGATGTCGTCCATCGACACCCCGTGGTAGCCCCGGGCGGCGAACAGACCGACCGCGATCTCCAGGATCTCGTCCTTGCGGGACCGGCGCCGGCCCGCACCCGCCGCGCCCCGTGCCCGCTGCTCCACCGTCACGGGGCAAGCGTAGACCGCGAGCCGCGCGCGATGGTTACCGGTCAGTTGCGCAGGCCGCACCGTCGGTCGGGTCAGTCGTCCGGGTCGAGGTCGTGCTCCTCCCGCAGCGCCGCGGCCTCCTCCGGCCGGTCCAGCAGGTCCAGCGCGCGGGCCAGCAGCCAGGCGGTCTGGCGCACCGGCCGCGAGTCCGCCGGAAGGCCACCGAGCACCCGGCGCAGCAGCGGCTCCGCCTCGGCCGGACGGTCCAGGCGCAGCAGCAGCTCACCGATGAGGATCTCCACCTGCGCGGCCTCGCCGAACGCCTCGATCGACCGCAACCGGTCAGGCACCCCGACCAGCCGGCCCAGCGCCTCGTCCGGCCGATCCTCCCCGGTCAGCACCCGCGCACCGGCCTCGGCGGCCATCGCCAGCTCGTACGTCACCGGCGGCGACTGCTCCGGCTGCCCGGCCAGCGTCGCCGCCAAGCCGTCCACCAGCTCGATGGCGCGTACCGCCGACGGCCGGTCATCGGACCAGAACCAGGCGTACGCCTCCCGCCGGCGGGCCCGCAGCTCGTCGAGCGGCAGGTCGGCGAGCCGGTACGCCGTGGCGGCAGCCGCGAACCGCTCGGCGGCCACCGCGTCCCGGTCGGCGTCGTAGAGGATCCCGCCGGCCTCCTCCAGCACCTGCGCGCGGTGCGGGAGGTTGTCCGGGCCGTCCAGGTTGTCGGCCAACCGCTCCAGCAGTGCCAGCGCCGGGTCGATCTCGCCGAGCCCGGCGTAGACACCGGCCAGCAGGTGCCGACAGCGGTCCGCCTCCGCCTGGGCGCCGAGCCGGTCCAGACCGAGGACGGCCTCCTCGGCGACCTCGGCCGCCTCACCGAGCCGACCCACGATCCGGTACGCGTTCGCCAGCTCCCAGCGCAGGAAGGCGTCCCCCTCGGCGCCCCGCTCCACGCAGAGCGTCACCGCCTCGACGAAGTCGTCCACCGCGTCGGGGGCCCGCCCGGCGGAGAGCAGCGCCCGGGCCCGGGCGACCCGGACCGGCAGCTCCGCAGCCGCCGGCGCCACGGCCAGCGCCTCGTCGCAGGCGGCCACGGCGTCGGCCGGATCGTCCACCGTCCTGACGTACGTCAGGCAGGCCGCCGTGATCAGCTCGCCGACGCCCAGCTCACGGCCGATCCGGCGGGCCTCGTCGGCGGCCGCGCGGGCCTCGTCGACGCGGTCCGACTGCTCCAGCAGGTGTGCCCGGTGCAGCGCGATCCGGGCCGCCAGATGCCGGTCGCCGCCCGCGTCGGCGGGCACCCGGTCGAGCGCGGCGAGCGCCTCCGCCCAGCGTTCCCGGTGCAGCAGCGCCAGCGCCACCCGATCGTGCCCGGCGGCGCGCTGTCGCGCGTCGCCGAGCCGGTCCAACACCTCGGCCGCGGCTCGGACCAGCGCCAGCCCCTCCTCGGCGTCGTCGTCGGAGCGGGTCAGCAGCACGCCGAGCCGCCCGGCCACCACCTGGGCGGGCACCTCCTCGGCCGCCTCCCGGTACCGGCTCAGCGCCGCCCGGTTCATCTCGATCGCGCCCGCGATGTCGTCCTCGTCGCCGCGCTCGGCCGCCCGCAGCGCCAGCCGGTACGCGGCCGTACGCGGTGCGAGGTCGTCGGTGCCGAACCGGTCGTCGCAGGCGGCCAGCGCCGCCCGGAACGTGGCCCGGTCGTGCCGGCCCCAGCTCTCCTCGGCGAGGGTCAGGAGCTCGTCCGGGCCGGCGTCGGCGGGCAGGGCCACGGTGGTCTCGTCGCCGGCCCACGCCCGGTCGGAGGTGGCCGGTGACGCACCCCGGTCCCGGTGGATGCCCGGCTCGTCCCCGGACGGGCGGGCCGGACGGCGGCGGACGCTGGCGGAGAGCGGCAGGTGCTCACCGCTCGCTCGCACGGCGAGCCGACTGGCTATCCACTCCGACTGGTGTGCGGTGCCGTTGCGGGCGTCGAAGCGGGCGGCCAGCGCGGTCGCGGTCTCCGCCAGCTCGTCGGCGAGCGTCAGCGCGGGCACCTCGCCGGCCGGCCGACCCTCGGCGGCACGGCGGTACACGGTCGGCGCGCCGATCCGGCCGGCCTGACGCAGCGCGGCGGCGGCGGTCGCCGCGAAGTGCATCGCGGCGGCCGGCGACGGCGGCCGGTCCAGCCAGTCCAGGTGCCGTTCGACCAGCTCCACCGCCCGCGCCTCGTTGCCGGTCAGCGTGCAGAACTCGATGTGGTCGCCGATGTCCCACAGGTCGGCGAGGTTGCCGCGCAGCCGGCGGTACGCCTCCCGGTGCGCGTCCCGCGCCGACTCACCCCGCCCGGTGCGCAGATACGGCAGGAGCAGCGCGGTGAGGATCGCCTGCGGCTGCTCGTTGCAGGTGAGCCGACCGGCGAGCACCGGCTCGGCCAGCGCCACCGCCTCGGCGTCCCGCCCGGTGTCGGCGAGGTAGCCCACCTGGCTCGTCGGGTCACAGCCGGCGCAGTCGGAGAGTTCGTCGCGCGGGGTGGTCTGCCAGAGCCGGTACCAGTGCGCGGCCGCCTCCCCGTCACCGACGTGGTCGGCGACCCGGAACCGGTGCTTGTGGACGGTCTGCAGGCTGTGCCCGCCGGCCCGGTAGCGCCGTTCCATGTCGTCCAGCACCCCGTACGTGCGGTCCAGCGGCACGTCCGGGAACTTCAGCAGGCCGGACACCATGTACTTGAAGTGCCACAGCAGTTGGTGCAGGTGGCGCTGGTGGTAGGGCTGCGGATCCCGGTCGAACTCGGACAGGCACCAGGAGAACGTCACGAAGGACTTCGCCGACTCGCCGCCGTAGACGTACCCGGTGGTGGCCTGCATCCGGGTCACGAAGGCGAGATGCCGGTCGTCCGCGGCGTCCACCCGGCGCAGCAACTGCTCCAGCGCGGCGATCTGCCCCGCCCCGTACGGCATGTCGGCGATGCCGCGCAGCACCCGCCACAGGTCCTCGTCGGCCATGGTCACTCCCGTCCTGGCACGGCCCGGCCGAGCAGGCCGAGGAAGGAATCGTTCAGCAGCGCGGCGTCGGCCGCGCGGATCGGATGGTGGCCGAGCAGCAGCGCCTGCCCGTACAGCGCCTCGACGGCGAGCCCGACCAGCTCCGGGTCGGCCAGCATGGTGACCCGGCGGACCAGCGGGTTGCGGTGGTTGAGCACCAGCTGCGGGCGGTCCGGCGGAGCGGTGGCGGCGAGCGCGTCGAGCACTCCGCCCCACAGCTCGTCGGCCCGGTCCCGGCTGGCCGCGAGCTGGTCGTTGAACGCCGCCGACCGGCTGACCAGGTAGAGCGCGGGCAGCGAGACCGGGTCGTACGCCCGGATGACCACCTCGCAGCCGGAGCGCTCGACGGCCCGCTGCGCCGCGGTGAGGAACGGCCGCAGGGCCAGCTCCACCTGCGGGTCGAGACCGTCGAAGCGGGTGGTGAGGTCGCTCGGCTCCAGCCGCTCGATCAGCACCGAGCGGTCCACCGTCGGCAGCCGCTCGATCAGCTCGGTGTCGTAGGTGTAGCCGGCGTTGACCACCGCCAGGTCCTGTGCGGCGGCCACCGCGGCGAGCTGGCGGAACTCGTCGAGGCTCGCCGCGTAGCGGAGCACCCCGTAGCGCTCCCGGAACTCGGCGAGGGTGAGCGTGCCGACGTTGGTGTCCATCGGCCACCACCGGTCGACCAGTCGGAGCATCTCGTCGTCGTGCAGCGCCAACGCCTTCACGCCGAGGTGGTGCACCTGAAGGAACTCGGCGAGCCGGTGCGGGTCGTGCCGCGCCAGCCGGACCAGCCAGCCGCGTACCTGGTCGCCGAGCGCCTCCCGGGTGGCGGTCAGCAGGGTGTCCTCGTAGAGGGCCTCCCGGCTGGCGGTCGGGCGCAACTCGGTCGCGTCCACCACGCAGTGCGCGAAGAACGCCCAGTCGGGCAGGAGCCCGTCGGCGTGCTCGGTGAGCAGCATCCGCTTGAGGTAGACCCGGTGCCCGGCCCGGGCCGCCGGGTTCACCGGGGTGGGCAGGATGAAGGCGACACCGGTCAGCCCGGCCTCCGGCACGCTCAGTGGCACCACGTCGAACGGGTCGACGCCGAGCATCTCCCGGGCGTACGAAATGAGCGCCGCCCGGTCGACCGGCGCTCCCGCCGTGGTCGGCCAGGGTGGCTCACCGGTGGTGGTGACCACGTCGCCGACGCGGACGGTGACCGGCAGCAGGGAACCGAAGAGCCGGGCCAGGTCGGTGACGGTCGGGGTGCTGAACCACTGGTCGGCGTCGCGGCGGGGCACCAGCGTGACCGTCGTGCCCGGCTCGGGGCGGGCGGCCTCCGGCGGCGCCACGGTCACCGAGTAGCGGCCGTCGGCGTACCCGGTCCAGCGGACCGTGGGGTGGTCCCCGTGCCGGGTGAGCACCCGGATCTCGTCGGCCACCAGGAAGCAGGAGAGCAGGCCGATGCCGAACTGGCCGAGGAACTCGTGCCGGGAGAAGCCGAGCTCGTCGCGCTTGGAGCTGCGGCCGATGGTGGCCAGCAGCTCGTGCACCTGCGCCTCGGTGAGGCCGATGCCGGTGTCGTGCACCCGAAGCGTGCCGTCGCCGGTGCTGTCCGGCGGCTCGATGCGGACCAGCGCGGAAGCGTCCGGCTCGCTGGCACGCCGGGCGGTGATCGCGTCCACCGCGTTCTGCAGCAGCTCACGGACGTAGACCCGCGGGCTGCCGTAGAGGTGATGACTGAGCAGGTCGACCACGCCACGCAGGTCGACCTGGAAGGTGTGGTCCACGCCTGAGTTCTCCCCGGTCCGATGCCGGCGCCCACCGTACCGATGATCACCGACACGTGCGTCCCCCTTTCGCCCGGCGGTTTGACCCTCGACCCGGTCGAACCCGCACGGTCACCGCCATGACCTCCTCCGTTCTGGGCCGGGATTTCCGGCTGCTCTGGTCCGCCGCCGTCTCCTCGCGGTTGGGGGACGCGCTGCGTACGCCGGCCTTGGCGCTGCTGGCCGCGACGATGACCCGCGATCCCCGGGTCATCGCGGCGGTCACCGTGGTCGCTCAGCTACCGCCGTTGCTCTTCGGCCTGCTCGGCGGTGTGTACGCGGACCGTTGGGACCGCCGGCGGACGATGGCCCTGGTGGACGGGGCCCGCGCCGTCGTGGTGGCGGCGCTGGCCGTGGCGGTTGCCTTCGACCGGGCCGGCGTCCTGGCGCTGCTGGTGGCCGCGTTCCTCCTCGCCGCGTTGGGCACCCTGTTCGACGCCGCCTCGTTCGCGCTGCTTCCCGCGCTGGTGCCGCCGGCCGCGCTGCCCCGGGCGAACGGCCGACTCCAGGCGGGCACGGCGGTGGCCGGCGGCTTCCTCGGCGCACCCGCCGCCGGCGTTCTCTTCGCCGCCGCCCCCGCTCTCCCGTTCACCGTCGACGCCGTCACCTTCGCGGTGGCCGCCCTGCTCGTCCTGGCCCTCACCCCGATACCCGCTCCGCACGCCGTGGCCGGAGTTCGGCGGGGGTCGGTCTGGGGCGAGATCGTCGAGGGGATGCGGTGGCTGCGTGGGCACCGGACACTGTGGCGGGTCACCCTGCTGGCCGCCGCGAGCAACCTGGCGATCAGCGGGCTGCTCGCGGTGCTGGTGCTCTACGCGCTGGACGTGTTGCGGGTGCCGCCGGCCGGGTACGGCCTGTTCGCCGCGGGGGCGATCGTCGGCGGCGTGGCCGGGGCGCTCGGGTCGGGTCGGCTCGCCGCCCGGCTCGGCACGGTGACCGCGCTGCGCGTGGTGCTCGCCGTGCAGACCGTCGCGTTGGCCGGGTTCGCGCTGGCCCGGCATCCGGTGCCGGGCGGGATCGCGCTGGCCGTCTTCGCCGCCGGCACCGTGGTGTGGAACAGCCTGTGCGCGTCGTACGGGCAGCGGCACGTGCCGAGCGGACTGCTCGGTCGGGTGGGTGCCGCCCAGCGGATGGTCGGGCTGCTCACCGCACCCGTGGGCGCGGCGGTGGCCGGGCTGGTCGCCGCGGCGTACGGAACCGTGCCGGTGGCGGGTGCGGCGGCCGGGACGTTCGCACTGGTCACTCTGGCGGCGTGGCGGACACTGCGGGACTAGCCCGGCGTTCGTTCCCGGTGGGACAGCCCGGACAGGCGCAGCGCGATCTGGCGCCGGGCCGGCGGTAGGGCACCGAGCAGCCGGAGCAGCACGTCGCGTACCGGCCGGCGGGCCGGGGAGAGGGTGGCCAGCCTGGTCAGCCCGGCGGCGAAGCTGAGCACGTCCTCGGCCATCGGGCGCTGCCGGGCGGTGTAGTCGTCCAGCAGCGTCTCCGGACCGCCGCCGAGCACATCGGCCAGCGCGGTGCCGAGCGCCACCGCATCGCAGATGCCGAGGTTCATGCCCTGCCCGCCGGCGGGACTGTGCACGTGCCCCGCGTCGCCGGCCAGCAGCACCGGTCCGGACCGGAACGTGTCGGCGATCCGGTGGTGCACCCGGAACCGGGATCCCCAGAGCACTTCGGTGACCCGTTCGGGTTGCCGCGTCGGGCCGCGCTCGTCGAGCAGCGCCTGGAGGTACGCCGGGTCGGGCTCGGCCGGCGCGGTCGGCGCGGCGGCGACCAGCCGCACCACCCCGTCCGGGAGCGGCGCCCAGATCAGCGGCCCGGACCGGGCGAGGAAGAGCGCCGCCTCGTCGCGGGGCAGGGCGCTGTCCACCCGCACGTCGGCCAGCACGAAGGACTCCTCGCCGCTGGGGCCGGTGAAGCCGATGCCGGCCAGGCGCCGGACCGTGCTGTGCAGGCCGTCCGCGCCGACCACGAACCGGGCGCGCACCTCGACCCCGTCGACCTGCGCGAGCGCCCCGTCGGCGGTCCGGCTCAGACCGGACAGCTGGCACGGCCGCCGGACCTGGACGCCGAGGTCGGCCAGGCGCTCGGTGAGCACGGCCTCGGTGACCGCCTGGGAGACCATCAGCGCGTAGGGGAAGCGGGACGGCAACTGGTGGAACGGGACCGACAGCAGCACCCGGTCCCGGTCGCGGACGGTGAAGCGCGGCGCCCGCACCCCCTGGGCGACCAGCGGCGCCGCGGCGCCGATCCGGTCCAGCTCCTCCAGGGTGTACGCGTGCACGACGGCCGCGCGGGAGGTCATCGGCGGGCTGGCGAGTTGGTCCACCACGGTCACCTCGAATCCGCGGCGGGCCAGTGTCAGTGCGGTGGCGAGGCCGGTTGGCCCGGCTCCCACCACCAGAACGTCGGTATGCGTGGGCAGCATGGCCACCTCCCGGACGACCGTTGCCAACATGTGTTGGCAAACACTTGTTGGCAACGCTAGAGCGCCGCTCATTGTGTGTCAACAGCCGTTGGCATACGGTCGTTGACATGACAGCGCCCGCCCACTCCGCCCAGCCCCGCCGCTCGGACGTCACCCGGGCCGCGATCCTGCGCGCCGCTCGCGAGCGATTCGCCGCGGACGGGTACGAGCGCGCCACGATCCGGGCCATCGCCGCCGACGCCCGGATCGACCCGTCGATGGTGATGCGCTACTACGGCAGCAAGGAGGCCCTCTTCGCGGCGGCGGCCGAGTTCGACCTACGGCTGCCCGACCTGACCGACGTGCCGCCCGAGCGGTTCGGTGCGGTGCTGGTGCGGCACTTCCTCGCCCGGTGGGAGGGCGACGAGACGCTGGCGGCACTGCTCCGGGCCGCCAGCACCAATCCGGGCGCGGCGGAGCGAATCCGCGGCATCTTCGCCGATCAGCTCACCGCGGCCGTGGCGACCTTCGGCACCGACCCGGCAACCACCGCGCGGCGTGCCAGCCTGGTGGCCAGTCAGATCCTCGGCCTCGCCTTCACCCGCTACATCGTCCGCCTGCCGCCGATGGTGGAGCTGGATCCGGAGGAGCTGGTTTCCTGGGTCGCACCAACCCTCCAGCGCTATCTGACCGGGCAGCCGGAGAGCTGACCCAACCTTTTCCCCCTCCCCGTGCGTCTGCCAGGTGACGGCCGAACGCGACGGCCGGGAGGTGGGCGAATGGGACCGGCGGCAAGTGACGGACGTGACGGCTACCTCGCCTTCGTGGAGAGCCACCAGCACCGCCTGCTGCGCGCGGCCTACCTGATCTGCGGCAACCGGCACCAGGCCGAGGACCTCCTCCAGGAGGCGCTGCTCAAGCTGGCGCTGCGCTGGACCTCGGTCCGCGACGGCGATCCCGCCGCGTACGTGCGGGCCATCCTCTACCGGGACACGGTGTTGTGGTGGCGTCGCCGGCGGCGGGAACGGCTCAGCGCCGACCCGCCGGAGCAGGTGGCCCCCGACCGCGACGGCGCGCTGCGGCTCACCCTGCACGACGCGCTCGGCCTGCTGCCGCCCCGGCAGCGGGCCGTTCTGGTGCTGCGCTACTACGAGGACCTGACCGAGGTCGCCACGGCCGAGGCGCTCGGCGTGACCGTCGGCACCGTGAAGAGCCAGTGCCACGCGGCGCTGCGGCGGCTCCGCGAGGTGGCCCCGGAACTCGCCCGGGACTCCCGACCGGCCCAGGAGCCGGCGACTCGCGGCGACCTGGCCAGCGGCCTGGAGGTGAACCCGTGAACGAGCAGGACCTGCGTCGGCTGCTGACCGTCAGCGTCGAGGACGTCCGACCCAGCCACCCAGCGGCGGCCGGCTGGGAGCGGGCCCGACGTACCCGGCGTACCCGATGGGCGGTCGGCGCGGTCGCCCTGGCCGTGGCACTGATCGGCGGCGGCACGGTGGCCGCCCTGCGACCGCCCGCGGATCCGCCGCCGGACCATTCGGTGGCCCCGACCGTGGAGCCCAGCCATGCCCCGCCGGTGGTGCGGGCCCCCGCCGAGCTGACCTTCCCGCCCGACCCGTTGGCCCGGCTCAGCGGCCCGGCGACCGTGCGGCTGTCGGAGCGACCGGTCCAGCGGGCGCTGGCACTGTTCCAGCCTCTGGACGAGGAGAATCACGCGGACGGTCCCGTCCGGATCCTCGGCGACGACGGCGTCGTGCGCAGTCTCGACGTTGTTTCGCTGGCGCCCACCCGGGACGAGGGCGGCAACGAGGCGCCCGCCGTGAAGCCGGGAGTGCTGTCGCCGGACGGCCGATGGGCCGCTTTCGCACAGACCAGCGAGCTGGTCATGGTCGACCTCACCAGAGCGGGCGTGCGCCGGGTCCCGCTCGACGGTTACCTGGAGCTGGTGGTCTGGGCGAACGACCGGGTGCTGGTCGGCGGCGACAACCGGACGTACGCGGTGGACCGGGAGACCGACGCGGCGAGCACCATCGATGTGTCGGCCTGGGACGTCGTGGCACCCGACCCGGCGGCAGGCCGCGAGGCGGCGCTAGTCGAGGTGGGTGGCGAGCGGGGCGGCCTGATGCTGCGCAGCCGGACCGCCCGCGAGGGCACCATCCGCTCCGAAGAGCGGATCACCGGCGACGCGCTGCCCGCGCCGTACCAGGTCAACGAGTTCTATGGCCGGGGTTGGCTGCACGGCGAGCGGCTGGCCCGGGCAGCGTGGATCACCAGCGGCGAGATCGACGGCGCCGAGGGAGTGGCCGTGCTGGACGCCCGCACCGGCGCTGTTTCCCACGTCCTCGACCTGGGCCGGGACCGCGCCAAGGGCTGTTGCGAGGTGCTGGGCTGGGACAAGGAGGGTGCGGTGCTCCTCCGTCTGGAACCGGCCGGCCTGGCACGGTGGCACCCGGAGACCGGCGAGGTCAGCGGTATCGTCCGCGACCTGCCCGGTGTGGTGGCACTGGCTGGCTGAGCACCGTCCCCGCGAGACGACAACGGCCGCGCGGGGACGGTTGGGCCGCTCAGGCGGCGAGGCCGCCCGGCTGGTCGCCCTTCACGACGGGAGCCCGGACCAGGTTGCCCCACTCGGTCCAGGAGCCGTCGTAGTTACGCACCTGCGGGTATCCCAGCAGGTGCCGCAGCACGAACCAGGTGTGGCTCGACCGCTCACCGATCCGGCAGTACGCGATCACGTCGTCGTCCGGGCTGAGGCCGAGCTGGTCGGCGTAGATCGCGCGCAGTTCGTCCGACGACTTGAACGTGCCGTCCTCGTTGGCGGCGGACTTCCACGGCTTGTTCACCGCACCCGGGATGTGCCCGCCACGCAGCGCACCCTCCTGCGGGTAGTCCGGCATGTGCAGCATCTCGCCGGTGTACTCGCCCGGGGACCGGACGTCGACCAGCGGCCGACCCGCGGCGATGTGCGCCATCACCTGCTCGCGGAACGCCCGGAGCGGCGTGTCGTCCCGCAGCGGCACCGGGTAGTCGGCGCGCGGACGGGACGGCTTGTCGCGGGTCACCTCGCGCCCCTCGGCGATCCACTTCTGCCGGCCGCCGTCGAGCAGCCGCACGTCGGCGTGCCCAAAGAGCGAGAAGACCCAGAGGGCGTACGCGGCCCACCAGTTGAAGTTGTCGCCGTAGAAGACCACCGTGTCGCCTCGGCCGATGCCCTTGGCGGCGCACATCTCGGCGAAGCCCTTCGCGTCGAGATAGTCCCGGGTCACCTGGTCGTTCAGCTCCGTGTGCCAGTCGACCTTGACGGCACCGGGGATGTGACCGGACTCGTAGAGCAGCACGTCCTCGTCGGACTCGACCACGACGAGGCCCTCGTCGCCCAGGTGCTCGGCCAGCCAGTCGGTGGTGACCAGCCGCTGCGGGTCCGCGTACGACTGGAGGCGGGGATCAGGATCGTTCGGCACAGACATGATCCCCAAGGTACGCCGCAACCCTGCCCCTCGACCGGCCATCGGGTGCGACGCCGCGCACGTGACTGAAGGGTCAGGCGCGGCGGTGGGCGATCCGACCGGCGACCACGGTCACCAGGCAGGCACCGTCGGCGTCGAGGACCGCCAGGTCGGCGCGCCCGCCCTTGTGCAATCTCGGTGGTACGGCCGCCAGCAGCACCAGCAGGTCACCCCGGTCGACTGCGGCCCGCAGCGCCGGGTCCGCAAGGTGCTCCGCCAGCACCGCCGTCACCCCGCTCCGCAGCAGCGCGTGCACCCGCTCGCGCGGGGTGGGCGCCACCGGCAGCGGGCCGTCGTGCAGCAGACCCGGCCCCAACGTGCCGGGCCAGCGGCGGACCCGCACCCCGGCGTACGCCCCGCTCAGCTCGGCCAGCGGACCGACGGCCTCGATCCGGTCGCCGCTCACCACCACGGCGTGATCCGCCGCCGGCTCGCCATCCGGAGTGAGCCGCAGCAGCGGCGCGGTGTGCAGGGTGCGCACGCTCAGTCGACGATCGGCCCGAGCAGCGGACGCTTCGCGGTGACCGTGTCGCCGGACGACCGGCCGGTCAGCCGGCGCTTGATCCACGGGGCCAGATGCTGCCCGGCCCAGCGCAGGTCGGCCGCGCGGGCGGCGAGCCACGGAGAGGGCGCGGGGTGCGGGGGCACCATCAGCCACTCCTCGTCGCAGCCGACGCCGAGCGCGGTGAGCACCTGTCCGGCGACCCGTCGGTGCCCGGCCTCGCTCAGATGCAGCCGGTCGGTGCTCCAGAGCATCGGGTTGAGGAAGGTGTCGTCGGCGTACAGGTCGACCATGATGGCGCCGTGCCGCTCCGCGGTCTCGCCGACCGCCTGGTTGAGCAGCTCCACCCGGGGAGCGACGAGACGCTGGCCGGGCAGCCGGGCCATCACGTCGGCGAACCGGAAGAGCAGCACGTCCGCGCCGCCCGAACGCAACTGCCGCACCACCTCGTCGAAGCGGGCGACCAGCGTGTCCGGATCGAAGGTGCGGCGCAGCACGTCGTTGCCGCCAGCCGCGAAGCTGATCAGGTCGGGCTTCATGGCCACCGCGGCGGGCACCTGCTCGGCGACCACGCTGGGGAAGAGCCGACCGCGGATGGCCAGATTGGCGTACCGGAAGTCGGGACCCGCCTCGGCGGCGAGCCGGGTCGCCACCATGTCGGCCCAGCCTCGGTAGGTGCCGTCCGGGTACGCGTCGTCCATACCCTCGGTGAAGCTGTCCCCGACCGCGACAAAACTGCGCCAGCGCACCCGCGCTCCCCTCACGCCATTCGTTGCCTGCGGCGACCAGTCTGTCACCGGAGACCCGGCCGCTGGTGCCCCCGCAGGGATGACGTGGCGGAGGTCATCAGTCGCGCTCGGGGTGGCCCGGCCCGCGTCGTCGGTGTGCGGGACAGCGAGGACCCGGCCGGTGCGGTGCTCACCTTCGACCCGCAGTCCTGGCGAGCCTTCGTCACCGCTGCCAAACGGCGCTGACCTCGCCGCACCGGGGCTGATCCACTCGGGATCCCGGAAACCGGGGCATCCCCACGAACGGGATACCCCGACATCATGAAAACCGAGTCGATCACGCGGAACATCAGCGTCGAAATGGATCGCTCATCCCGCCGCACCGGTCGTAGGCTGCGCTGATGCTGCTACGCATGTCGACCCTGCTGCTGCGAACGCTGCGCGAGGACCCGGCCGACGCGGAGGTGCCGAGCCACCGGCTCCTGCTGCGCGCCGGCTACATCCGCCGCGCCGCGCCGGGCGGCTACACCTGGCTGCCGCTGGGCAAGCTGGTGCTGGACCGGATCACCGAGGTGGTACGCGGCGAGCTGATCGCGATCGGCGACCAGGAGGTGCACTTCCCGGCGCTGCTGCCGGCGGAGCCGTACCGGACCAGCGGCCGGTGGACGGAGTACGGCGACGACATCTTCACCCTCGCCGACCGACGCGGCGCCGAGTACCTGTTGGCACCCACCCACGAGGAGCTGGCAGCACTGCTGGTCAAGGACCTGTTCACCTCGTACCGGGACTTCCCGGTGACGCTGTTCCAGGTGCAGACCAAGTTCCGGGACGAGGCACGGCCGCGGGCCGGTCTGCTGCGCGGCCGGGAGTTCCTCATGAAGGACGCGTACTCCTTCGACCTGGACGAGGCGGGGCTGCGGGACGCGTACGGGCGGCACCGGGCGGCGTACCAGCGGATCTTCGACCGGCTGGGCCTGGACTACACGGTGGTGCACGCGATGTCCGGGGCGATGGGCGGCTCGGCGTCGGAGGAGTTCCTGGCCGCGACGCCGGTCGGCGAGGACACCTTCGTCGGCTGCACCGCCTGCGACTACGCGGCGAACACCGAGGCGGTCACCACCCGGGTGCCGGCCGCCGGCGACCCGACCGCGCAGCCGGCCGTCGAGGTGCACGACACTCCCGAGACCCCGACGATCGCCAGCCTGGTCGAGCTGGCCAACGCGCGCCGGCTGGGTGGCCGGGACGGCTGGACGGCCGCCGACACCCTGAAGAACGTCGTGCTGGCCGTCCGTCTGCCGGGCGCGGACCGGGCCGAGCCGCTGGTGGTCGGCGTTCCTGGTGACCGGGAGGTCGACCTGAAGCGGGTGGACGCCGCGCTGCACCCGGCCCAGGTGGCCGTCTTCGAGGAGTGGGCCGACCATCCCGAGCTGGTTCGCGGGTACATCGGGCCGCAACTGCTCGACAAGCTGGGCATCCGCTACCTCGTCGACCCGCGGGTGGTGCCCGGCTCGGCCTGGTTGACCGGGGCGAACGAGCCGGGCCGGCACGCGACGGACGTGGTCTGCGGGCGGGACTTCACGCCCGACGGCACGATCGAGGCGGCCGACGTACGGGCCGGCGACCCCTGCCCGACCTGCGAGGGTGGCCAGCTGACCATCCGGCGGGGCATCGAGATCGGGCACATCTTCCAACTCGGCCGCCGGTTCACCGACGCGTTCGCGGTCGACGTGCTCGGTCCGGCGGGCAAGCCGGTCCGGCCGACCATGGGCTGCTACGGCATCGGGGTGTCGCGGGCGGTGGCGGCGATCGCCGAGCAGCACCACGACGACCGGGGGCTGGTGTGGCCGGCGGCGGTCGCGCCGTGTGACGTACACCTGGTCGTGGCGGGCAAGGGGCCGCAGCTCGACGCGGCGCTGGAGCTCGGCGGGCGGCTCGCGGCCGCCGGCCTGCGGGTGCTGGTCGACGACCGGACGCATGTCTCGGCCGGGGTGAAGTTCACCGACGCCGAGCTGATCGGTGTGCCGCGCGCCGTCGTGGTCGGCCGACGGCTGGCCGACGGGTACGTCGAGCTGCGCGAGCGGGCCGGCGACGGGCGCACCGAGCTGCCGTTGGACGGTCTGGTGGAACGGTTGGTCGACGAGGTACGCCGGGAACGTGGGACCGTGGTGTAGCCACCGCGGCACGGGGTACCGCAGTTCGATCGGGTGGATATGTCTTCGGAGGCTCTGATGACCGGTTACCGGGTCAGCGACGTGATGACCAAGCAGGTGGTGTACCTGCCGGCGGAGACCACCCTGGACGAGGCGGCCAGGGTGATGAAGGAGGCGGACATCGGTGACGTGGTGGTCACCGACGGCGCCAGCCTCGCCGGCATGCTCACCGACCGCGACATCGTGGTCCGGGCGGTGGCCGAGAACATCTCGCCGGCCGCCACGACCATCGGCTCGATCGTCACCCGCGAGGTCGTCATGATCGAGCAGCACTGCACGGCGGGCGAGGCGGCGGCGTTGATGCGGGACCGGGGCATCCGCCGGGTGCTGGTCTGCGACACCGACCGCAAGCTGGTCGGCATCGTCTCGCTCGGCGACCTGGCCATGCAGCTCGACCCGACGAGCGCCCTCAGCGAGATCAGCGAGCAGTCCCCCACCGTGTGAGGAAGGGCCCCTTCCTATCGCCTCAGGTAGAGGAAGGGGCCCCTATTAGCAGCGGTAGCCTCGACGCATGGCTGACATGCCGGCCCGACTGGCCGAGATCGTCGACGAGTTCGCCTCCGCGCCGCGCGACCTGGTGCTGGAGATGCTGCTCGAGTACGCCGACGTCATCCCGCCGCTCCCGGTGGAGGCCGCCGAGCGCGAGGGCATGGAGCAGGTGCCGGAGTGCCAGACGGCGTTCTTCCTACGCGCCCGGGTGACGCCGGACGGGGTCGTCGAGACGCTCTTCGACTGTCCACCGGAGGCGCCGACCACCCGGGCCTTCGCCGGGATCCTCGCCGAAGGGTTGGCCGGCGCGAGCGCCGAGGAGGTGCTGGCCGTGCCGGACGACCTCTACCAGCGGATGGGCCTGGCGCAGGCGATCAGCCCGCTGCGGGTGCGCGGCGGCACCGCGATCCTGGGCCGGCTCAAGCGCCAGGTACGGGAACAGATCGGCTGACCAGGGAGTTGGCACCGATCATGGAGATCGAGATCTACGCGGACGTCGTGTGCCCGTGGTGTTACATCGGCAAGCGCCGGCTGGAGAAGGCGCTCGCCAGCTACGACGGCGAGGTGACCGTCCGCTACCGGCCGTTCCAACTCGATCCGTCGCCGGTGGCCGAGCCCCGTCCGCTGATGGAGGCGATGGCCGCCAAGTTCGGCGGCCCGGAGCGGGCCCGGCAGATGTTCGCCCACGTGACCGGGATCGCGGCCGGTGACGGGCTCCGGCTCGACTTCGACCGGGCGGTGGCCGCCAACACCTTCGACGCGCACCGGCTGGTCTCATACGCGACCGACCACGGCCGGGCCGCCGACATGGTGGAGGCGCTCTATCAGGCGTACTTCACCCAGGGCGTCGACGTCGGCTCCCACGAGGCCCTGGCCACGGTGGCCGGCGGCATCGGCCTGGACGCCGCCGACGTGCGCAGGTTCCTCGACTCCGACGAGCGGGCCACCGACATCGCCGCCGAGTTGGCCGCCGCGCGGGAGCTGGGCGTCACCAGCGTGCCGACCTTCGTGCTGGCCGGAAAGTACGCGGTCACCGGCGCACAGGAGACCCAGACGCTGCTCGCCGCGCTGGCGGAGGTCGAGCAGCGCGAGTCCGGAGCACACTCGCACTGAGTCAGGCCGCAGCCGGCCAGGCACCCGGCATCGACCGGCGTGATGTTTCACGTGCAACGGTATCGATGCGGGTGCCTGGTCAGGCCGGTCGGGCCAGGCCCTCCACCACCTGCGCGCCGGGCAGCACGCCGAGCGCCGGCCCGGGAAGCGCGATCTTGCTGTGCCGTACGCCGGACCCGATGATCACGTGCGGCGTCGCGATCACCCGCGAGTCCACCAGGATCGGCCACTGCGCCGGCAACCCGATCGGGGTGATGCCGCCGTACTCCATGCCGGTGAGCGCGACCGCGTCGTCCATCGGAGCGAAGCTCGCCTTCCGCACGTCGAGCGCCCGGCGGGCCACTCCGTTCACGTCGGCACGGGTGGTGGCCAGGATGATGCAGGCCGCGTAGCGGACCACACCCTCGCGCTTGCCGGCCACCACCACGCAGTTGGCCGACACGTCCAGCCCCACCTCGTACGCCGCGCAGAACGCGGCCGTGTCGGCGAGATCGGCGTCGATCGGGGCGACCAGCACCTCGTCGACGTCCATCGGCGCGTCGGCGGGCCACTGCGCGATCGCCTCCGCCACCGGCGGTGCGAGCAGGTCCAGTCGGGCACGGGCCGGTTCGGTCTTCAGCGTTCCCATCACGGATGCGATCCTCGCACCCGCCACGCCGAACCGCCCGGCGACTCCCGAACCGTCCCACGATCCCGAGCCGCCACGCGGCCCCGCCCGTCCGGGGCCGAGCCGACCGGCGGCTCAGCTGCCGGCGAGGAAGGCGTTCTCGCGCAGGAAGGTGCGGTCGCGGGAGGCGGCCAACTCCTCGGCGCGCTGGGCCTTGGCTCGGAACAGCTCCACGTCCTCCAGCGCGTGCCGGACACCCAGCCGGATCACGCCGTAGAGGAAGACGAAGCCGAAGACATAAAGGATCACGGTGGTGACGACTGCGAACATGGCGTCACCGTAAGACGAACGTGAACCGGTGTACGTCTCATCTCCGCCCGGTTCCCCCGTACGTGTCAGCGAGGTGATCGGCCCAGGTGCGAACGCCTCGGGGCAGCACCTCGGTGACCAGGCCGCCGGCGCGCAGTTCACGACCCAGCCGGCCGGGGATCCGCACCGGCAGCAGGGGCCGGCGTGATCCCCGGGCCTCCCGCCAGGCGCGGACCGCCTCGTCGAAGCGGAGCACCTGCGGCCCGCCGTACTCCTCGATGCCGCCCAGCGGGCCGGCGACCAGGCGAGCCGCCAGCCGCGCCGCAACCTCGCCCGGGTCGATCGGCTGGGCGAGCACCGCGCGGTCGCCGATCACCAGCCCCAGCCGCACGCTGGCGGTCAGCATGTCGTCCAGGAACTGCGGGAACTGGGTCGCCCGCAGCACCGACCACGGCACCGGGCCGGCCGCGACCACCTGCTCGGCGGCGAGCTTGTGCCGGTAGTACGGGATGGGGACCCGGTCCACGCCGACGATCGAGACGTACACCAGGTGCCGGACACCGGCGGCGCCGGCGGCGACCACCAGCCGACGCGTGCCCAGCACGTCCACCTGGTAGGTCCGCCGACCCTGGGGTGCGGACGCCAGGTGCAGCACCGCGTCCATCCCGGCCACCGCCTCGGTCAGCCCCTCCCCGGTGGCCAGGTCGGTCGCCACCCACTCGACCTCGCCGCCGGCACGCGGCCGTCGGCTGGTCGCCCGGATGGTGACTCCGTCGTCGCGCAGCCGGGCCAGCACCGCGTGGCCCAGGCGACCGCTCGCTCCGGTGACCAGAACCCTCATCCCGTCCTCCCATCCCGCCGCGAAACCACGGCATCCGCCAGCCCATCGACCCGTCCGGCGCGGCCGCGCCGCCCGTGGGCCACCCGCTGTTGACGGCGACCCGGCACGGCCCGTGACCGGGTGTGCGGCGGCTCACCCCGAACGGATCAGGTCCAGCACGGTCAGCAGCGTGAAGAACGCGATCAACACTTCGCTGACCACCCAGGCGTGCCCCTGGGCCCACTCCCGCATCCGGGCCAGCACCCGTGCCGCGCGCCGCCCGAGCAGGAGCAGCGCCAGCAGCGGCAGGGCGAGCAACGTCACCGTGAACAGCACGAACGGCAGCAGGTGCCACCACGGCAGGTTGTGCCGGGCCACGCTCGCCCCGACGGCGGCCATGGTCAGGTCATCGGTGGGCGTCACCACGAAGAGCAGCGCGCCCAGTCGCAACGCCCAGGCGGGGTCGGCGTGCCCGATGCTCCCCAGCCACTTCGGCTGACCGGCCCGGTTCCGACGCAGCCAGACCACCACCGCCAGGCTGACGAGCAGGACGAGCACCACCAGGTCGATGACGGGCCCGCGATCGAGCCGGCCCGCGACGGCCGTCGCATCGGCGGCCGGGCGGCCCACCAGCCGGACGAGCAGCCACGCCACCGTCACCCCGGCGGCGACCACCAGCCCGGCGCCGGCGAGGAAGCCCAGCGACGCTGCCCGGGGACGGTCCGACGACGCGAGGAAGACCGCCACGACCAACTGGGTCCCGGCGACCATCACCACGGCCAACGGAAGGACGGTCAGGAAGTTCATCGCCCGCCATCCTCCCGGCCCACCGGCGCCGGACGCCGCTGAATCCACGGATCACCCGCCCGGCCGCGCCCTCCCGCAACCACCACCCGGCCGGCCAGCAGCGCACCGAGCAACGCCAACCCGGCGGCCACCACCAGGGTCGCCGTGTAGCTGGCCGGGCCCGGCGCGCTCCCGGCGGCCAGCACGGCGCCGGTGAGCGCCAGCACGGTCGCCGCGAAGAGCGAGTCGCCCAGCTGCAGCGAGGAACTGTTCCGGCCCTGCTCCCCGGGGGCGGACAGCTCCAGGGTGAGCACCGACAGCGACGGATAGAGCAACCCCATGCCGAGGCCGGCCACCGCCCAGCCCAGCACCGCGACGGCCACCGGCAGCTCGGGCCGGACGGCCAGCGCCACCGTGGCGGTGCCGATCGTGATGCAGCTCAACCCGGCCCGCGGCAGGCTCGCGCGGGAGGCCGGCAGCGGGATCCGGCCCTGCACCCAGGAGCCCACCGACCAGGCCAGCGCCCCGACCGTGAGAACCAGCCCGGCGGCGGTCGGCGACAGACCCCGCTCCCGGGACAGCATCAACGGGATGACCACCTCGGCGCCGACGAACGCCGCCGAGGCCAGACCGCGCAGCCCGACCACGGTGGGCAGGCCCCGGGCCGCCCGTAGGAAGCCGGGCGGCAGCAGGCGCGGAGCGCAGACCAGCAGGCCGGTCACCGCGAGCGCGATCAGGACCACGGCGGCGGCACCGCGCTGCTGTCCCCCGATGTGCAGCAGTGCGGCGCTCACCGCCGCCCCGCACGCCCAGCCGATGCGGGCCGCCGCGCCCGCCGCCGGCCGGGTCGGCACAGTCCGGTCCAGCGACCGCAGGCCGGGATGGATCAACAGCACGGCCGGCACCGCCACCGCCGGCACCGCCAGGAAGACCCACCGCCAGCCCAGGTACTCGACGATCAGGCCCGCCAGCGCCGGCCCGACCAGCGACGGTACGACCCACGCCGCCGCGAACGCGGCGAAGATCCGCCGGTGCAGCTCCTCCGGGTACGCGTGCCCGACGATCACGTAGAGCGCCACCGAGAGCAGCCCGGAGCCGAACCCCTGCACCACCCGGCCGACGACCAGCGCACCCATCACGGGGGCGGTCCCGGCGATCAGCAGTCCGACCACGAACCAGGCGACGCCGTGCCACATCGGCCCCCGAGGCCCACGCGAGTCGCACCAGATACCGGAGACCACCATGGCCAGCACACCCGCGGCGAACGGGCCGCCGAAGGCGATGCCGTACAGCGCCAGCCCGTCCAGGCTGCGGGCGACGGTCGGCATCGCCGTACCGACCGCCAGCGCCTCGAACGCGAGCAGCGAGATCAGCGCGACACTGCCCACCGTCATCGCGCGCAGCCGGGGCGCGAACAGCCCCGGCGGGGCCGGTACGACGGTGGCGGTCACCGAGCACCCGCCGAGCGGGCGTCGGGCGGGCGGGTCCCCAGAGGTGTGCGCGGCATGCGCCCAGCCTGCGACCTCAACCCGGATTCAGGTCAACCGGTGTGACCCGGCTCTCGTCAGGCGTTCTCCAGCGCCTCCCCGACGCCTCGTACCAGTCCCGAGAAGTGCTGGTCCGACAGGAGGTGGCCGGCGGTGATCACCAGGGCCAGCGGCCATTCGATGACCTGGAGTGCGGCGAGCACCCCGAGCCCGGCGTAGTACGCGATCCGGTCCGGCGGCGGCACCGCCACCTGACCCAGCATCGGCACCTCCACCCGCCGGCCGTACGTCCGGACGTTCTCCTGCGCGCCGTTGAGGTGTCGCGTCAGCGTGCTCATTCGGCCTCCCCGTATCCGTTGACGTTCGCCGGATTCCACCGCCCACCCCGTCCATGCGCCGCCGCCTGCGGAAAGTTCCGCTGCTCGCGGGGCATAACGGATGGCAGGCCGGGAAGCCAGGCCGCCGGACGCGAGGCGGCGGGAGGGCGACGATGGGCGTGGGTGGGAGCAGCAGCTACGGGGAGTCGGGCCGGCGTCCGTCCAGTCGTACGCCTCGATGACGGCGGCGGGCCGGGCCGTCGGCCGCCTCCTGCCGTCCTTCGGCCTGCCGAATCTGGTCGGCGAGGCGTCCCGGACCGTGGGCTCGGCCGCGACCCGGCTGGCCCGGACGGCCGGTCTGACCCGGCGTCGGGTCTGGTCCCGGCCCGGCCGGCACCACATCGAGGTGCACGGTGTCTGCCAGGACGGCGGTGACCGGCTGGCCCGGCAGGTGGAGGGCGCGCTGGAGCGAATGCCGGGGGTCGCCTGGGCCCGGGTCAACGCGCCGTCCGGCCGGGTGGTGGTGGCCGTGCGGGCACCAGAGCCGAAGCTGCCGGACCTGATCGCCACGATCGCCCGGGTCGAGAAGACCTGTGACCACGAGCCCGACCCGGAGATCCCGCCGCCGCACCCACCGGAGGAGGGGCCCCGAACTCCCCGCACCCTCGGTGCGCTCGCCTCGGACGCGTTGGGCCTGACCATCTCGGCGGCCACCCGGATCCTGCCGTTCACGCCGGTGCCCGCCGAGGTGGCCGGGTTGCTCACCGCGGTGGACCTGCAACCCAAGCTGCATGCATTCGCCGCCCGAGGTCTACGCGCCGATCCGCGCGCCGACATCCTCTTTCCGCTCGCCGAAGCGGTGGTGCTGGGCCTGGCCGGAGGCTGGGCCGGGATAGTCCTGGACGGCGCTCAACGCATCGTGCAGTGGGGCGAGGCGCGGGCGCAGCTCGCCGCGTGGGAACGGGCCGAGCCACGGCTGACCGGCGACCCGGAACGCGCCACCGCCCGGTGGCCGGTGGTCGAACGCCCCCGGCCCAAGCCGGACGGCCCGGTCGAGCGGTACATCAGCCGGATGCTGGCCGCCGGCGCGGCGGCTGCCGCTGCCGCGACGCCCTTCGCCGGCCCCAAGCGGGCCGCCGCGCTGGGCCTGTCCGCGTTGCCCAAGGCCCCCGGCAGTGGACGCGAGGGGTACGCCGCTCAGCTCGGCCGGATCCTGGCCCGGCGCGGCGTGATCGCGATGGACCGCAGCGTGCTGCGCGAGCTCGACCGGATCGACACGCTGGTGTTGGACGCCGCGGTGCTCGGCTCGGACCGGGGTGTGCTGGCCGACCTGGCCCCGGCGCGGGACGTGGACGTCGAGCAGGTGGCCGAACGGGCGTTCGCGTTGTTCGACCCGGCTGATCCGGCCGGCTCACGGGCGGCGGACGGCTGGCGGCTCGGGCCACTGGACCAACTGCCCCCCAGCGATCCTGACGACACGCCCGACGGCGACCGGCTGCGGGCCGCCGGTGGTCAGCTGCTCGGCCTGGCCCATGGCGACCGGCTCGCCGCACTGCTCCGGGTCGAACCGGAGCCCGCGCCGGGTGTCGACAGCCTGCCGGCCGCGGCCCGGCAGGCCGGCCTGCGGCTGGTCGTGGCCGGCGGTGACGAGCAGCGGTACGGCTTCGCCGACGCGATGCTGCCCGGCGGGGACCAGCTGACCGACTCGGTACGTGCGTTGCAGCGCGACGGGGCGGTGGTGATGCTGGTGTCCGGGGACCGGTCGGCGCTGGGCGCGTCCGACTGCGGCCTCGGGGTGTCGGCTCCGGAGGAGCTGCCGCCGTGGGGCGCACACCTGCTGGTCGGCGCGGACCTCCGGACGGTGGCGCTGATGGTGGAGGCGACCGGGGTGGCCCGGCGCATGACCGAACAGAACGTTCGACTGGCCATGGCCGGCACCGGTCTCGGGGCGCTCGGCGCGTTCACCGCCGCTCCGACCCAGTTGCCCGGCCGGTCGATAGGCGCCGTGAACGGCGCGGCCGGGCTGGCCTTCGCGCACGGCGTCTGGCGGGCCCGGCGGCTGCCGGACCGGTCGGACACTCCGGCGCCGGTGGCGACCGCCTGGCACCTGATGCCGGTCGGCGCCGTGTTCGACCGGCTCGGCACCGGACCGGACGGGCTGGACAGCGCTGAGGCGCAGCGCCGACAGGACGGGCAGGGCCCGAGCGGCGGCCACGCATCCGAAAGCGGTGGTCTGCTGCGTGCCTTCGTGGACGAGCTCGCGAACCCGCTCACCCCGGTGCTGGCGGCCGGCGCGGTGCTCTCCGCGTCGTTCGGCTCGCTGGTCGATGCCGCGCTGGTGGGCGGCGTGGTCGGCGGGTCCGCCCTGATCGGGGCGGTGCATGAGCGAAACACCGAACGGTCGCTGGCCGAGCTGCTGTCCCGTTCGGCGGTGACCGCCCGGGTCCTCCGCGACGGCGCCGAGCGGGTGGTCGCCGCAGAGGACCTGGTCCTCGGGGACATCATCACCGTCGAGCCGGGTGACTCGGTGCCCGCCGACTGTCGGGTGCTCGAATCGGTGGGGCTGGAGGCGGACGAGTCGTCGCTGACCGGCGAGTCGCTGCCGGTCGCCAAGACCGACCAGCCGGTGGTCGCCGCCGCCGTCGCCGACCGGCACTCGATGCTGTACGAAGGCACCACCGTCGCCGCCGGACACGGCACCGCCGTGGTGGTGGCCACCGGCACCGACACCGAGGCCGGGCGCAGCCTGGCGCTGGTCCGGCAGGCGCCACCCACCAGCGGGGTGGAGGCCCGCCTGAGCTCGTTGACCAGCGCCGCCATCCCGTTGGCCGCCGGCTCGGCGGTGGCGGTGGCCGGCGCTGGCCTGCTCCGGGGCGTACCACTGGCCGAAACGGCGGCGACCGCCGCGAACCTCGCCGTGGCGTCGGTGCCGGAGGGACTGCCGTTTCTGGTCAGCGCGGCGCAGCTGGCCGCCGCCCGGCGGCTGGCCGAGCACGGGGCGCTGGTTCGCAACCCGCGCACCATCGAGGCGTTGGGCCGGGTGGATGTGCTCTGCTTCGACAAGACCGGCACCCTCACCGAGGGTCAGTTGCTGCTCGCCGGGGTCGGCGACGGCGTCGGTGACCGGTACGCGGCGGTGGACCGGCTGGACGATCGCCTCCGGTTGACGCTGGCTGCGGCGCTGCGGGCCACTCCCGCCGCAGCCGATCCGGAGGAGTTGGCGCTCCAGACCGACCGTGCGGTCCGGCGGGGCGCCACGGTGGCCGGGGTCGTGGAGCAGACCGGCGCCGCAGGGTGGCGGGCGGCGGGCAGCCTGCCGTTCGAACCGTCGCGCGGCTACCACGCAAGCATCGGGGAGACCGACGGTCACCTGCTGTTGAGCGTCAAGGGCGCACCGGAGACGGTGCTGCCGCGCTGCTCGGCCCGGCGCACCGATGGCCAACAGGAGCCGCTGGACGACGCCGGACGGGCGGAGCTGCAACGGATGCTGGCCGACCAGGCCGGCGCCGGGCATCGGATCCTGGCCGTCGCCGAGTGCGAGGTGGACGACCCGAAGGTCACCGACGAGGACGTCCGGGCCCTGACCTTCGTGGGTTTCCTCGCCCTCGCGGACGGGGTCCGGGAGAGCGCCGCCCCGGCGGTACGCCGGATCCGGCAGGCCGGCGTACACACCATCATGATCACGGGGGACCATCCGGCCACCGCCGAGGCCATCGCCGCCACCATCAGTGAGCACGACGAGCAGCGGGTGGTCACCGCGGGCGAACTCGACCAGTTGGACGACGAGACGCTCGCCGAGCGGTTGGCCAACACCGACGTGGTGGCCCGCTGCACCCCGGCGCACAAGGTGCGGATCATCCAGGCGTTGCAGAAGTGCGGGCGGACCGTGGCGATGACCGGTGACGGCGCCAACGACGCTCCGGCGATCCGGCTGGCCGACGTCGGGATCGCCCTCGGCCAGCGGGGCACCCCGGCGGCCCGGGCCGCCGCCGACCTGGTGGTCACCGACGACCGGCTGGAGACCATCATCGCCACCCTGGTCGAGGGACGGGCGATGTGGTCGTCGGTGCGGCACGCGCTCAGCATCCTGGTCGGCGGCAACCTCGGCGAGATCGCGTTCAGCGTGCTCACCGCCGCGGCGACCGGCCGCTCCGCGCTCACCGGACGGCAGCTGCTGCTGGTCAACCTCCTCACCGACCTGGCGCCGGCGCTCGCCATCGCGATCCGCCCGCCCGCGGCGGACCGCACTGACGGCCTGCTCCGGGAGGGCCCGGACGCCTCACTCGGAGAGACGCTCACCAGGGAGATCGGGCTGCGCGCGGCGGCCACCACGCTGGGCGCGACCGCCGGCTGGACGTTGGCCCGGTACACCGGCCGCCGTCAGCGGGCCGGCACCGTCGCGCTGGTCTCCCTGGTCGGCACCCAGCTCGGCCAGACGATCCTGGCCGGCGGCACCAGCCCGGCGGTGCTGGCGTCCACGGCGGCGTCGCTGGGGGTGCTCGTCGTGGTGGTGCAGACGCCGGGGGTGAGCCAGTTCTTCGGCTGCACCCCGCTCGGACCGGTCGGCTGGACCATCGGGGCCGGGTCCGCGCTCGGTGCCACCTTCGCCAATGGCGCGCTCACCAAGCTGGTGGAGCACCTGCCGCAGGCCCGACCCGACCACGGTGGGGCGAGCTGATCCGAGGGCTGACCGTGCCCGACCACGGGGGTCTTCCGCTCACACCTGGCGCACCTTGTGGACGGGCGGCGACAACCGACCGCAGCAGGCACCGGCATTCAGCATCCACTCAATGGTCTGACCGATGTCGCCGAACGCCGCCACGGGTGACTGCCCCCACAGTTGTGGACTGATCAGTTCCCTACCTCTATGGTTGTCGCATGGGCAGGCCAAGGACGTTCGACATCGACACGGCGGTGAACCGTGCGATGGAGTTGTTCTGGCGTCAGGGGTTTGAGGCGACCTCGACGGAGGATCTCGTGGAGGGCCTCGGAATCGCCCGCGGCAGCCTGTACAAGGCGTTCGGATCCAAGGAGCAGCTCTACGCGCTGGCGCTTCGCCGTTACTGCCAGCGCCACGCGGCGGGGCTGATCGAGGTGTTGGACCGGGCGGAGCAGGTGCGTCCTGCGCTCCGGGCGGTGCTCCTGGAGCTGGTGGAGACCGACCTGGCCGATCCGGAGCTGGGCTGCCTGCTGGTCAACGCGACCACGGAGCGCTCGGCGCATCCGGAAACGGTGCAGCAGGTTTCGCGCACGATGGGTCAGATCGAGTCGGCCCTGGCCGGGGCGTTGGAGCGGGCGCGGGTCCGCGGTGAGATCGCGGCGGACAAGAAACCGCAGGAGCTGGCCCAGTTCCTGACCACGTTCCTGCAGGGTCTCCGGGTGATGGGTAAGGCCCGCGCGGATCGAGCGTTCCTCGACAACGCCGTGGAGGTCGCTTTGGGCGCCCTCGACTGACTTTTTGCTGCCCGAATTAGGAACAGATCAGTCAACAATCAGGAGTGGTAATGAATCTCGAACTGCAGGGCAAGGTCGCCATCGTCACCGGCGCAAGCAGGGGCATCGGTCTCACCACCGTGGCGGCATTGCTCGACGAGGGTGCGCACGTGGTGGCGAGCAGCCGCACGAGCACGCCGGAGTTCGACGCCCAGGCTGCGCGCGGGGCCACCGTGGTGCTGGCCGACATCACCGACGCGGATACCCCGCAGCGGCTCGTCGACGCCGCGCTGTCGACGTACGGGCGACTGGATGTGCTGGTCAACAACGTTGGTGCCGGCAGCGTCCGGTCAGGATTCCTCGACGTCGACGACGCCGAGTGGGCACGCGTGTTCGACGTGACGTTCTTCAGCGCCGTACGCACGAGCAGGGCGGCCCTGCCCGCCCTGCTGGACAACGGCGGAACGATCGTCAACATCAGCAGCATCAACGCCCGGCTGCCGTTCCCGATGGTGGTCGATTATTCGGCGGCGAAGGCGGCGGTCGCCAACCTGACCAAGACCCTGTCGGAGGAGTTCGCACCGCGCGGTGTCCGGGTCAATGCCGTCTCGCCCGGCCCGGTGCGGACCCCGTTCTGGACCGGGCCCGACGGTTTCGCCCACGCCGTCGCCGCCAGCGCGGGTGTCACCGCCCAGCAGGCGCTCGACGAGGTCGTGCCGCAGAGCATGGCGATCAGCACCGGCAGGGTCACCGAGGCCGGCGAGGTGGCCGACCTGGTGCTGTTCCTTGCCTCCGCCCGCTCCGCCAACACCACCGGTTCCGAATTCATCCTCGATGGCGGCCAGGTCAAGACCCTGTAACCACGGCTGTCCCTCAGGACGTGGACATCGCGGCCAGGCAGCGCGCGCTGCCTGGCGCCGCGGAAGCTGCCGTGACCGGGATTGAGATCAACCGAGGAAAGTGCTGGTGGAGCCCAGGGGACTCGAACCCCGTGCCGCGGGCTCTCCGCGCGCCTGGACGTTTGTGTACCCGGCGGCAAGCCGCGGAGCGGCGCGGCAGCCGAGCGCCCTGACATCGCCGACGGCCGGCCACGCTGGCGCTCGTCACGGCCCAAATTGCTACTCACGACCAATCCGACGCCTGGCGCGAGATTCAAGGACCCCGTAGGTGACCATTAGAGCCAACGCGGCCAGTAACAGCACAGCACTGATCCACCGGCTCGGAGTGCGCCATGTGCTGGGCGTGACCTCCGTGAGGTTTCCCAGCCCCAGCAGAGCGTAGAACCCCATGCACGCTGCCCCTGCGGCCCGCAGCAGGGGGTGATGCACTGTCCGCCCGAACAGCCGAACCGTTGACGCACGTCGGCTGCTGATGACCACCCAGGCAGCACACCCGACCACGGCGACAGCGGCGCTGGCGAGCAGGATGTCCACGGCCGTTGCGCCCGCCTCGTAGGTCGTCACGGGCATCACGGTAGCGGCGGCACACAGCTGCCAGCCTCGGGCATATGGACAGCCGTCGCCTTGTGCGGCGCGTCATGGAACTGCTCGGGCGCTCCACGATCCGGATGACGGCCGACACCTACGGGCACGTCCTGCCCGCGCGGGCTCGTCACGCTGCCTCGGCATCGATCGGGTGCTGGGCGAGGAAGGGACGGCGTGACCGCTTGGCTGTGATCGGGACCCGAGATCAACCAAGGAAAGTGCTGGTGGAGCCCAGGGGACTCGAACCCCTAACCCCTGCCTTGCAAAGATCGAGACTTGTCTCGGAGGGTGTCAGTGACTGCGGCTGACCTGCTCGGCCCGTCGTCTTGGGTCTGCCTATGACGGCGCTAGTCAACGGGCTTGGCTGTACGAATGGCTGTACGTCGCTGTTCCGGCCCTGCGGTCTCTGCACGCTCCTAGGGTGTCCGCCCGGCCTCTTGCGGACTGGACGCGGACCGCTAAGCCCGCGGATCCGTAGCCTCGACGCGAGGCCGGCCACGGATGGGGCAACGACTGGCGTGAGCGACGGGTAGCATCGCCACGTTTTGGCCTGCAGCGGGGAGGAAGACCCACATGCGATGGAAGCTACGGGCCGGCGTGCTAATGGCGCTGGCCTTCCTGGTTCCGGCGGCGCCGGCGATGGCTCAAACCGAACCACCCGTGCTAAACGAGGCCTGCCAAACGGTCGAGCGCAAGGTGTACAAGGATATCCGCGAGCTTGTCACCATCGACCTGGATACCGCCACCAATGTAGAGGTGCGCGTGTTGGCCAACCAGATCCTGGCCGCGGCGAACGCCGACTCGTTGCCCGTTCTGCCTGACGCCATTCAGGAGCGCTTGGACGGCACCGCGGATGATCTGCGTGCATTCTTCAAGGCGGACGTGCAGAACGCCTGGTCAACGGCTCTGCGGGTCACGGTGGTCCGGACGTTGACGGGCGCTGGTACCAACGTGAAGGCGGCCGCGCAGAAGGCGCTCGACGACGGGACCATCGATGCCTACCTGGCTTACCTGAACGACGGCCTGTATGCCGCACGTGCGCTTGACTGCGCGTCTCAGCCCGCGCCGACAGCAACGTCTCAGCCCACACCGACGCCGAGCGCCACGCCCAGCGCCACGACGACCGTTGCACCGGCGCCTGCTTCCTCCGCCAGCCTGGGCGCCCCCGGCGGCGGCGAGGGCGGTGGGCTGCCCGTCACCGGTGACGATACCGCGACCGTGGCCGGCATCGGCGGTGCGCTTCTGCTCCTCGGCGGCGCTGGCTACCTGATCGGACGCCGACACCGTTCCCGCTTCGTGGCATAGCCTGCTCGACGCGCCCGGCTCGATGCTCCGTCGGGCTGGGCGCGATCGGCGCTGAGCTTGGCTCGGTTCGTCGCGGCCCGAAGGCGTGCTGCCAGCTGCGAAAGCAACCCGCAACGTATGTGGGCCGACGAGCCGGCGGCAATCCCCGTACCACTGAGGCATCGTGACAATGACGGAAGCGCTTTGGAAGCGCCCAACACTCGCGTCACGGTGGAGGACCGAACTCGCGACGCCAGGACCAGGACGAGGCGGAGGCCGCGGTCAACCTGGCGGTATTCCGGATCAGTGGCTCGCAACGGGTGTGCTGCGGAAGGTTTAGTTGCGCTAGCGGATCTCCTCGTCGGGCAGTCGTAGACCGTCCAGCCTTCCCGGACGGGGCCAAGGTCGTTCGTCCGCTAGGGCGCTCCACCTTGTCCCCGTCCGGGAAGGCTGGTAGCCCTCGTGGTGCCCGGCGAGGTGATCCGCCCTGGCTGATCTCTGAGGAGGGCCGGGGTTCGGGGCAGAGCCCCGAGGTCTTCGAAGTCTGGCAATCCCGAAGCGCGGCCGGCCGGCCCGGCCGATGCCGGCCGGAGGTCGCCAGCAGGCCGGGGCCGGGCCGGCGCGGCCCGCTTTGCGGGCCGCCTTGATTCTTAAAGAGGTCAATTCGGCAGTGAACTCGGCTCGCCAAGTGTCCTCCGTCGGCTGATGTGCGACACGCGTCCGCCAGGTGATCTGCGACGGTGGTCGGTTTCGGCACTCTGGGCCGGACGTCTCCGCGGGGCGTCGGGACTCGGGGAGGCCGGGATTGGCGCTGGTTGTCTTGTCGGTTGTCGAGCAACGGTTGGACGCGGTCCGGGCGGTGTTGGCCGGGTCGGATGTGACAGAGGTGGCGGCCAACTGTGGGGTGCATCGGTCGACGGTGCATCGGTGGGTGGGTCGGTATCTGACTGAGCAGTTGGCCGGGTTGGCGGACCGGTCGCATCGTCCGCACTCATCGCCCGGCCAGGTGGCGGAGGCGGTTGAGGTCGCGGTGGCGGAGATGCGCCGGGAGCATCCTCGGTGGGGATCGCGGCGGATCCGGTTGGAGATGCTGCGCAGGCCCGGCCCGTGGGCTGTCGAGGATCTGGTGGTGCCGTCGGAACGGACGATCGACCGGATTCTGCAGCGGCAGGGTCTGCTGCGGGTCCGGCCCCGAAACGACCGAAGGACTCGTATAAGCGGTGGGAACGGACCGCCCCGATGCAGTTGTGGCAGATGGACATCGTCGGTGGGGTGCAGCTGGTCAACCCGGCCACGGGTGTGCTGCGGGAGGCGAAGCTGGTCACCGCGGTCGACGACCACTCCCGGTACTGCGTGATCGCGAAAGTGGTGGAGCGGGCCACCGGCCGGGCGGTGTGTCTGGCCCTCGCGGAGGCCCTGGCCCGGTTCGGGGTTCCCGAGGAGATCATCACCGACAACGGCAAGCAGTTCACCGACCGGTTCGGCAAGTACCGGCCCCGCACCGGTGAGGTGCTGTTCGACAAGATCTGCCGCCACAACGGCATCACGCACCGGCTGACCGCACCCGCGTCACCGAACCAGAACGGCAAGGTCGAACGGTTCCACGGCACCGTCCGGCCCGACTTCCTCGACACCGCCGACGCGTTCACGAGCCTGCACGAGGCCCAAGCCGCGGTGGACGCTTACGTCCTGCACTACAACACCGACCGACCCCACCAGGGGCTCGATGCGAAAACGCCGGTCACCCCGGCTGACCGGTTCCAGCCGGTCGAGGCGCAGCAACGGGCACTGGTCGACCTGTGGCTCCCACCCACCCTGGACCCCGTCCCCTCCGCCCCGCTCCAGCAGCCTCTGACCGACGCTGAGCCGGTCCAGGCCCAGCCGCCAGCGGTGAAGTCGGACGGGCCGGTGGAGTTCGACCGGGTAGTGCCACCGTCGGGCAACCTGATGGTGTGCCAACGCCAGTTCTGGATGGGCACCCACCGGGCCGGCATGGTGGCCCGGATCTGGGCCGACTGCGACCTGATCCACGTCCTCATCGCCGGCATCCGGATCAAGACCGTCCGCTCCCACCTGAGCGTCAACGACCTGGCCACCCTCACCCGCCAAGGCGCCACCCCGGCAGGCCCACCACCCCTGCCGCCGATCGAGGACGGCGACGCCATCGAGGTCGAACGCTGCGTCAACCGAGGCGGCGGAGTCTCGCTGGGCCAACACATCGTCCTGGCCGCCGAGATCCTCGCCGGCCGACGAGTCGGCATCCGCATCGAGCCGACCCTTCTCATGTTCTACGACCTGGACACCCGCGAACTCCTGCGCACCCGCAAGAACCCGCTACGCCCAGAACAAATGAAACGCCTACGCGGCACCCGACCAGCCGGGCCACCACCACGACCCTCGGTCGAACCCGTCCGAGTGCAACGACGAGCCTCCAACAGCGGCATCATCATGGTCGCCGGCCAGAAGGTCGCCCTCGGTCGGCTACACCGGCACCAGACAGTCACCGTGACCGTCTCCGAAACGACCCTTGCCATCGAACTCACCGACGGCGACACCAAAGTCGTCCGACGCACCACCACCCAGCCAGTCCGTAGCATCAAAGGCCAGCGACCGCGGATCGCTACCTCAGTTTCCTAGACCACCCGTCGCACATCACCTGGCAGAGCTACGTCGCACATCAGCTGACGGATCACAACTCGGCTCGCCAAGTGTCTTCCGTCGGCTGACGTGCGACAGTCGTCCGCCAACTGATCAGCGACGTCCGCGCGGATCGCGGCAGATGCGCGCACCTGATCTTGGCCAGGTTGGGCTGACTCTCCCTCCGGTTCATGGCATGAGCACGGAAGGTTCAAGGTTGCCCGGGTTCGGTCAGCAAGGGTCGGGCGTGCCTCGGATGAGGCGGTCCAGGATGTCACGGGCCGCAGCGAGCGTCTCGATGGACCTGGTGATTCGGGTGCGCTCCTCGGCCAGGGCGTCGAGGAGTTCGGGGCAGGTGGGTGCGAGCACCGTCGTGTCGTCGGGGACGCAGGGCAGGATCTCGGCGATCGCGGTGGTGCCCAAGCCGGCGGAGAGCAGCAGTTGGATGTGCCGCACCGTGCGCACGGCTTGCCCGTCGTAGTCCCGGTAGCCGCTCGCGCGACGGGCGGGCTTCAACAGGCCCTGCTCCTCGTAGTAGCGCAGGGCGCGGGGGGTGGCGCCGGTCTGTCGGGCCAGTTCGCTGATCCGCATGTCCAGAGCACATCAGGACTTGACCTTCACGTCAACGTGAAGGTTTACCGTCACCGCTGTGACAGACAACAACGTTGAGCACGAACAGCGCCCCGCTATTGCCATCCTGGGGCTTGGCCCGATGGGCCGGGCGCTCGCCGCCTCGGCGCTCGCCGCCGGCCACCCCACGGTGGTCTGGAACCGCACGCCGGACAAGGCGGAAGCACTCGTGGCCCATGGTGCCGTGCTCGCGCCCACGGTAGCCGATGCAGCGCGTGGGGCATCGATCACCATCGCGTGCATGATCAACTATGGCGCCGTCCGCGCGAGCGTGGCCGACCTCGCCGAGTGGCCCACGGGCACGCTCGTCAACCTCAGCAGTGGCCACGCCGGAGAAGCACGCGCCATGGCGGGCTGGGCCGCACAGCGCGGCATCAACTACCTGGATGGCGCCATCCTGACGCCGGCCCCCACGATCGGTACACCCGCGGCAACGATCCTCTACAGCGGCCCGCACTCCCCGTTCGATCGCAGCCGCGCCCTTCTGGAGAGCTTCGGCGGCACCAGCGTCTACCTCGGCGACGACATTGGTATCGCGTCGGCGTACGAGATGGCCTTGCTCGACCTGTTCACCATGTCCGTCGGCGGACTCGCGCACGCCTTCGCCCTGGCCATCGCCGAGGGCATCGAGCCTGCCGCGTTCGCCCGCTTCGCCAAGGGGATCGGCGGCCTGCTGCCCGACATGGCCGACCGGTTTGCCGATCAGCTTGCTGCCGGCCGTTTTCCCGCCGACGTCTCCAGTATCGCGTCGGCAGGCTCCGCTGTGGCCCACGTCATCGACGCCGCCGCCGCTCGCGGCATCGACACCACACCGCTGCAAGCCGTACAACGGATCATCGGCCGGGCCGCCGCGGCGGGCTATGGCGGCGACAGCTACGCCCGGCTCGCCCAGCTTCTCGCCGAAGCCGACCACGCGGACGCCTGGGCCGAGCTGGCCACGCCGGAGCCGTCGCAGCCCCACCCGTCGCACCGATCCGCGGACAACTGAACCGGCCAGCGGCGGCAGGCGTCCGTCCGCTCATCGGCAGAACCGGGCATCAGCTGGGCTGTGTTCGATGGCGCGACCCGCTTCATGTGAGCATGGTGGGTGCAGGCCGGCCGTTCCCGATAGGTGGTGTTCACGTGGTGAAGGCACGACCCGCCGCGGGTGGCGGGCGGTGGGTGGAGATCTCACCGGAGCGGATTCGTGGTTGGCTCGACGGCTTCTACAGCCGCCACAACGGCGCCACCGAGCAGGGCCTCGTGTTGACCGGCGTGAGCAACGGTGATACCGCCACGCTGTATCCGCCGCCGGGGCTTGCCGACGCGAAGGATGTCGACACGCTGCTGGCCCGCATCATCCGACCGCCCCGGATCGCCGTGCTGCTGGCCCGTAAGGGCGCGGTTGCCGCCGGTGTCGCGGACGGTACGACCATCACCGTCTCCAAGGTCGAGCGCTTCTACGTGCAGGGTCGCACCGCGGCCGGCGGTTCCTCGCAGCAGCGCTACGCACGTCGCCGCGCCAACCAAGCCCAGGCTGCTACTCAGCGGGCTGCGGACATCGCCGCGCGGATCATGCTGCCCCATGCGCCCGGTGTTATCGCCGACCCTCACGATGCAGTCAGTGCCCTGGTCTGTGGCGGCGACCGGTCGATGATCGACGCGGTGCTGACAGACCGGCGTCTGTCGCCACTGGCACTGCTGCGTCATCCACACCTGCTCGAATCCGCCGAGCCCCGTCTGGCCGTCCTGGAGGATGCGGCGGTTACGGCCAGACGGATCCGCGTCCATCTGATGCCGTGACCACGATCAGGTCCAGCAGGTCGACGACGACGCGACCAGGATGATGTGCGACGGCCCAACAGTGCCGGACCTGTACGCGATGTCCCCGTAACCCGCCCGCTCTGCGGCAGATGAGGATGGCCGCGCCTCACGATCGATACCGCCACAGTTGCTCGCGCGCGTTCACCAGCCCGGTGGTCGCGCCGGGCCAGCGTCCCCTCAAGGGGATTGGGCAGAGTCAGAGGAGGCACAGCGCGTACGCCAGGCCAAGGAACGGCTCGCCGCTGGAGAGGTGTGGTCGGACCTGGGCCTGGTCTTCGCCAGCACGATCGGCATCGCGATGGAACCGCGGAACGTCAACCGGCGCTTCGAGCAGCTCCGCGCGGCGGCCGGGCTGGACTGGCTACACCTGCACGACCTGCGGCACTCGTTCGCCACGTTCCTGCTGGACCAGGGGGAGGAGCTGCGGACCGTCATGGAACTGCTCGGGCACCCCACGATCCGAATGACGGCCGACACCTACGGCCATGTCCTGCCGGCGCGGGCTCGTCAGGCTGCCTCAGCCATTGATCGGGTGCTGGGCGAGGAGGGGACGGCGTGACCGCTTGGCTGTACGAATCGCTGTACTTGACACCGCGATCAACCAAGGGAAGTGCTGGTGGAGCCCAGGGGACTCGAACCCCTAACCCCTGCCTTGCAAAGGCAGTGCTCTGCCAGTTGAGCTAGGGCCCCGTGGGCGGCTGCGGCGTCGCCGATCGTTCGCCGCTGCGCCGGACGTCAGCGCAGGTCGGGCGCGGTGGTCGCCTCGTGCCACAGGGCGCGCTCGTCGTTCGAGGCCTTGACCTTGTTGAACACGACGGCGGCCACGCCGACGACGCCGGCCAGAATCAGCAGCTTCTTGAACATTGGGGCCACCCCTCGCGCTCGACTACCGTCGGACGACGTGCGGTGGGGCTAGCTGGAATCGAACCAGCGACCTCAGAGTTATCAGCTCTGCGCTCTAACCGACTGAGCTATAGCCCCGTGTTGCGACGAGCAAGGTTAACCCATCCGCTCAGCCGGCCCCAAATCGGGGTCCGGGCCCGCGAGCCGGGCCGTTGACACCTGCAGAACCTACCTGGGTACGGGACGCCGGAGCGACCGCATTTCGCGGTGCCCCGGCGTCCCGATTGCCTCAGTCCCGCTCGGCGAGGGTCAACTCGATCCCGCCAACCAGGTCGGCGCAGACGTTGTAGACGAACGCTCCCAGCGTGGCCAGCGCGGTGAAGAGCACCACGTTGACCAGACCGATCAGCGCCGAGCTGAGGATCACGCCCTTGGCGGTGATCTGGAAGCCGCTGGTGCTCTGCCCCCCGCCGGCGTTCACCAGGTCGCTCAGGCTGTCGTTGACGCTCTGGAACACCCCCATCGCGTCCAGCGCCAGGTAGAGCACCGACGTGGCGACCACCACGACGATGAAGAGCACCACCGAGACGGCGAACGCGAACTTCATCACGGACCAGGGGTCGATCCGCTTCAGGTTCAGCCGGGCCCGGCGCGGTCCGCGGGACGCCGCCGAGCTGACCGAGGTACGCGCTGCGCGTACCGCGTCACCGACCCGGGCCGCCCCGACCGCCGAGGCGTTGCCGATTCCCGGCGGCAGACCGCCGCCGCTGGCCGGGCGGCTGGTGCCGGTGGCACGCCCCCCGTCCGGCTGCGGCTGGGTCATGCCGGGCGTGATCCGGGGCTGGGTGCCGGCGGTCCCGGCAGCCCCGGCGGATGCCGCCTCGCCGGGCCGGACACTGATCGGCTGGGTGGTCGTGGGACGGGCCGGGGTCGCCGCCACCGGAGGCGAGTCGGTGGACGCCGGCGCCTCGACGCCGGACGCCTCGGTCTTGTCGCCCGACCCACCGTCCTCACCGGGCTGGTCCGGCGGGGGTGTCATGCCGGGAGCCCGGGTGAATTTCGGGGCAGGCGCGTCGGCGGGGACCGTTGCCCGGCCCACGGCCGCGCGGCCGGTCGCTGGTGTGCCGCCCTTGGCGGCCTCCTCGTCGACCGGGTTGGCCGAGGTCCCCGTGTTCCCCGACTTCGCCTGTGTCTCCGTCATTCAACTAGTCCTGTTCGTCGGGTTCGTCGGCATTGCGAGCAATGGCCACGATAGTCACGCCGTCCGGGAGGTCCATCAGCTTGACCCCCATTGTGTTCCGGTCACGCGTACGGCGTACAGGCTTCACCGGAGTCCGGATGACACCACCGTTGCTGGTGATCGCGAACAGCTCGTCGTCCGGGTCGATCACCACAGCGCCGACCAGACCACCGCGCCGCTCGGTGATCTTCGCAGTCAACACGCCCTTACCTCCCCGGCCCTGCACCGGGTATTCCTCGATCGGGGTACGTTTCGCGTATCCCCCGTTCGTGGCCACCAGAACGTCCAGGCCCTCCCGAACGACCTCCATGGCGAGCAGGACGTCGTCGTCCGTGAAGCGCATGCCGATCACGCCGGAGGTGGCGCGACCCATCGGCCGCAGCGCCTCGTCGGAGGCGTTGAACCGGATCGCCTGCGCCTTCTTGGAGACCAGCAGCAGGTCGTTCTCCGGCGCAACCAGCGCAGCACCGACCAGCTCGTCCTCATCGCGCAGGTTGATCGCGATGATTCCGCCGGAACGGTTGGAGTCGAACTCCTCGAGCCGCGTCTTCTTCACCAGGCCGTTCTTCGTGGCCAGTACCAGATAGGGGGCTACCTGGTAGTTCGGGATTTCGATGATCTGCGCGATCTGCTCGTCCGGCAGGAAGGCGAGCAGGTTGGCCACGTGCTGGCCCTTGGCTACCCTACTGGCCTCCGGCAACTCGTACGCCTTCGCCCGGTAGACGCGTCCCTTGTTCGTAAAGAACAGGATCCAGTCGTGGGTGGAGCATACGAAAAAGTGGCTGACGATGTCGTCCTGCCGCAACGTGGCGCCGCTGACGCCCTTGCCGCCCCGCCGCTGCGAGCGGTAGAGATCGACCTTGGTCCGCTTGGCGTACCCGGTCCGGGTGATCGTGACGACCACGTCCTCCCGGGCGATGAGGTCCTCCATCGAGACCTCGCCGTCGAACGGGATGATCTGCGTACGCCGGTCGTCGCCCCACTTGGCGACGATCTCGCCGAGCTCCTCCGAGACGATCTTTCGCTGCCGCTCCGGCTTGGCGAGGATGTCCTTGAACTCGGCGATCTCGATTTCCAACTTGGCCAGGTCGTCCACGATCCGCTGCCGCTCCAGCGCGGCCAGCCGGCGCAGCTGCATGTCCAGGATCGCGGTCGCCTGGATCTCGTCGATCTCCAGCAGCCGGATCAGGCCCTGCCGGGCGTCGTCCACAGTCGGCGACCGCCGGATCAGGGCGATCACCTCGTCCAGCGCGTCCAGTGCCTTGCCCAGACCACGCAGGATGTGCGCCCGCTCCTCGGCCTTGCGCAGCCGGAACGCGGTCCGCCGGCGGATCACGTCGACCTGGTGCTCGACGTAGTAGCGGATGAACTGGGCCAGGTTGAGCGTGCGCGGCACCCCGTCGACCAGAGCCAGCATGTTGGCGCCGAAGGTCTCCTGGAGCTGGGTGTGCTTGTAGAGGTTGTTCAGCACGACCTTGGCGACCGCGTCGCGCTTGAGCACGAGCACGATCCGCATGCCGGTACGACCGGAGGACTCGTCGCGGATGTCGGCGATCCCGGCGAGCTTGCCCTCCTTGATCAGCTCCGCGATCCGCTCGGCGAGATTGTCCGGGTTGACCTGGTAGGGCAGCTCGCTGACGACCAGGCAGGGCCGGCCCCGCTTGTCTTCCTCGACCTCCACCACCGCGCGCATCCGGATCGAGCCGCGACCGGTGCGGTACGCGTCCTGGATCGCGGTGGTGCCGACGATCAGGCCGTGGGTCGGGAAGTCCGGACCCTTGACGATGCCGAGCAGGGCTTCGAGGGTGGTCTCCTCGTCCTCCTCCGGGTGCTCCAGGCACCACTGCACCGCCGCACCGATCTCCCGCAGGTTGTGCGGCGGGATCTTGGTGGCCATGCCGACCGCGATGCCCTCTGAGCCGTTCACCAGCAGATTGGGGATCCGCGACGGCAGGATGGTGGGCTCCTTGGCCCGGCCGTCGTAGTTGTCCTGCAGGTCGACGGTGTCCTCGTCGATGTCCCGCAGCATCTCCATGGCCAGCGGGTCGAGCTTGCACTCGGTGTATCGCATGGCGGCGGCGGGGTCGTTACCCGGAGAGCCGAAGTTGCCGTTGCCGTCGACCAGCGGATACCGCAGCGACCAGGGCTGTGCCATCCGGACCAGCGCGTCGTAGATCGCCGAGTCGCCGTGCGGGTGGAACTGGCCCATCACGTCGCCGACGACCCGGGAACACTTCACGTAGCCGCGGTCCGGCCGGTAGCCCGAGTCGAACATGGCGTAGAGGATCTTGCGGTGCACCGGCTTGAGCCCGTCCCGGACGTCCGGGAGCGCACGACCGACGATGACGCTCATCGCGTAGTCGAGGTAGGAGCGCTGCATCTCCACCTCGAGCCCGACCGGTTCGATCCGGTCGTGCGCGACCACGGCGGCGATGGCCTCGGCGGGGACCTCAGGCTCGTTCGGTGTGGACTCGGGAGAATCGGTCACTGTATACCCTTATCAGACTCAGAGTCGTTTTCGTGCTGTGGATAACGGCTGTGGATACTGGCCAAGCTGTGGATAACTCTGTGGATCGGCGGGTCGCTCGGGTTCACCCCGGCGGACCCGCCGAGCTCCGTCAGATGTCCAGGAACCGCACGTCCTTGGCGTTGCGCTGGATGAACGACCGGCGCGCCTCGACGTCCTCACCCATCAGCACGCTGAACAACTCGTCGGCGGTCGCCGCGTCGTCGAGCGTGACCTGACGCAGAGTACGCGTTGCCGGGTTCATCGTGGTTTCCCACAGCTCGGGATAGTTCATCTCGCCGAGGCCCTTGAACCGCTGAATGTCGTCCGGCTTGGCGTTCGGCTTCTTCTGCTGGCGCAGCGCGATCAGCCCGTCCCGCTCACGATCGGAGTAGGCGTACTGCGCGTCGTCGCCCTTCTTGTTCCACTTGATCTTGTAGAGCGGCGGGGCGGCCAGGTAGACGTGGCCCATCTCGACGAGCGGGCGCATGAACCGGAACAGCAGGGTGAGCAGCAGCGTCTGGATGTGCTGGCCGTCGACGTCCGCGTCGGCCATCAGCACCACCTTGTGGTAGCGCAGCTTCTCCATGTCGAAATCGTCGTGGATGCCGGTGCCCAGCGCGGTGATCAGCGCCTGGACCTCGTTGTTCTTCAGCACCCGGTCGATGCGGGCCTTCTCCACGTTGAGGATCTTGCCGCGGATCGGCAGGATCGCCTGGGTCCGCGGGTCCCGGCCCTGCTTGGCCGAGCCACCGGCCGAGTCGCCCTCGACGATGAACACCTCGGACTCGCGCGGGTCGGTGGACTGGCAGTCGGCCAGCTTGCCCGGCATCGAGCCGGACTCCAGCAGCGACTTGCGGCGGGCCAGCTTGCGCGCCTGCTGCGCGGCGATCCGGGCACGAGCAGCCTGGGAGGCCTTCTGAATGATCATCTTGGCCTCGGCCGGGTTGCGGTCGAACCAGTCGACCAGCCGGTCGTTGCAGACCCGCTGCACGAAGCTCTTCACCGGGGTGTTGCCGAGCTTGGTCTTGGTCTGGCCCTCGAACTGCGGGTTGGCCAGCTTGACCGAGATGATCGCGGCGAGCCCTTCCCGAATGTCCTCGCCGGAGAGCTTCTCGTCACCCTTGAGCAACTTCTTGTCGGTGCCGTACCGGTTGACCACGCTGGTCAGCGCGGACCGGAAGCCCTCCTCGTGGGTGCCGCCCTCGTGCGTGTTGATCGTGTTGGCGAAGGTGTAGACCGACTCGCCGTACGACTCGTTCCACTGCATGGCGATCTCGAGCGACATGCCCTCCTCCTCGGCGCCGAACTCGACCACGGTCTTGTGGATCGGGTTCTTCGAGGCGTTGAGGTGCCGGACGAAGTCGGCGATGCCGCCCTCGTAGAGGAAGGTCACCTCACGCTGGCGGCCGTCCTCCTCCTCGGCCACCCGCTCGTCGAGCAGGTGGATGCGGAGGGCACGGTTGAGGAAGGCCATCTCCTGGAGCCGTCGGTAGATGGTCTGGAAGTCGAAGTCGACGGTCTCGAAGACGTCGGGGTCGGGCCAGAAGGAGACCGTCGAGCCGCTGCGGTCGGTGGTCTCACCCTTGTCCAGTGGGCCGGCTTTGGAGTTGTTGTACTGCTGCCGCCACACGAAACCGGACTTGTGGATCTCCACGGCCATCCGGGTGGAGAGCGCGTTCACGACGGAGACGCCGACGCCGTGCAGACCACCGGAGACCGCGTACGCCTTGCCGTCGAACTTGCCGCCCGCGTGCAGCACGGTCAGTGCGACCTCGACGCCCGGCTTCTTGAGCTTCGGGTGCAGGTCGACCGGGAAGCCACGGCCGTTGTCAGTGACCTGGACCCCGCCGTCGGCGAGCAGCACGACGTCGATGGTGTCGCAGTATCCGGCCAGCGCCTCGTCGACCGCGTTGTCGACGACCTCCCAGACGAGGTGGTGCAGACCACGTTCGCCGGTGGACCCGATGTACATACCGGGCCGCTTGCGAACCGCCTCCAGCCCCTCGAGAACGGTGATCGACTCTGCGCCGTACTCCTGCTTGTCCTGCGCTGCCACCCTCGGCCACTTTCTCGCGTCGTCGGCGCCGGAAGGGCGCGTCGGGCGCGGGTTCGGCGGACAGGACGCGACGTCGGCGCGCGGACCGGTGCCGGATATTTCCGGACAGTGGGTCGAACGCGCCGGTCGCCGCGGTTGCCCGCGGATCGCGATCGGCTCGACCCGACGTGGAGAATGATCCTGGGGCCACCGGCCCCGTCCCTCGCTCCGCACCGGGTCTTCGTCTCACCGTCAATCCTACTGCGCGCGGAGGACAGAACCACCACTCGGCACCCTCACCGAGGCGGCTGAGAAGTCCGTAGCCGGCAGAACCCCATTGCCCGCGACTCCCCCCACACGCCATGCTCCGATCGGACGCGCCGCCCCGGAACGGGTTGACCCGCGGCCGGGCGGGTCGGGGGTCGCGGCCGGACCGCCCGTGCCGTACGTTTGCGGCGCCCCGGAAGCGGGCTTGATCTTTAGCGGCCGGAACCGGGACGATCGACCCGATCGACCCGACACGTGCTCTTTAAGAGGTGACAGATGGGGCTGGACAACGTCGCGGTGCACTGGCCGCGGACCGGCCGCTTCTACGATCCGGTCGCGCCGGCCGAGTTCGTCGACTTCGGCGAGATCGTCGACCTGCCGCGAATCTCCGCTCCGACGGCGGCGCTGGCCGAGCTGATCGCGAAGACCGGCACCGTCCGGGCGACCGCGTACACCGAGCTGGTGGATCTACTGCTCGGCCTCGAAGGTGTGTTGTACGCCACAGACGCCGCGGCCGAGGACGAGGACCCGGTGATCGACCCGGATGGGTGCGCCTGGATCGCCGGCGGCATCGAACGATTCGTCACCGGCCACCGTGCGCACGGCGAGGCCGTCACGTTCGAGTCGGTGAGCACGGTGCTGCGCTCGCTGCTCGGCGACGGACGGCTGGCCGATCAACAACTGCGCTGGCTGGAGAGCCGGCTGGACGCGCTGCGCGACGAAAGCGGCGACCCGCCGCAGTGGAACTTCACCTGCGCCGAGCTGGGTGTGCTGGCAGCGTTCTACCGGCGCTGCGCCGAGCGCGGCTTCGCCGTCTACGCCGACGCCTGACTGGCCGGTCCGGGGTCGGCGGCGATCTGGTCGTCGCCCCCGGGACGGTTGGCCGCGGCGATCACCTGGGTCAGCACCACGTGCAGGTGTCGCAGGTCCTCCAGTGGCAGCCCGAGCCGCTGCACGATCGCGGCCGGGATCAGCTCGGCCCGGCTGCGCAGCGCCGCGCCGCTGTCGGTCAGGGTGACGGCGAGGCTGCGTTCGTCGGCGGTGTCCCGTTCACGGCGTAGGTAGCCAGCGGCTTCGAGCCGCTTGAGCAGCGGCGACAGGGTGCCCGGGTCGAGCTGCAACAGCCGGCTGAGGTCACGGCCGGACAGCGGCGCGTGCTGCCAGAGCGCCAGCATCACCAGGTACTGCGGATGGGTGAGGCCCATCGGTTCCAGTAGCGGCCGATAGACGGCCACGACACTGCGCGCCGCCACCGAGAGGGCGAAGCAGACCTGTTGCTCCAGCGCCAGAGGGTCGACGCCGTCCGGTCGTTCACTCATCGGTTGCCCTCCCCAAGCACGGTGGTTATCGTACAGGCGACTGGTACACCAACCATTGGTGCGCCAATCATCCGTCCGGGCGATGGGCGGAGCGACGGCACACACGCAGGAGAGGGCGGCAGATGAGCGAGGACGAGGCGGCCACCAGGTCCGCGGGCGAGGGCGGCCGGTTCATGCGTTGGACCTTCCGAAACCTCACCGGCCCCGCCGAGGGCGTGCAGGGCGCGGTGCAGGGCGGCTCCGCCGAGGCCCGCGAGATGTGGAAGCGAGACCTGGAGGAGCGCAAGCGCTACACCCGGGAACAGCGCGAACGGAAGCGGGCCGCCAAGGAGGCCCACCGGCGCGACTGAAGCGCTCGCTCAGCCGTAGGTGTCCCGCGGCCCCCGGCCGCGTACCCGACGCGGCCCCTTCGACCAGGACGGCGCGGCCGGGCCGTGGATGTGCAGCTTGCGCACCACGTTGTGGCCGACCTCCCGGGCGATCTGCTTGAGCAGCGAACCGGCGAGCAGCCGCAGCTGCGTCGCCCAGGCGGTCGAGCGGGCCTCCACGGTCAGCTCGCCGTTCTCCAGCTTGACCGGCCGGCTGTGCTGGGCGACCTCCGCGCCCACCACCCGCTCCCAGGCGCCGAACACTGTGGCCTCGGCCGCCGGCTGCTGCCAGCCACGCGCCTTCACCAACCGGTTCAGCACCACGCTGAGCGGCTGCGGGTCGCGCGGGTCGGGGCCCGGGCCGGAGTAGCCGCGCAGACGCCGCCCGGAGCCGCCGTCGCCACCCCCGCCACCCCCTGGGGTACGCCGGGCGCGGGCCGCCGCCTGCCGCCGGGACAACGCCGCGTCGAGCACCGCCCGGGCCAGTTCCGGCCCGGTGGCGGCGTCCGGCTGCCCACCGCCGTCGCCACCCCCGGTCGCCTTCGACCCCGGGGTACGCGCCGACGCGGCATCGCCGGCCCGCCGGTCATCGCCGCCAGCGTCGGGACGGGCGGGCCCTGGCTCATCCGACACGGCGTACCGTCCCCTCGCCGACCTGGTAGCGGACGCCGCGCAGAGCGGCCGGCACGTCGTCGTCCACCGCGCAGGTGACCAGCAGCTGGCTCGCGCCGCCGACCAGTTCCGCCAGCCGCTCCCGGCGACCGGTGTCCAACTCGGCGAAGACGTCGTCGAGCACCAGCACCGGCTCGATGCCGTCGGCGCGCAGCAGGTCGTACCCGGCCAGTCGCAGCGCGAGCGCGAACGACCAGGACTCGCCATGGCTGGCGTACCCCTTGGCGGGCAGCGGACCGAGGCTCAGCGCCAGCTCGTCGCGGTGCGGGCCGACCAGGGTGGTGCCCCGTTCGATCTCGGCGGAGCGGGACGCGGCGAGCGCGGCGGTCAGCGCGGCCGCCAACACGCCACGATCGGTGGTCGGCTCGGCCAGCTCGATCGAGGGCCGGTAGGCGATGCCCGCGGCACCGCGCCCGGCGGCCACCGCGTCGTAAGCCTTGGAAACGTGCGGCGTGAGCGCGGCGACCAGCTTCAGCCGGCCGGCCAACAGCTCCGCGCCGTGCTGCGCGAGGTGGGTGTCCCAGACGGCGAGGGTGCCGAGGTCGCCGCCCCGGGACCCGCCGGTCTTGCGGGCCAGGTACGCGGTCCGCAGCAGGGCGTTGCGCTGCTTGACCACCCGCTCGTAGTCGGCCCGCACGCCGGCGTACCGGGGCTGCCGGTTGACCAGCAGGTCGTCCAGGTAGCGGCGGCGCTCGGCCGGGTCGCCCCGGACCAGCTCCAGATCCTCCGGCGCGAAGAGCACCAGCCGCAGCGCGCCCAGCACGTCCCGGGCCCGTCGCGCCGGGGAGCGGCCCAGTCGGGCCCGGTTGGCCTTGCCGGGCACGATCTCCAGCTCGACCAGGAGCTCACGGCCGTCGTGCACCACCGCGCAGCGGATCACCGCCGATGAGGCGCCCATCCGGACCAGTGGCGCGTCCGTGGCGACCCGGTGCGAATCCAGGGTCGCCACGTAGCCCAGCGCCTCGACGAGGTTCGTCTTGCCGACGCCGTTGGCGCCGATCAGGACGTTCGCCCCCGGCTGGAGGTCGACGGCGACCCGCTCGTACGAGCGGAAGTCGACCAGTTCCAGCCGGTGGACATACACAGGGTGTGGATACCGCTCAGCGCTTGCGGACGGCGTGGCCACCGAACTGCTGGCGCAGCGCGGCGACGGCCTTCATGGCGGGCGAGTCGTCCTGCCGGGAGGCGAACCGGGCGAACAGCGAGGCGGTGATGACGTTCAGCGGCACGGCCAGCCGGACCGCCTCGTCGACCGTCCACCGACCCTCGCCGGTGTCCTCGGTGTAACCGCTCAGCTCGGCCAGCTCCGGGTCCTCGTCGAGCGCCCGGTCCAACAGGTCGAGCAGCCAGGAGCGGACCACGGTGCCCTCCCGCCAGGACTTGAACACCCCCGGCACGTTGGTCACCAGCTCGGAGGCGGCGAGCAGCTCGTAGCCCTCGGCGTAGGCGTGCATCAGGCCGTACTCGATGCCGTTGTGCACCATCTTGGAGTAGTGCCCGGCGCCGACCGGCCCGGCGTGCACGAAGCCGAACTCGCCCTCGGGCTTGAGCGCCTCGAAGATCGGCATCAGCCGGTCGACGTGCTCCTGGGCACCGCCGACCATCAGCGCGTAGCCGTTCTGCCGGCCCCACACGCCGCCGGAGACACCGACGTCCAGGTAGCCGATGCCGCGCTCGTTGAGCCGCTCGGCCCGGGGGGCGTCGTCGCTGAACCGGGAGTTGCCGCCGTCGATGATGATGTCGCCCTCGCCGAGCACCGCGGCGAGCTCGTCAATGGTCGCGTCGGTGACGCCGGCGGGCACCATGACCCAGACCGCGCGGGGCGACTCGAGCTTCTCAGCCAGCCCGGCGAGGGTCGGGACGTCACTCAACTGGGCGTTGTGGTCGAAGCCGACCACCTCGTGGCCGGCGGCCCGCAACCGCTCCCGCATGTTGCCGCCCATCCGGCCGAGTCCTACCAGGCCGAGCTGCATGTGTTCCTACCTCCGTGGATCTGGGTATCGGTGCGCGCGATCAGCGGGACACGCGGATCGGCATGATGAGGTACCGGTACCCCGGAATGGCCTCGCCATCCTCGCCGGCGGGTGAGATCACCGCGGGCTTGAAGGCGTCGACGAACGAGAGCACGGCGGTCTGGGAGCCCAGGTTGGCCAGGCCGTCGATGAGGTACTGCGGGTTGAACCCGATGGTCAACGCGTCGCCGGTGAAGGTGGCCTCCATCGCCTCGCTGGCCCGCGCCTCCTCCGAGCCGCCGGCCTCGACCACCAGCCCGTCGGCGCTGAAGCTGAGCAACACCGGCGTGGTGCGCTCGGCGACCAGCGCGACCCGCTTGACCACCTCGATCAGGGTGCTGACCGACACCCGGGCCTCGGCGTTGTGGGTGGCCGGGAAGAGCGAGCGCACCGGCGGGTAGTTGGCCCCGTCGAGCAGCCGGCTGGTCGTCCGCCGGGTGCCACCGGCGAGGCCGACCATGCCCTCGCCCGCCGCGCCCTGGGCGAGGGCGAGGGTGACCTCGCCGCCCAGCGGGCCGAGCGCCTTGGCCGTGTCGTTCAGGGTGCGGGCCGGCACGAGGGCGTTGATGCTCACCTCGGGGTCGTCCGGCCGCCACTGGATCTCGCGCAGCGCCAGCCGGTAGCGGTCGGTGGCGAGCATCGACAGGGTGCTGCCGGAGAGCTCGACGCGGACACCGGTCATCATCGGCAGCGTCTCGTCGCGGCCAGCGGCGATGGCCACCTGGGAAACTGCGGTGGCGAACGTGGCGGCGTCGACCGTGCCGGCGCTCTGCGGCATCTCGGGCAGCGCGGGGTAGTCCTCCACCGGCATGGTCGGCAGGGTGAACCGGGCGCTGCCGCAGACCAGCTCGAGGTGGGCGCCGACGGCGGCGATGTCCACCGGCTTGGCTGGCAGCGCCTTGGTGATCTCGGCGAGCAGGCGACCGGAGACCAGGGCGGCGCCGTCGGCGTCGCCCTGCACCTCGACGGTGACCTGGCTGGAGACCTCGTAGTCGAACCCGGAGACCCGCAGGTTGCCGTCGGTGACTCGGAGCATCACCCCGGCCAGCACCGGCACCGACGGACGGCTCGGCAGGCTCTTCGCGGTCCAGGCCACGGCCTCGGCGAGCGCGTCGCGCTCTACTCGGAACTTCATCAATGCCTCCGCGTCGACGTCAGCGACAACTCTCTCATGCCGACCGCTGCCTACCGTCCCGCCCAACCGTGCGGGTACCCATCGCACTTTAGGGCGCGGGGGCATCGGCTGTGCGCCCGGCCCCGTGGATCGTGTCGATGCTGACCGGCTGGTCCGGCAGCTTCGGCCCGATCCACAGAAAGTCCAACGGTGATGATTGGTTTTTGTTCTCTTAGAAGAGATAACTCATCGTCTTCATCGCACCTGTGCAAACTGTGGAGAACTCGGGTCCACGCAGCTCAGACAGGTTATCCACCGGTGATTTGGCTGTGGAGAACCGGGGGTACAACCGCCTTGCGTGTCCACAGCCCGGCCGCGCCGGACGGTTGTCCACCGTTGTCCACCGGTTGTCCACCGGTAATCCACCGACTTTCTCCCCAAGCCTGTGGATCGCCATGAAGATCACCAATGGCGTCATCCCCAGAACCTTCAACAGGTCGTACACAGGGCGACTCTCGTCGGTGGACAACCGCGACGTTGTCCCCAGCCATCCACAGCGTCGTACACAGGGTTTCTCCACAGCCTGTGGGTAACCGGCGGAGGACGGACCGTAGTTATCCACTGGCGGTGGACAACGAGCTGTGGACAACGAGTCAGCATCGAAGCGGTCACGGCGTAGATGCTGTGGCCTGCACCAGGTCGAGGGTCAAGTCGGAGAGGCGTCAGAGACAAAAAACGCCCGGCCGGTTCTCTCCGGCCGGGCGTGTCGCGGGCTGCGTGCCGTCGCGGCGGCGGGCGTACGCCTCAGGTGTTCTGTTTGATCCGGTTGGTCAGCTCGGCGATCTGGTTGTAGAGCGAGCGCCGTTCGGCCATCTGCTGGCGGATCTTACGGTCGGCGTGCATGACCGTGGTGTGGTCCCGGCCCCCGAAGGCCTGCCCGATCCGGGGAAGTGACAACTCGGTCAACTCCCGGCACAGGTACATGGCCACCTGGCGGGCGTTGACCAGCACCCGGGATCGGGACTGACCCCGCAGGTCCTCCAGGCTCACACCGAAGTAGTCCGCCGTGGAGACCATGATCTGGTCGGCGGTGATCTCCGGGCCGGCGCCGTCCGGGATGAAGTCCCGCAGGACCTCCTCGGCCAGCGACAGCTCGACGGTCGACCGGGTCAGGCTGGCGAACGCGGTCACCCGGATCAGCGCGCCCTCCAGTTCCCGGATCGAGTTCGACACCCGGGAGGCGATGAACTCCAGCACGTCCGGCGGGGCGTAGAGCCGCTCCTGCGCCGCCTTCTTCTGCAGGATCGCGATCCGGGTTTCCAGGTCCGGCGGCTGGATGTCGGCGAGCAGACCCCACTCGAACCGGGTCCGCAGCCGGTCCTCCAGCGTGGCGAGCTGCTTCGGCGACCGGTCCGACGTGATCACGATCTGTTTGTTGGCGTTGTGCAGCGTGTTGAAGGTGTGGAAGAACTCCTCCTGGGTGCGCTCGCGGTTCTCCAGGAACTGGATGTCGTCGATCAGCAGGATGTCGACGTCGCGGTAGCGCCGCTGGAACGCGCTGGTCTTGTCGTCCCGGAGCGAGTTGATAAAGTCGTTGGTGAACTCCTCGGTCGAGACGTACCGCACCGAGCGAGCGTTGCCGAGCGTCGTGGCGTAGTGCCCGATGGCATGCAGCAGGTGCGTCTTGCCCAGCCCCGAGCTGCCGTAGATGAACAGCGGGTTGTACGCCTTCGCCGGTGACTCGGCCACCGCCACGCTCGCCGCGTGGGCGAACCGGTTGGACGAGCCGATGACGAACGTCTCGAACATGTACTTCGGGTTGAGCCGGTTGCCGCCGGTGTCGGTGCCGGGCAGCCGACGGTCGTCGCGCCCGCCGGTGCGGTGATCCACACCGCTGCGACCGGGACCGCTGTCCGTCCCGCTGTCCCGAGGCAGCGCGCGGATCACGTGCTGGTCCCGCGGCGACGCCGCGTCCTCCCGGTAGCGGGGCTCGTAGGGCCGGGTGTCCGGGCCGGGCGCGTCCAGGCGGGCGGCCTGGTCGTCGTAGCCGCGCCGGTCCGGCGCCGGCCGGGGCGTCCGCAGCGGCTCCACGAACGCGGCGCTGAACAACGCCTCCTGCCCGTCGCGGCTCGCCGGGATCAGCCCGGACCGGTGCCCGTCGGAGGTCGGCGCGAGCGGCGGACCGGACGGGACCGGTGGCGCGGCCGGCTCGGGCGCCGACGCCGGGTGCTGCTGTTCCGGGATGACCGCGTCGGCCACCGGCCGGTCGGAATACTCGTAGTCGGACGGTACGGCGGGCGGCGGACCCTCGGCGTCGATCGCCCCCGGCTCCGGTGCACTGCGGTAGACGGTGCCAGCCGGGCGGCCGGCGGTGTCCTCGGCCACCCGCACGGTGACCGCGACCTGGATCGGCCGGCCGAGTCGCCGGGTGAGCGCCTCGGTGATCGCCGGGCGCAGCCGTGACTCGATCACGTCGCGGGTGAACGCGTCCGGGACGGAGAGCAGCGCGGTGTCCTCGACGATCGCCCGTAGCCGGGTCAGTCGGAGGTAGGCGCGCTGCTGGGCGGAGATGATCTCGTCGGCGAGCTCGTCGGTCGCCGCTAACCACACCGCGGCAAGGTCGGTCGTACCGGCCACCGTCGTGCCACCCCCTCGCCTCTGCTCCCGGCCGCCGCTGTCTGCCAGCCGGCCGTCCCGGGCCCGCCGCGTTCGCGGGTGGAACATCACCCACCCGGACGGTTGACCAGTGGTCGTCCACAGGTTATCCACAGCCTGTGTACCGACCGATTGTGGCCGCCCGCCGGACGCGGGTGGGACCTGCCCCCTGCCTGAACGGGCGCTGAAGCGGGTTCACCGTGCCGAACGATTCACTACCGTGTCCGGTCTTGCCTGCGCGCGACGACCGGAGCTTCCGACGCTCACCGCAATCGGGCACGGTAACAGCGTTGTCCCTGCGCCATCAACCGGCGACGCGACGGGCTCCTTGTCGGCATCAGCGAAAACCGCCCCTTCGGCCTCGCGCGCGTCCCGATCTCCGCCGCCGCGAGGTGTTTGACGGTCATTGCACCCCTGCGTAGGCTGGAGCGGCTGCTCTCTCGCCCTCTGCTAGGGTGATGGGTGCTTGCTGTCCGCGGTCGCATCCCCGCATCGCCGAGGTCCCGCTCCGCCGGGCAGCACCGATCGGTGGCCACCGTCGAGGTGGCCTGGACCACCCCACGACCCCGGCGATCCCGTCGCCCGGGGCGCGTACGAAAACGGAGAGCCTGACGTGAGCAAGCGCACCTACCAGCCGAACAACCGCCGGCGCGCGAAGACCCACGGCTTCCGGCTGCGCATGCGCACCCGTGCCGGCCGTGCCATCCTCTCGAGCCGCCGCGCCAAGGGTCGCACCACCCTGTCGGCCTGAGCCGACGGGTCGTTCGGGGGGGCGTGGGCAGTCGTGCTGGCCGCCGCACAGCGACTGCGGCGTAGCACTGACTTCGCCGCAGCGGTTCGCGGTGGCCGACGCGCCGGACGAGGCGCCGTCGTGGTCCACCTGACCGTGCCGGCGACCGCCGACCTCAGCACACCGACCTCGCCGGAGCCGGCGCGGAACACCGGTGCGGAGCAACTCTCCGCTCCGACCCGCGCCGGCTTCGTCGTGTCCAAGGCCGTCGGCAACGCGGTGGTGCGCAACCGGGTCCGGCGTCGGCTCCGAGCACTGGTCCGGGAGCGGCTTGCCGCGCTGCCGATCGGCAGCACCCTGGTCGTCCGAGCGCTCCCGGCCACGGCCGAGGCGTCGTACCCTCGACTCGCCGCCGACCTGGACGCCGCCATCGCAGCCGCCCGGTCGCCCAGGGAGCGGAGGTCCCGATGAGTACGGAGCCGGCCGCCCCGCGCCCCACAACCGGTGCCAGGGTGCTGATCGCGCCCATCATCGCGTACCGTCGGTGGATAAGTCCGGCACTGCCGGCTCGCTGTCGGTTCTACCCGTCGTGCAGTGCGTACGCCCAGGAGGCGGTGTCCCGGCACGGCGCGCTCCGGGGAGCCGCACTGGCGGTCCGGCGGCTGTTGCGCTGCCACCCCTTCCACCCTGGTGGACATGACCCGGTGCCGGAGCCGGGCGGTCGCCGCCGTGCCGATGTGACTGGAGCACCGAATTGAGTCTCGACTGGATCTACTTCGCGATTTCGTGGATCCTGCTGACCTGGCACTCCGCCTGGGACGCCATCGGGGTGCCCGTCGGCGCGGTGATCGGCACCAACTTCGCCTGGATCCTGGCCATCGTCTTCCTGGTTGTCACGGTCCGGGTGATCCTGTTCCCGGTCTTTGTCAAGCAGATCAAGTCGCAGCGGGCGATGCAGGCGCTCCAGCCCAAGGTCAAGGAGCTGCAGGAGAAGCACAAGGGTGACCGGGAGACGCTCCAGAAGGAGATGATGGAGCTCTACCGGAAGGAAAAGGCCAACCCGCTCATGGGCTGCCTTCCGATGTTCCTCCAGATCCCCGTCTTCCTCGGCCTCTTCCACGTGCTGCGCCGCCTCGACCCGTTCAAGACGGAAGACAAGAAGACGATCTACGGCTGGACCGTCGACCAGTTCAACAGCGCCTCGCACGCGAAGCTCTTCACCGCGCCGCTGTCCGGCAAGTTCGGGTCCACCGCCGACGAGTTGGCCCGCCTCGGCGCCAACGGCACCACGGTCAAGGTGATCGCCGGCCTCCTGGTCCTGATCATGATCGGCACCACGTACCTGACCAGCCGTCAGATGATCCTGAAGACCGGCTGGGCGGAGGACCCGCAGCAGCGGATGATCCAGCGACTGATGCTCTACGGCATCCCCGCCTCGCTGCTGATCTCCGGTGCGATCTTCCCCATCGGCGTGATCATCTACTGGGTCACCAACAACCTCTTCACCCTCGGCCAGCAGCAGTGGGTGTTGCGCAAGTTCCCGCCGCCGGTGACCGCCAAGAAGGCCGCCACCCCTGCCGCCCGTAACCCGGTGCAGCCGGCCAAGGCGGGCGGCCTGTTCGGGCGCGGCAAGTCGGCCCCGCTGGCGCCGGTCAAGGCGACCGCGCCCAAGGTGGCCGGGCCGAAGCCGGGCGCCAAGCCGGTGAACCCCAAGAAGAGCCGCCCCGCCAAGCGGCAGGGCTGACTTCCGGGCCGTCGTCGGGCGACCGGCGACGGCCCGTTCCGCACCGCGCAGCCGCCGTACGGCCGGCGCCGGACGGAACCGACCGCGCGTGACGCGGCCACGGGCGACACTGCCCGTACAGACGTGCCCGTGGGCACCGGCGACCTCCCGCCGGCCCCGGGAAACCAGCGGACCCGACGGTCCAGCCGAGCGAGTACGGAGATGAGACCGTGACCGAGACCAGCATCCCCCGCGCCGAGCAGTCCCTGGACGAGGAGGGGACCGCGCCGCTCGCGGTGGACGACGACATCGAGGCCGACGAGACGGAGGCCGACGACACCGAGGCCGGCGACGACACCGAGGCCGCGGCCGGCGGCCGGGAGAAGAAGACCGCGGGCGAGGGCGAACTGTTCCGGCAGAGCGAGATCGCGGCGGACTACGTCGAAGGATTGCTCGACATCCTCGACTACGACGGCGACATCGACGAGCTGGTCGCCGGCGGCCGGCCGGTGGTCGAGGTGGTCGGTGCCCGGCTGCAGAACCTGGTCGGTCAGCGCGGCGCCACCCTGGAGGCGCTCCAGGAGCTGACCCGCCTCGCCGTCTTCCGGGCCACCGGCACGCCGAGCCGCCTGCTGCTGGACGTCGGCGGCTACCGGGCGAACCGCCGCAAGGAGCTCGCCGCGGTCGCCAAGAACGCGGTGGAGAAGGTCAAGGAGTATGGCGAGTCGGTCCGACTGGAGCCGATGTCCGCGTTCGAGCGCAAGTGCGTCCACGACGTCGTCAACGCCATGTCCGGCGTGGTGAGCGAGTCCGAGGGCGTCGAGCCGAGCCGGCGCATCGTCGTACGGCCGGCGGACTGACCGGGTGACCCACGACGACATCACGGCTGACGCCGTGTCCGGCCCGGGCGGCACGCCGCCCGGGCCGTCGGCTGTCCGGCCCGACACCCCCGGCGTCGACACCGATCCTGCTCAGGACGCTCCGCCCTCGCCGTCCGACGCGGAACTGCCGCCCGAGTTGGCCCCGGCCGCCCTGACCCTCTTCGGCGATCGGCTCGACGTGGCCGCCGCGTACGCCGAGCTGCTGGCCACCGACGGGGTGGTCCGCGGTCTGATCGGTCCCCGGGAGGCACCCCGCATCTGGGACCGGCACCTCCTCAACTGCGCTGCGGTCGCTGAGCGGATCCCCGCTGACGCGACCGTGCTCGACGTCGGGTCCGGCGCCGGTCTGCCCGGTCTGGTCCTGGCCATCGCGCGCCCCGACCTGACGGTGACCCTGATCGAGCCGCTCGCCCGACGGACGTCGTTCCTGATCGAGGTCGTCGAGCGTCTCGGCCTGACCAGATCGGTGCGGGTGTTCCGGGGGCGGGCCGACGAGGCGGCCAGCGGATCGAGCGGCCGCGAACCCATCAGCGGTGACGTGGTGACCGCCCGGGCCGTCGCGCCACTGGACCGACTGGCGACGTGGAGCCTGCCGCTGGCGGTGCGCGGCGGGCGGCTGCTGGCGCTCAAGGGCGCGTCCGCCGCCGAGGAGATCAACGAGCACGCCGAGGTGGTGAAGCGTCTCGGCGGCGCAGAGCCGACCCTGCATCTGTGCGGCGTCGATGTGATCGATCCACCCACCACCGTCGTGGAGATCGTCCGCGAGCGGGTGATCGGTCCGGCCCGACCGGCTGCCAGCAAGCGCGCCCGGGGCGGACGGCCACGCCGCCGTTGACGCTTCGCGCCATCGGGCGTCCGGCCGGTGGGTTGTCTCGTTGTACCGGTACGGATGGAACGAGGGGATGAGAGCCCGACGTGGACCGGCCACGCCTGTCCGCCGTAGGCTGACCGCGCGTCGATAGTGTGGAGCGGGCGACGAACGTCGCGACCTCCGACCGCTCCCAAGGGGCCGTACGCTCCGGGGGTGCGAGCGCGGGTGCGGCCAAATTGACCGGGGCGCGGACCGACCATCCGAAGCGGGTAGGGATGACAGGTGCATGACGACGGCAGGTACGACGATCCACGCGTGACCGGGTCAACCAGCGACCCCGTTTCACGTGAAACCGACTACCCGAGCTGGTCGCCCGGCGCTTCCGGGCCTTCGCCCCGGCCGGCGGACGACGATCCGCTGGTGTCGCGCGACGAGCCCGCGAGCCAGCCGACCGGACCCGACACCACGGAACCGGCGGCTGCCCGTCGGGCACCGGATGCGGTGACCCGACCGGCCAACGCCGCCGACGTACGGCCCACCTCGGGTCGGCGTAACACCGTCGCGGCGGTCCGCTTCGAGCCGGCGGTTCCGCACCAACCCACCGCCGCGGCGCCGGCGGTCGCTTCAGCCGAATCGTCGGCCGCCGTGTCGGCCGACCCCACGTACGTTTCACGTGAAACCCCGACGCGCGAAGAGGATGACCCACCGTTGGCTATGGAGGCGATGCGCGCCGTGCAGATCCTGAATCCCAGTGGCGAGGTGACCATGCCTCGGCCGGACCGGAGCCGGGTCATGTGCGTCGCGAACCAGAAGGGCGGCGTGGGTAAGACCACGACCACGGTCAACCTTGCGGTGGCGCTCGCCCTGCACGGCAACCGGGTGCTCGTGGTGGACCTCGACCCCCAGGGCAACGCCTCGACCGGCCTCAACGTGCCGCACCACACCGGCATTCCCGACGTGTACGACTGCCTGATCAACAGCGTGCCGTTGGCCGAGGTGGCACAGGCGGTCGAGGGCATCCCCAACCTGTGGTGCGTACCCGCGACGATCGACCTGGCCGGAGCCGAGATCGAGCTGGTGTCGGTGGTGGCGCGGGAGTCTCGCCTCGACCGGGCCATCGCCGCCTACCCGGGGCAGTTCGACTACGTCTTCATCGACTGCCCGCCCTCGCTCGGCCTGCTCACGGTCAACGCCCTGGTCGCCGCGCAGGAGGTGCTGATCCCGATCCAGTGCGAGTACTACGCGCTGGAGGGGCTCAACCAGCTGATCAACAACATCAACCTGGTGCGGCAACACCTGAACCCCAAGCTCGACGTCTCGACGATCCTGCTGACCATGTACGACCGCCGTACCCGCCTGGCCGACGCGGTCGAGCAGGACGTCCGGAACCACTTCGGCGACAAGGTGCTCCAGGCGGTCATCCCCCGCAACGTCCGGGTCTCCGAGGCACCCAGCTACGGCCAGTCGGTGATGACCTACGATCCCGGTTCGCGGGGCGCCACGAGCTACTTCGAGGCCGCCCAGGAGATCGCCGAGCGGGGCGTCAAGGAGCCGGTGGGCCGGAATGCGTAGTGCGGACGATTCGCTGGGAGGCGTGGCATGAAGAACCGTCCTCGGGGCGGTCTGGGTCGGGGCCTGGGGGCGCTCATCCCGACCGGGCCGGTGCCGGGTGCAGCGGGCACCCTGACGGCCGAGCCGGAGAACGGGCACGTGGAGGATGAGTCGGTCGCGGCGGCGTCAGCCGGGCCGCCTGCTCGCGAGTCGGAGCCCACGCTCAGCCCGGTGCCGGGAGCCCGATTCGCCGAAATCCCGGTCGACGCGATCGTGCCGAACCCGAAGCAGCCCCGCCAGGTCTTCGACGAGGAGGCGCTGGAGGAGCTGAAGACCTCCATCCAGGAGGTCGGCTTCCTCCAGCCCATCGTCGTCCGGCAGCTCGACGACGAGAAGTACGAGCTGGTGATGGGCGAGCGGCGGTGGCGGGCCGCCCAGGCGGTTGGCCGGGAGAGCATCCCGGCGATCGTCCGGGACACCCGCGACGACGCCATGCTCCGGGACGCGCTACTGGAGAACATCCACCGGGCCAACCTGAACCCGCTGGAGGAGGCCGCCGCGTACCAGCAGCTGCTGGAGGAGTTCGGGGCCACCCACGAGGAGTTGGCCCGCCGGATCGGTCGAAGCCGGCCGCAGATCTCCAACACCATCCGACTGCTGAACCTGCCGGCCCAGGTGCAGCGCCGAGTGGCTGCGGGGATCCTGTCGGCCGGTCACGCCCGTGCCCTGCTGAGCCTCGACGAATCGGAGGCGCAGGAGCAGTTGGCGCTGCGGATCGTGGCCGAGGGGCTGTCGGTCCGAGCGACCGAGGAGATCGTGGCCCTGACGCTGAACGACGGCCCGGCGAAGGGCCAGGCCGCGAAGCGGCGACCGAAGCCGCACGCGCCCGGCCTGACCGACCTCGCCGATCGGCTGTCGGATCGGTTCGACACCCGGGTGAAGGTCGACATCGGCAGGAGCAAGGGCAAGATCACTATCGAGTTCGCGACGGTGGACGACCTGGAGCGGATCGTAGGCATCATCGGAGTGCAACAGGCGGATTCCGGGGACTGATCGCCCCCGCCCGCCTGCGGCCGCGCTTCCCCTCGGGATGCGCGGCCGTTCTGCATCCGGCCGCGTTGGTTTCACCTGAAACGGGTGCGGTCTGGCGCGTCCCGGTGCGCCGCCACCCGTCGGGTCCATGGGGTCTCTCGCCGTGCCGTCGTTTCACGTGAAACAGAGCGGCCACGAGGGTGATCGACGGCTCGACCGCCGGGGTGGCGACGGAAAGGCCTCGTGCGCCCGCTCAGCAGGCCGCTGCGGCCACGCATGCAGCCCGTGGTGGTCTTGGTCGGGTGGCCCGCTCTCTGGCCCTGGTCGTGGTCCGTGCTGATCGAGATCTCCTCGGGCCGGCTGCGAACCTGATTTCGTCGCCTCCGGTGGGAGGACCCGTCGTGCCGCACGGCCCAGCAGGTGGTCTGTGCTCGCCTGCGCCGGTGGGTCCGCTGCGCGGAACCGGCGGTTGGGGCGGCGGCGTGTGGCGATCTGCCTCGGGGCCGAGCTCGCCCCCGTGCCGCTCTCCGCACCCCGCACGTCGGACCGGTGGGTCCGCAAGCCCGCCCCGCACGGCAGACGCGTGGTCCCGATCCTCTTGCCGTGCATGCTGGGGTCCGAGCCGGCTCGGCGCCCGAGCTGTGCCCCGCGCTCGCGTTGCGCCCGGGTCCGAGCGCCCAGGCCCTGCGCCGACCGCGCCTCACGCCCACGCGCCTTGCACTGGGCGTCGCGCCGTTTGCGTCGTCGGCCGGGGCATGCGGGTGCACCCGTTCCCGTGGGGTGAGCAGGCCGCCGCCGTATGTCTCGTGCCGCATGCCTTGTGTCGGGTCCCCGTGCCCCATGCCCCGCGCCTCGCTCCGTCTAGCGTCGTGCGCCCGCGATCCCCGCCTCGGTGTCCGGGGCTTGGACTCTCGATCCGAGCCGGTTCGGTTCATCCCCACGCCCAGGCGCCTGCGAGACCCCCTTGCCCTTGCCGCGCGCCGTCCCCCGCCCCCGCTCGCCCCCATCGCCGAATGCGTCAGGCCAGGATCCGAGCAACTTCAGGGATGTAGCTGCCTCCAGCGCTCGCGAGGCGACAACATCCCTGAAACTGCTGCCTTGACCGTGGGCGGGAGCGGGGCGGGGCCGATGAGCGCCGAGGCACGGCCGGCGGGCAGAGAGCTACGGGCGGCGGGCCGCGGGCATCGCGTGGAGCCACCTCGGCACGATGTGCCCTGGCGCCAAACGCCAAACGTCCGGCGTTGACCGACGATCACACATCGGCGTCTGAGGGGCCCAGGCTTATGCGACTCGCGCCGGAACCCGGCCGCCGAGGGCCCGCCCAATCCGCCGCCGCGGCCTCGTGGCCGGCCGAGCAAAGGGTGGTCCCGTCGAGTCCGGGCACCGTCCTGACGCTCGACGTCGGCACCGTCATCGCCGACGGGTGCGAGCGGGCTCGCGGGCAACGAACGACTGACCAAAAAGTTATCCACACCGGTTGTCCACAGGCACCCCCTGTTTCACGTGAAACACCGCGTGGAACCGGGTGCCAGCCTGTGGATGACGGCCCGCGTTCAGGATCTCGGCAGCCTGTGGATATCCCTTCACCGGTGCTTCGGTGGTCCACACATCGATCGACGCTGAGCGCTGATCGGGTGGACCCCGAAGGGATCAAACTGGTAGGGACAGCGGTGCCAGACTCGGTTAGGGTCAGCGTCGTGCACGACACCCCTCCCTCAGTCCCGGACTTCACCCAGTGGCCCTCGTTCCCCTTCGAGGGCGAGCTCCGTGTGAAGCAGCTCGACGATCCGGTCCCGGTCGAACCGCCACGCAAGGGCGAGGGCCTCCGGGAATGCACCGCCTGCAACGCTCCTGACGACGCCTACATCTGGGTGGGAGAGCGGTGGCGGGTACGCGCCATGGACCGGCCCACCGGCCTGCCCATGGTGCTCATCCTGGAATCGCGGACCCATCTCGACCTGGGTGACCTGCCGAACCTGCTTGCCGCCGAACTGGGCGTGATGACCGTCCGTCTGGAGCGGGCCATCCGATCCTTGGACGGCGTGGCACGGGTGCACGTCAACAGGTGGGGTGATGGCTCCGCCCATCTGCACATGTGGTTCCTCGCCCGGCCGTACGGGCGGCTTCAGCTGCGGGGCACCTTCCTGTCGCTGTGGGACTCGATCCTGCCGCCGATCTCCGAGGCGCAGTGGCGGGAGAACCTGGCGCTCGTCGCCGCCTGGCTCGCCGAGTTCGGTGGCCGGCCGCTGGCCGAGCCGCCCCGCATCCAGTGGCAGGCACCGTCCAGCCTGCTGGCGCAGTCCGCCGCTGCGGATGCCGCTGCGGCCGCGGCGGCGGCGGTCTCGGTCATCGAAGCGGCGGAGGAGATCCCCGAGCCAGCGCCCGACGCGGACGACAGCACCGACGCGGACGGCGACACCAAGACGGACGGCGACACCGACCCGGACACCGGAACCGCGCCCAGGGCCACTACCGCCGATCCGGCAACCGGAACCAACGCCGCGACCACCGACCCGGCAACCGAACCAGCTGGCGCATCAGCACCCGGTCCGGCGGACGTGGCTGGCCCCGCCGGCCGCACCGCCACGGCCGGCACCCAACCCACCAGCAACCCCAGCACCTCCGAGGACGCCCCCACCGCACGCTGACACCCGACTGGATCATGAGGTTGACGGCGACCGCAGCGGCGTGCGCACCCGCCAACCTCATGATCGATCGGTCGGGAGGGACCGCGCGGGAGCCGGGCGCGGAGTTGGGCGCGGCAGCGGAGAGCTCAGGACGTGGTGGGGCGCGCGGCGGCGCGGCTGACCAGGGAGCCGAGGAGCCGACCGAAGTCCAGGCCGGCAGCCTGCACGGCGAGCGGGAGTAGCGACGTCTCCGTCATGCCGGGCGAGACGTTGACCTCCAGCACGTGCGGCTGACCGTCGGCGTCGACGATCACGTCGACCCGGGAGAGGTCACGCAGGCCGAGCGCGGTGTGCGCGGCGAGGGCCACGTCGGCGACCCGGGCGGCTGCCTCCGGCTCCAGCCGGGCGGGGGCGTGCCAGGTGGTACGCCCGGCGGTGTAACGGGCGGCGTAGTCGTAGACCCCGTTACGCGGCACGATCTCCACCGGCGGGAGCGCCTGCGGTCCGTCGCCGAGGTCGACCACGGAGACCGCCACGTCCATGCCCGGCACGTACCGCTCCACCAGCGCCGTGGAGTCGTACGCGAAGCAGCCGACCATCGCGGCCGGCAGCGACGCGGCGTCGCGGACCACGGCGGCGCCCAGCCCCGACCCGCCCTGCGCCGGCTTGACCATCAGGGGCAGGCCCAGCCGGTCGGCGATCCGGTCGAGCACGGCAACCGCACCCAGCTCGGAGAAGCGGTCGTGCGGCAGGGCCACCCAGTCCGGAGTCGGGATGCCGGCCTCGCGGAGCACCGCTTTGGCCGAGGGCTTGTCCCAGGCGAGCCGGGAGGCGCGGGCGTCGCAGCCGACGTACGGGACGCCGCACAGGTCCAGCACTCCGCGCAGCGAGCCGTCCTCGCCGGTGGCGCCGTGCAGTGCGATCACCACGGCGTCCGGCGGGTCGACGGCGAGCGCCGGCAGCAGGGCCACGTCGGCGTCCCGCAGCTCGGCCTCCACGCCGACAGCGCGCAGCGCGTCGAGCACCCGGCGGCCGGAGCGCAGCGAGACGTCCCGCTCGTAGGAGAGCCCACCGGCGAGTACCAGCACGCGCAGGTCGGCCGCGACGGCGGATTTGGTCACGTGGAGGCGCTCGGCAGCGGTCGTACCCATGCCGGCATCATGCCAAGTCGGGTCCCGGCACGTCGGAGCCGGCCTGGCCGCGTCGTCCGGTTGCGCCACCCACGGCGCCGAAGACCCGGCGCATCGAGATCTCCTGCTCCATCACTCCGGCCAGCCGGCGGACGCCCTCGCGGATCCGCTCGGGCGGCGGGAAGCTGAAGTTCAGCCGCATGGTGCCGGTGCCCGTGCCGTCGGCGTAGAAGCCGGTGCCGGGCACGTAGGCGACCCGGGCGGCGACCGCGCGCGGCATCATGGCCTTCGAGTCGAGCCCGTCGGGCAGGGTGGCCCAGACGAAGAGGCCGCCGGCCGGGGTGGTCCAGCTGGTGCCCTCGGGCATCAGGTCGGCCAGCGCGTCGAGCATGGCGTCCCGGCGCTCCCGGTAGACCTCGCGGTAGACCTTGAGTTGCTGCCGCCAGGGCATGGTGCCCAGGTAGGTGGCGACCGCGGCCTGGGCGTAGCCGCTGGGGCAGAGGATTTGCGCCTCGCTGGCGATGACCAGCTTGTCGCGGACCGCGTGCGGCGCCAGGATCCAGCCGACCCGCAGCCCGGGCGCGAAGGTCTTGGAGAAGGTGCTGAGGTAGAACACCCCGTCCCGACGACGGGCCCGCAACGGTGCCGGCGCCTCGCCCTCGAACCCCAGTTGGCCGTACGGGTCGTCCTCGACCACGAGCAGGCCAGCGCGCTCACAGATGTCGAGGACGCGCTCCCGGCGCTCCTCGCTGAGCGTCACGCCGGTCGGGTTCTGGTAGGTGGGGATGGTGTAGAGGAACTTCACCCGCCGGCCCGCCCTGGCCAGGTCGTCGATGGCGGTCTCCAACGCCTCCGGGATCAGCCCGTCGGCGTCCATCGGCACGTGCGCCACCTGCGCCTGCGCGGCCTGGAACACCCCGAGCGCGCCGACGTACGTCGGGCCCTCGGCGAGCACCACGTCACCCGGGTCGAGGAAGAGCCGGGCCACCAGGTCCAGCGCCTGCTGCCCGCCCACGGTGACCACCACGTCCTCCGGGGAGGCGCCGCAGCCGGCGTCGATCCCGGAGAGCGCCATCACCTCGCAGATCCGTTCGCGCAGCTCGAGGGTGCCCTGGCCGATGCCGTACTGGAGGGTGGTCACACCGTGCTCGGAGCCGAGCCGGCCGAGCATCTCGCCGACCGCGTCGAGCGGCAGGGCGGCGATGTACGGCGCCCCACCGGCGAGCGAGACGACCTCCGGCCGGCTGGCCACCGCGAAGAGTGCTCGGATCTCGGAGGCGGTCATCCCGCGTACCCGCCGGGCGTACCGGTCGGTGTAGTCGTCGAGCGTCGTGCCGGTCATGACCTCACCTCGATCGCTGCTCGGGTGGCTCCCCCCGGGTACCCCGGACGCTGGCGACCATGGCGGCGGGGACACCGATTGTCGATCCTAGTCCGCCAGGGCCGGGGCGCCGGCCTGCTGCGGCGTACCGTCCACATCCCGGACCGGTCCCCGGTGTCCCCCGGCGCGGTGAGCATCTGCGCGTCCCCTCCCGTACCGTCGATCGGCGGCGTACGATCGCTCGTCGGGGGCAGGAAGGCGGCGCTGTCGTTCCGTGCCGGTCTCACCACCGAGCCTATTGTGGGGATGCGCCATATGTCGCGACGTCTGGTCAGCCTGACCCTCGACACGTTGGAAGACCTTCCTCGCCCGTGCCGACAGTGCGTCTACTGGGAGTTGGATCCGGTCTCCGCCGACCGGGCCTGCGCCGCCGGCGATCCGGGCCTGGAGAAGGAGGCGTGGGTCTCCCAGACGCTGCTGGAGTGGGGCTCGTGCGGCAAGCTCGCGTACGTCGACGGCATGCCGGCGGGCTTCGTGATGTACGCCCCGCCCGCCTACGTCCCCCGCTCGATGGCTTTTCCCACGTCGCCGGTCTCCGCCGACGCGGCGCTGTTGATGACCGCCAACGTGGTGGCCGCGTTCGCCGGTGGCGGGTTGGGCCGGATGCTGGTGCAGGGTGTCGCCCGGGACCTGACCAAGCGGGGGATCAAGGCGATCGAGGCGTTCGGCGATGCCAAGTTCGGCGACGCCGACGACCCGGCGGGTGGCTGCGTCGCACCGGCCGATTTCTTCCTCTCCGTCGGGTTCAAGACGGTCCGTCCGCATCCGCGGTTTCCCCGCCTGCGGCTGGAGCTGCGCACCGCGCTGAGCTGGAAGTCCGACGTCGAGTACGCGCTGGAGAAGCTGCTCGGCTCGATGAGCCCGGAGACCCTGCTCCGCCCGGTCCGCCCCGCCCCGGCCACCCGCGGCTGAGCGGACGTCGCCGAGCGCCCGGGCGGTCGACGAGCCGGCTCAGTCGATCACCGTTCCGGCGGTCACCACCGCCCGGAGCTCGCTGACGTCGATCGATCCGGTCGGCACGTCCCGCTCGATCGGGAAGTACATCCGCTGCACCGCGGCCACGATCGCCTCCACCACCCGGTCCCGGAACGCGGGGTCGACGATCCGGGCGCGGTCCGCTGGCGAGGTGAGGTAGCCGACCTCCACCCGGACCGCCGGCATCCGGGTCAGCCGCAGCAGGTCCCACGCCTTGGCGTGGGTGCGGCAGTCCCGCAGCCCGGTGCGCGCGACGATCTCCCGCTGCACCAGACCGGCCAGCCGCTCACCCGTCGCCGACGTCACCCCGTTGTTGGTGCCGTAGTGGTAGGTCGCCACGCCCTCCGCGTCCGGGTTGGCGTGCCCGTCCAGGTGCAGCGAGATGAACACGTCGGCGCCGAGTGAGTTGGCCAGCAGGGCGCGGTCGGTGTCCGGCAGGCAGCTGTCGGGCGCCGGGCCCCGGGTGAGCTGCACCCGTACCCCGGACGCGGCGAGCCGCCCCTCCAGCCGGCTGGCGAGGTCGTGCATCAGGTCCGCCTCCGTCCAGCGCAGCGACCCGTCCGGCACCACCACCCCCGGGTCGGTGCCACCGTGGCCGGGGTCGATGACCACCGTCTTGCCGACCAGCGCCGGCCCGGACTGCCGGATCGCGTCGGACTCGCGTAGCCACTGGGGGCGGCCACCGACCACCTTCCGGCCGATCCGGCGCAGTGCGTTCATGGTCTGCGGTCCGCAGGAGCCGTCGGGGGTGAGCCCGACCTCGCGCTGGAACTGGGCCACCGCCCGGGAGGTCCGGATGCCGTAGATGGCGTCCGCGCGGCCCACGTCGTACCCCATCTCCAGGAGTCGCTCCTGGAGCGACCGGACGTCCTCGCCGGTGAGCGGATCGGGCACCGCGTGGTAGAGGGTGCGGGCGCCGAGCCGCCACCGGGCGGCGTCCAGGGCCCCCCAGGTCTCCCTCCCGACCCGGCCGTCCACGCTGAGCCCGCGGGACTGCTGGAACGCGCGGACCGCTCGCTCGGTGTCGAGGTCGAACTCGTCCGGGTGCGGGCCCGCGGCGGAGGCGAGCAGCTCGAGGCCGGTGAGGATGGTACGGATCTCCGTGACCGCGGGTCCCCGGTCACCGGGTCGAATCGGACGCACGCACGACCCCCTCTGCACGACGCTGGCTGGCCGGGCGGCCCCGGCTTGAGGCTATGCGTTCCGGCGCTGCGAGGTGGCTCGGGCGGAAAAAACGGCAGTGGCGCGGGCCCGGAAGACACCGAACCCCGCACCCGGTGACCGGGTACGGGGTTCAGTGACGTTCCTGCTGGTCAGAGCGCCGATTCGATGAGCCGGACCAGCTCGCCCTTCGGCTTGGCGCCGGCGATCGACTGCACCGGCTGGCCGTTCTTGAAGACGGTGAGCGTGGGCACCGACATCACCCGGTAGGCGCGGGCGGTCTCCGGGTTCTCGTCGATGTTGAGCTTGACGATGGTGACCTGGTCACCCATCTCGCGGGCGATCTCCTCGAGCAGCGGCGACACCTTGCGGCAGGGGCCGCACCACTCGGCCCAGAAGTCCACCAGCACCGGCTTGTCGGCCTGCAGCACGTCAGCGACGAAGCTCTTGTCGGTGACCGCCTTGGTTGTTCCCACTATGCCCCTCCTCCGGGATGTGTTCGATTTTCAGCTGAGCGTCGCGATGAACCGTTCGGCGTCGAGCGCGGCGGCACAGCCGGTGCCGGCCGCGGTGATCGCCTGACGGTAGGTGTGGTCGACCACGTCGCCGGCGGCGAAGACGCCGGGCACGTTGGTCCGGGTGCTGGGGGCCTGGACCTTCACGTAGCCCTCGTCGTCCAACTCGACCTGGTCGCGGAAGAGTTCACTGCGGGGGTCGTGACCGATGGCCACGAAAACGCCGGTCACGTCGAGCACCTTGGTCTCGCCGCTGTGCACGTTGCGGACCCGTACGCCGGTGACCTTGCCGTCGGCGCCCAGGATCTCCTCGACGGTGCTGTTCCACTCGACCTTGATCTTCTCGTTGTTCATCGCCCGGTCAGCCATGATCTTGCTGGCCCGGAACGAGTCGCGCCGGTGGATGATGGTGACCGAGTCGGCGAAGCGGGTGAGGAAGCTGGCCTCCTCCATCGCCGAGTCGCCGCCGCCGACGACCACGATGTGCTGGTTGCGGAAGAAGAACCCGTCACAGGTGGCGCACGAGGAGACGCCGTGGCCGAGGTACTCCTGCTCGCCGGGCACGCCCAGCGGGCGCCAGGCCGAACCGGTGGAGAGGATGATGGAGCGGGCCCGGTAGGCGGTCTCGCCGACCCAGGCGGTGCTCACCGCGTCGGCGCCCGCATCGCCGGTGTCGACCAGCTCGACCCGGGTCACGTCGTCGGTGAGGAACTCGGCGCCGAACCGCTCGGCCTGCTTGCGCATGTTGTCCATCAGCTCGGGGCCGAGGATGCCGTCGGCGAAGCCGGGGAAGTTTTCCACCTCGGTAGTGGTCATCAGTGCGCCGCCCGACTGCACGCCCTCAATGATCAGCGGCTTCAGGTTGGCGCGTGCGGCGTAGACCGCCGCCGTGTAACCGGCCGGCCCGGAGCCGATGATGATCAGGTTGCGGACCTCGTCCACTGCCGTCTCCCGAGTTGTGTGTGTCGGCGTCGGCGCACGCACCGATGCTGATCCGAGTGCCGACGCCTGGAGGGTGCCGGCAGGTGACTTCCAGAACGTCATCGTACGAACCGGGGATTCCCGAGCCGGACCTCCGGTGGGTCAGGTCACGCGGACGCTCAGCTCGCCGGTGACCGCAGATTCACCCTACCCGCGCCGAATACCGGCTGTCCGAGCCGGACCCGGGGACGCCGCACTCCGGGCCGCTCACCCAGGCCCAGCGGGCGCCGGCAGCGTCGGTGAACCGGATGATGAGGGCCTGCTCGCCCCGGAACTCGGCGTAGTCGATCACTTCCACGACCAGCGGGGCGGATCCGTGCTCGGCCGCCACGTCGGCCAGGCAGGTTTTCAGCGCGGCCTCGTCGGTCAGCCGGGCCAACTGGTCCCGCCCGCCCGACGCCGGTCGCCGGCCCTCCTCGGCGGACACCTCGGGCTGCCCGTCGGCGGAGGTGCTGGCCTGCCGCAGGGGGGAAGGACCGCCCGTCCTGTCGCCGAGGCTCTGCGGGTTGTAATCCGTGCCGCTGCGTAGGGACGGTCCGGTGGTGCGGACCGCGCTGTCGGGCGCGCTGGCGGGCTGGTTCAGGGCGCTGGTGCCGGCGGTGTCCGAGGCGTCCATGGAGAACTGGTTGAGGCCCAGCCCGCCCGCGACGACGGCGACCACCGCGACGGCCACCGGAGCGGCACGTCGGGCCCACCTGCGCCGGCGGCGACCCGGACCGGTTCGTGTCCCGCGCCCCGGCTCGGCCGGGGACGGGCTGACGGCCCGGCGACCGGGACCGCTTCCGCCCTGTGCCGGCACGACCACCGGTGTGGCGACGCCGGCCTCCGGCTCCCCATCGCCGGTGCCCGCGTCGGCCGGGGTGCCGTTCGATACCGGATCCGCCGCAGCCAACGCGGCGGCGAGACGGTCGGCGACCGCCGGCGGCAGCTCCGGGGAGGGCTCGGCCCACCGGGCCAGGTCGGCGCGGACCTCGGCCACCGCGGGGGCCAGCAGCACGTACGCCTCGGCCCAGGCCGGGTCCGTGTCGACCAGGCGAGCGACCTCCGCCTGCTGCGGCGTGCCGTCCAACGCCCCGCCGAGGTAGTCAGCGAGCAGGTCGTCGTCGACCTCCCTGTACCCCTCGGTCGTCACGTGTCCTCCTGATTGGCGTCCCGCCGGTACCGACCCGACCCTGATCCGACGCCCTCCGCCGGGCGTGGGTTCCCCGGCGTGACGCCGGGCACGCCCGCGACCGGCCCGGATGGCTCCGGGCGGGCCGCGGACGTCGCTGGGGCGGCTGCCGGGCGGAGGTGCCCGAGCAGCACCGCCAGCCGGGCCCGACCCCGGGCGCACCGGCTCTTCACCGTCCCCTCGGCGACGCCGAGGATGCGTGCCACCTCGGCCACCGGGTAGCCCTGCAGGTCCACCAGCACCAGGGCGGCGCGTTGCTCGACGGGTAGCGCCGCGAGCGCCTCGCGGACCACCAGCGCGGTGTCGTGGTCCTGCGCCGGTGCGGCCGGCTCAACTCCTGGCGTGCCCGACCCGTCCCCGGCGCGGTTGCCGTCGGGCAGCGGAACGGTGGGATGCGCCTGACGGCGTCGGATCCGGTCCAGGCAGGCGTTCACCACGATGCGGTGCAGCCAGGTGGTGACGGCGGAGTCACCGCGGAACCGGCCGGCCGCCCGGTGCGCGGACAACAGCGCGTCCTGGAGGGCGTCGGCGGCCTCTTCCCGGTCGCCGAGCGTCCGCAGGGCCACCGCCCAGAGCCGGTCCCGGTGCCGGTGGAACAGTTCGGCGAAGGCGTCCCGGTCTCCGCTGACGTGGGCGCGCAGCAGCTCCAGGTCCGTTGCGGCGTCGCGCCCGTCCATCACCACGTCCAGCGGATGCGGTGCCCTGGTGGAGGTGCCAAGCTCACGACCCCTGGACCGTGATCTCCTGCACCCCCAGCTTGAAGCCACCCTCGGCCTGAGGCAGTTCGGTGATCCAGAACAGCAGGTACTGGTATTTCGTGTCCGCGTCGAAGCCGTTGAACGTCATGGTGGTGCCGTCGTGGTCCTCGAACGGCTGCCCGATGGCGGTCTTGTAGTTCGCCACCACCTGCTTGTCACCGTTGGAGGTCGACGGCGGGTTGCCGGTGCCGGCGAGGAGCTGGGCGGACGCGCCGGTCGCGGAGAGCACCGCCTGCACCGACTTGACGCTGTGCGGCTCGCCCAGATCGAGCCAGACACCCATGCCCTTCTTGAGGTTGCCGAAGTTGGGGCGGCGGTCGTAGGTGTCCGTCTCCCAGCCCTTGTCCTCGTCCCCGTCAATGATCTTGTCGGCACCGCCGAGCTCATTGCGCTTCGTGCTGTCCGGGTCGATGATCCGGACGCCCGTCACGGTCAGCTTCCGCACCGTGGCGGCGGCCGGGGTGACCTCGCCGGCCGGGGCGCTGGCGGTGGGAGCGGCCCCCGCGCTTCCCTTCGGGTCCTCGTCATCGCCGCCCAGCGCGCTGATCCCGATCAGCAGACCGACCAGGGCGACCGCCAGCAGACCGGCGATGCCCACGGCGACCTTGCGACCGCCGGCCGCGGCCAGCGGCGACGGCTCCTCCTCGGTGTCGGCGGCGAACCGCAACGGCCCGCTGTTGTCGAGGTAGTGCTCCTCCTCGGCCGGCACGTCCAGCCGGGCCAACTCGGCGGCGAGCACGTCCGACGAGGGCGGGGCGATCTCCGCGTCGAGCAGATCCATGGTCAGGTCGTCCAGGTACGCGGGCACTCCGGCCCGAACCTGGCGGGGGGCCGCGATGCCGCCGCTGGCGTCCCGGACCGCGTCCGGGATCGCGGCACGGCCGTGCCCGGCGGTGGCGCCGTGCAGCGGAGCCTCGGCGTGCGGCCAGTAGCCGGTCAGGGCGAAGTAGAGGATCCCGCCGACCGCCCGGATGTCGTTCTCCTGGCTGTCGGCGCCGTCGGTGCGCGCGTCGGCAAGGACCACCCGGCCCTCGTCGCTGATCATCACGGTGCCGGGGTGCACGTTGCCGTGCACCATCCCGGTGGCGTGCACCGCGGCGAGCGCGCTGGCGACAGCGTTGCCGATCGCGGTGGCCCGGGCCGGGTCCAGCGGGCCCCCGGTCGCCAGGTCGCGCAGCGACTGCCCGTCCACCCACTCGCGCACCACGTACGCCCGCTCGGCCTCGTCGATCGCGTCGTAGACGCCGACCAGGTTGGGGTGGATGACCCGGCTGGCCGCGACGGCGGCCTGAAGCATCTCGGTGGCGGAGTCGCCACCCGGGTAGCGCAGCACCACCGCGACGGGACGGCGCAGGATGACGTCGATCCCACGCCAGACCAGCCGACCCGCGCTGTCGTTGTTGATGTGCTCGACCAGCTCGTACCGCTCGGCGAGGACTTCACCGGCCGTGGGAGCACCGAAGGTCATGAGCGGCGGAGCGCTCTCGTCCGCCTCCTGACCCTCGCCGACCTGGGTCACCCGTCCTCCCTCGGTGATCGTGTCGATCGATGGACCCGCACTGCTGGGCATGTGGCTTCCCGCTCTGCCGTCGAAGGAACCGGCCGACCGGTGTCGACGCGCAGCGTCGGCGCCTGCCGTACCCGTCGAGAGCGACCTTACCCGGGTTGCCCGTCTCTCCGACATGTCAACTTCCCGCCGTACCCGGCGGGGTGCCGGGAGTCGGAGAAGTCGTCCGGTTACGACCGTTGTCAGCCACGTTGCTGGCACATGTACTAGCCAATCTACGGCTTCACCGCAAGTGACCGACGCCGGGGCCGACCCAGGTTGGTGCTCCCGTCAGCGGGCGTGTTCCCGCCGATCGGATCGACACGCTCAGCCGTACGGCCAGTTATCCACAGGTGATTCGGTGGCTGACCGGCGAATCGCGGAGTTATCCACAGGTGCATCCCCAGCCTGGTGATCCGCGGTCACGATCCGTGCAGGTACGACTTTTCGTAGGTGGACGTTCGCGCTCAGCGACCGATCCGGCGGCGGACCATGCCGACCACCTCGGTGATCTCCCCGATCCGCAGCAGCGTGGCCAGCCCCAGGTAGGTACCGCCGATCACCACGCCGCCGATCACGAGCTGGATAACGGCCTGGGCCCAGCTCGGCGTGTCGCCGCCAGGCAGCAGATTCACCACCAGCAGGCCGACCAGAGCGGAACCCAACGCGGCGAGCGCCACCCGGCCGAGGGTACGCAGGATCGCGCCCATCCCGATCCGGCCGATCCTGGGGCGCAGCAGCCACGCCGAGGCGAACGCCGCAGCCACATAGGAGACCGCGTTGCCGATCATCATGCCGGCCGCGGCGAAGTGAGCGGCGAAGGCGACGAAGAGCACCACCTGCACACCGATCCGCAACGCCACCACCGGAATGTTGATCAGCGCCGGGGTCCGGGTGTCGGGCAGAGCGTAGAAGGCGAAGGTGAAGAGCTGACTGATCGCGAACGGCACGAGCGCCAGCGCGGCCAGCAGCAGCACCAGGGACGTGTCCGCCGCGTTCTCGTCGCTGAACGCCCCGTAGCGGAACAGGGCCACGGCCAGCGGGGTGGCCAACACCGCGTAGCAGACCGCGATGGGTGCGAGCACCGCCGAGACGGTGCGGGTGCCGCGGGACAGGTCCGCGGCGACGTCGGCGTACCGCCCGTCGGCGGCGGCCGCGCTCATCCGGGGCATCAGCGCGGTGATGATCGAGACGGCGATGATGCCGTGCGCCATCATCAGCAGCAGGAACACGTTGTTGTAGATCAGCGGGCCGGCGGCGTTCTCCTTGCCGGCCCGGCTGAGCAGGTTGAACAGCACGATCAGGCCGACCTGGCTGACCGCGACGTAGCAGAACATCCAGCCGCCGAGCCGGCCCAGCTCGCGCAGCCCGAGGGAACGGAAGTCGAACCGGAACCGCCAGCGGAAGCCGACCTTGCGCAGCGCCGGCAGCAGGCCGATGGCCTGGATCGCCACGCCGAGCAGGGTGCCGCCACCGATCAGCAGGACCCGCCCGGGGGTCATCGCCTCCGGCCGGATGATCTCGGCGCCGAAGATCGCGATGTAGAGCCCGGCGGTGGCGATCACCACGACGTTGTTCAGGATCGGTGCCCACATCGGGGCGGCGAAGTGCCCTCGGGTGTTGAGCACCGCGCTGATCAGGGCGCTGAGGCCGCTGAAGAAGATCATCGGCAGCATCAGGCGGGACAGTGCGGTCACCAGGTCCTGGTAGTCCTCGCCCGCCTTGTCACTGGCCGCCAGCGAGGTCAGCACCGGGGCGCAGACGACGGCCAACAGCGCCGCCGCGGCCAGGGTCAGCACCGCGAGGGTCAGCAACCGCTGGGCGTACGCCTGGCCACCGTCGGTGTCGGACCGGCGACGCCGGACCAGCACCGGGATTAGCACGCTGGTGAGGATTCCGCCGAGCAGGAACTCGTAGACCATTCCGGGCAGGATCTGCGCGGTGGTGTACGCGTCACCCACCAGCGCGCCACCGAGCGCGGCGGTCAGCACCAGGGTCCGCAGGAAGCCCGTGCCCCGGCTGACCAGGCTGCCGATCGCCATGACCGCGCTGTTGGTCGCCGCGCTCGCCTCGGCCACCTGCTCCTGCGGTGGCGCGGTCGACTCCATGGCCGGCTGGTTCAGCGGCTCGGCGGAGATGAAGGTGGCGCCGTCCCCCGGGCGTGCGCCGGGCCCGCCGTCGTGCGCGGCGTTCGCGCTGCGGTAGAGCCCGCCGCTCATCTCCAGCCTCCCAGTGGGTACGTCGAGGCGGGCACCGACCCGCACGTCACAGACCTTAGTCAACCGGTGCCTGTTACCCGCGCCCGGCGGAGGGGATGCCGACCGGGCCCGATAGTCTGGCGATCCCATGTCCGAAGCCTCCGCTCCACACGCCGCCGACCGCCGCGAACTCACCGGCGCCCAGCGCAACGCCGTCGCCGAACTGCTCCGGGTCTCCCCGGTCGCCGACGAGTTGGGCCGACGGTTCGTCCGTGCCGGTCACGAACTGCACCTGGTGGGCGGTTCGGTGCGGGACGCGCTGCTCGGCCGGCTCGGGGACGACCTGGACTTCTGCACCGACGCGCACCCCGACGAGACGCTGCGGATCATCAAGGGCTGGGCCGAGTCGATCTGGGAGACCGGTCGGGAGTTCGGCACCATCGGCGCCCAGCGCGACGGCCTCCGGCTGGAGATCACCACCTTCCGCGCCGAGTCGTACGACCAGGTCACCCGTAACCCCGTGGTGGTCTACGGCACCAACCTCACCGAGGATCTGAGGCGGCGCGACTTCACCATCAACGCGATGGCGGTCAGCCTGCCGGAGCACCAGTTCACCGACCCGCACGGCGGGCTGGACGATCTCTCGGCCAAGGTGATCCGTACCCCCGCCGACCCCCGCGAGTCGTTCGGCGACGACCCGCTGCGGATGCTGCGGGCCGCCAGGTTCGCCGCTCAGCTGCGCTTCGCCGTGCACCCGGACGTGCACGCGGCGATGGGCCGGATGGCCGCCGACCTGGACCGGATCACCGCCGAGCGGATCCGCGACGAGTTCACCAAGCTGCTCTGCGGCGCCGACCCGATCACCGGGCTGCGGCTGCTGGTCGACACCGGTCTGGCCGAGCGGTTCCTGCCGGAGCTGACCGGGCTGAAGCTGGAGATCGACGAGCACGCCCAGCACAAGGACGTCTACGAGCACACGCTGACGGTCGTCGAGAACGCGGTCTCCTTCGAGGAGGAGGGCTGCGACTTCATCCTGCGGATGGCGGCCCTCATGCACGACGTGGGCAAGCCGGCGACCAAGGCGGTCGGCCCCGACGGTCGGGTCAGCTTCCACCACCACGAGGTGGTCGGCGCCCGGCTGACCAAGGCCCGGATGAAGGTGATGCGCTACCCGAAGGACATCACCGCGAAGGTGACCGCGCTGGTTGCGCTGCACCTGCGCTTCTACGGGTACGGCCAGGGCGAGTGGACCGACTCGGCGGTACGCCGCTACGTCGCCGACGCCGGTGACCTGCTGTCCCGGCTGCACAAGCTGACCCGCTCGGACTGCACCACCCGCAACCGGCGTAAGGCCGCCCAGCTCGGCGCGGACTACGACGCGTTGGAGGACCGGATCGCCCGGATCGCGGCCGAGGAGGACCTGGCCCGGGTCCGCCCCGACCTGGACGGCAACGCGATCATGGAGCTGCTGGGCGTACCGCCGGGGCCGGTCGTGGGACGGGCGTGGAAGCACCTCAAGGAGCAGCGCCTCGAGCACGGCCCGCTGGACCGCGACGCCGCCGAGGCGGAGCTGCTGCGCTGGGCCCGCGCCGAGGGCCTGATCGACTGACCGGAGCTGACCCGCCACGACAGGCGCCGCTCCCGAACCCGGGAGCGGCGCCTGTCGGCGTACGGCGTCAGCGGGTCTCGACGGCCGTCCCGTCCACCGAAGTGGTGCCCTTGCCGGCCGAGGTGCCGTTGCCGACCGCGCTGGAAGCCGAGCCGAGCCGGGCGAGCAGACCGGCCAGGTCGATCCCGGTCAGGTCACTGCCCAGCTGGAGCCCCTGTGCCACGTTGCCGGCCACCGACTTCGTCAGCGACGACGCGCCGTCGGTGGAGATGACGGTCATCTTGTCGATCGCCCCGATCGGTGCGCTGGCCGCCTCGACAACCTGCGGCAGCACCTTGACCAGCAGGTCCAGCACCGCCGCCTCCCCGTACGCGGCGAACGCCTCCGCCTTGCGCGCCATCGCGTCCGCCTCGGCCTGTCCCTTCGCCAGGATGGCCGCCGCCTCGGCCTGACCCTCCCGCTCCACCGCCTCGGCGATCGCGGAGCGCCGGCGCTGCTCGGCCTCACCCTCCTTGGCGCCCTCGATCGCGTTCGCCTCGGCGAGCGCGGCCCGCCGGGCCCGCTCGCCCTCACCGGTGAGCCGGGCCTGCTCCGCGGACGCCTGGGCGGCGGCGATGACCGCCTGCCGCTGCGCGTCCGCGTGCAGCACCGCCGCGTTGCGGGCCGCCTCGGCCTCCTGCTCCACCTTGTACCGGGCGGCGTCGGCCGGCTTGCGTACCTCGGTGTCCAGCTGGCGCTGCTTGAGCTCGGCGTTGCGCTCGGCCACCTTCTGCTGCTCGGAGAGGATCGCCTGGTCTCGCTCGGCCTGGGCGAGCGGGCCGGCCGCCGCCGACTTCGCCTTCGCCGCGTCGATCTCCGCCTGGATGCCGGCCTGCTTGAGGGACAGGTTCCGGTTCGCCTCGGCGATGGCCTCCTCGGCGAGCAGCCGCTCCTGCTCGGCCTGCTGCCGGGCCCGCGCCTCGGCGATCGCCGCGTCCTTGAGCACCCGGGCGGCCTCGGGCCGACCCAGGTCCTGCAGGTACGAGCCCTCGGCCAGGATGTCCTGGAGTTGGAACGTGTCCAGCACCAGGCCCTGGTTGGTCATCGAGTGCTCGGCCTCCTCCGCCACCGCGCTGGCGAACGCCGCCCGGTCCCGGATGACCTCCTCGACGGTGAGCCGGCCGACGATCGAGCGCAGCGCACCGGCCAGCACCTCCCGCGTGAAGTTGTCGATCTCGTCCTGCTGGTGCAGGAACCGCTGGGCGGCGGCCCGGATCGCGTCCTCGGTGCCGCCGACCTTCACGATCGCGACGCCGTGCAGGTCGGCGCGGATGCCCTGCTTGCTCACCGCACCCCGGATGCCGACGTCGATCCGCCGGCTGGACAGGTCGAGCGACTGGAGCTTCTGCACCACCGGCAGCACGAAGACCGAGGCGCCCAGCACCACCTTCTGGCCGGACATGTCGGTCGACCGGCCGCCGTCGGCGGTCTGCGTGGTGCGGCCCTTGCGGCCGGTGACGATGAACGCCTCGTTCGGCCCGGCCACCTTGATCCGGGAGAGCACGAAGAACACCAGGACGAGCACGAGGAGGACCGCGCCGCCGATGGCGATTAACAGGGGCATGAAGGAGTCCCGTCTTCGAGAAGGAGTCAGTAGGTCTCGACGTGCACGCTGGTCTCGCTGAGTGCCTGCACGACGAAGACCTGGGCGCCGACCGGGATCGGCTGGTCGGCGCGGGCGTTGAGCTTGACCGGCTGGCCGGCGACGCGTACCCGGACCTCGCCGTAGCCGTCGGCGGGTACCGGGGTGACCACCAGGCCGAGCGCGCCGACCAGGTCGTCCCGGGTGGGGGTGGGGTCGGTGCGCATGTTCCGTGCCGCGCGGCTCAGCCGGGACGCCAACCACGCGGTGGGCACGGCGGCGACCAGGCCGCCGGCAGCGGCGCCCGCGATCATGCCGGGGGTACCCGCGCCGAGCAGTTCGTTCACAATGGCCCCGCCGAAGCCGAACGCCCCGGCGAAGCCGGCGACCGTCTCGGTTGAGATCGGCCCGTCCACGTCGGCGTGCCCGAAGTGCAGCAGCTCGCTGCCGAGCAGGGCGAGCGCCAGCACTCCGACACCCGCCCCGCCGATGATCAGAAAGATGAGCGTCCCCGTGGCCACGACCTGCACGGTATCGAAATCACGCAACATTTCGGCGGTCAGCGGGGCGCGAAGATGATCTCCCGATCCGGGCCGCTGGTGTTGATCGAAAAGGGGCAGCGCCGACGGACCTTGGCACGTTATCTTCTGCGCCGCCGGTTGATCGCTCCGGTCTGTCCGCAACGAGAGGGCCTGCCGTGGCTGTCGTGATCACCATCTACATCATCGGCCTGGCGCTGACCGCGGTCGTGCTGCTGGGCGTCGCGGTCACCTCCTTCGCCACCACCTCGCGGGTCGACCGGGTGCTGGCCGGTATCGGCGCTGTGCTCGCCGGCTACTACGCCTATTACCTGCTGGGCACCGGCGAGGGGCACGTCACGATCTTCTACGCGGCGTTGCTGCTGCCCTTCTTCGCCGGCCGCAAGCTGTACCTGGGCTTCCACGATCGCGACCGCGCCCGCGCCGAGCGGGCCGCTGCTGCTGCGGCGAACCGGGCAGCCGAGGAGTGGCGTTCGGCCCGACGCTGGTAGCCGGGCCGGCAAGGAAGTCCGCGACAGGGACAATGGGTGGATGCACTGGACCGTGCTCGACTCACCGATCGGCGAGTTCTCCGTGGCCACCGACGGCACGAGCGTGTGCGGCACGCACTTCGGCCGGGTGGACGCCGCGGTCGACGAGCCCACCGACCCGTTGTCCTGGCAGGCCGTCACCGAGCTGCGGGCGTACTTCGCCGGTGAGCTGACTGCGTTCACCGTCCCGGTGTCGGTTCGGCGCGGCTCGGAGTTCGAGCGGGCGGTGTGGCGGGAGATGACCCGCATTCCGTACGGCGAGACGTCGACGTACGGCGAGGTGGCGCGCGTGGTCGGCGACCCCGGGGCGGCACGGGCGGTTGGTGTGGCCTGCAACCGCAACCCGGTCCCGGTGATCGTGCCGTGTCACCGGATCGTCGGTGCCGGCGGCAAGCTGGTCGGGTTTGGGGGTGGCCTGCCGCGCAAGGTGCACCTGCTGGAGCTGGAGGCCCGGGTGGCCCTGCAACGCGCCTGGTCCTGACCGACCCGGACCGTTGGTGAATGCGCCGAGGGCCGGGTCCGTACGGACCCGGCCCTCGGCGGTGCTGGTGGTCAGCGGGTCAGCGCTCGACCTCACCGGCGATGAACTCCTCGACGGCCTGGTGGGCGTCGTGGTCGGCGTACTGCACCGGCGGGGACTTCATGAAGTACGACGAGGCCGACAGGATCGGGCCGCCGATCTTCCGGTCCAGTGCGATCTTCGCGGCGCGGACCGCGTCGATGATGACGCCGGCCGAGTTCGGAGAGTCCCACACCTCGAGCTTGAGCTCGGCGTTGAGCGGGGTGTCGCCGAACGAGCGGCCCTCCAGGCGGATGTACGCCCACTTGCGGTCGTCGAGCCACGGCACGTGGTCCGACGGGCCGATGTGCACGTCGCTCTTGCTCATCTCGTGCGGGATCTGCGAGGTGACCGACTGAGTCTTCGAGATCTTCTTCGAGACCAGCCGCTTGCGCTCCAGCATGTTCATGAAGTCCATGTTGCCGCCGAAGTTGAGCTGGTACGTGCGCAGCAGCTCGACACCGCGGTCCTCGAAGAGCTTCGCCAGGGCGCGGTGCACGATGGTGGCGCCGACCTGGCTCTTGATGTCGTCACCGACGATCGGCAGGCCAGCGTCCTCGAACTTCTTCGCCCACTCCGGGTCGGAGGCGATGAAGACCGGCAGGGCGTTGACGAACGCGCAGCCGGCGTCGATCGCTGCCTGGGCGTAGAACTTGGCGGCCTGCTCGGAGCCGACCGGGAGATAGCAGACGACGACGTCGACCTGCGCGTCGCGCAGCGCCTGCGCCACGTCGACGGGGGTGGCGTCGGACTCCTCGACGATCTCGCGGTAGTACTGGCCCAGACCGTCGAAGGTCGGACCACGCTGCACGCTGATGCCGGTCGGCGGCACGTCGCAGAGCTTGATGGTGTTGTTCTCGCTGGCGACGATCGCCTCCGCGAGGTCCATGCCCACCTTCTTGGCGTCCACGTCGAACGCCGCGACGAACTCCACGGCGGAGACGTGGTAGTCGCCGAAGGCAACGTGCATGAGACCCGGGACGCGGTCGTTCGGGTCGGCATTCCGGTAGTACTCGACGCCCTGAACAAGGGACGAGGCGCAGTTACCCACACCGACGATGGCGACGCGGACGGAGCCCATAGCGTCTGCCTCCTTCTTTTCTGTCACGGCCGCTCTTTCCTGGTCTCTCCAGGCGGAGGCGGGCTGTTGTCTTCTCGTCGGCCACCGGCCGTCCCGATGTGCGGGACCGTCGGGGCTCGGCCGGAGCGCTCGTTGGCGATGAGCTCCTCCAGCCAGCGGACCTCACGCTCACAGGCGTCAAGGCCGTGGCGCTGCAGTTCCAGGGTGTAAGCGTCGAGGCGCTCGGCCGCCCGGCCCAGCACGTCACGAAGTCCTTCGCGACGTTCCTCGATCTTGCGGCGGCGACCCTCCAGGATGCGCAGTCGGGTCGCCTGGTCGGTCCGGGCGAAGAACGCGAAGTGCACTCCGAAGCCCGTGTCGTCGTACGTCTCGGGCCCGGCCTGCGCGATCAGCTGGGCGAAGCGTTCCTTGCCTTCCGCGGTGATTTTGTAGACCACCCGACCTCGTCGGCTGGTCAGCGCGGGAACCTCCTCGGCGGTGGCGGGTGTCTCGGCGGCTTCGGTGATCCATCCCGCCGCCTGCAACCTGCGTAGGGTCGGGTAGAGCGAGCCGTAGCTGATCGCCGCCCGGATCGCACCGAGTTTGGCGGTCAGCTCTTTGCGCAGCTCATAGCCGTGCATCGGAGACTCCTGCAGGAGGCCGAGGATGGCGAACTCGAGCACTGCGCCACCCTCTCTTTACCCCCGGCACGGAGTGGTAACCGCCGCGATGTATCGGACCGATACATCGCACGTTAGCGGGTCGCGGATGCCAGGGCAAACCCTCATTCCGGGATGCTGTCGTCACGGATCGTTACCGTGGTCGCCTGGTCGGGCCGGACCGCGTACCCTTCTCCGCATGCGTACGCAGCGCCAGGTCGTCGACTACTCGCTCCAGAAGCGAGCGGTGCTGCGTGAGCTCCTGGCCGGCCGGGTCGGCACGTACGACGTCTGCGACGCGTCGCCGTACCTGAAGAACGCCGCTCGGTTCCACGGCGAACCGACCGACCGGCGCTGCCCGATCTGCCGCAGTGAGAACCTGACACTCGTCCACTACATTTACGGTGACGAACTCAAGCAGTCCGCCGGTCAGGCGCGGACACTGGCCGAGCTGCCCGTGCTGGCGATGACGCTGCGTGAGTTCCAGGTCTTCGTGGTGGAGGTGTGCCTCGGCTGTGACTGGAACCATCTCGTCGAGCAGTACCTGCTCGGTCGGGACGGTCTCACCGGCGAGGTCGACGGCACCAGTGAGCAGGACGCGGCGGGCGCCGGTGGCGCCGGCCGGCGGAGGCGAGAGGCGCAACGGTGATCTCAGCTGGTTCGACCGGCCCCGGGGCCGTAGACGTTACCCGGGACGGTCGACCGCTCGTTGGTCTGATTGGCCCGATTGATACTGCAATGACCCCGGTGAACCGGCACCCCCGTGCCGGCGTCCCGAGTGAAGCAACTCACGGCAACCCGGTGGCGGCGCAGTGGCGCCCCACCGCGACCGGCAGGGTGTGAGGAATGAACTCGTACGGCGATCCCAGTTCTGCGCGCGGGCGTGCCCAGTACCCGGGCCCGGACGGCGACCCCGGACCGGGCGCGGACGACGCGTACCGCCGATCCGGTGGCGACTCCCGCGGGAGCGGATGGTCCGCCCCGGAGCCGGCAGCGTCTCCCGGTCGCGCCTCGGTGACACCGCGGGCCGCCGGTGGGCGTGCCTCGGTGGGTGCCTCGGCGGCGGTGCCACCGCGCGCCGGATCCGCCTCGGTGGGTTCGGCCGCGCCGCGCCGGGCCGGGCGGGCGTCGGTGCCGGTGTCGCCGGCACCCGGCGTGGCCGCCGGTCGTGCCGGCGCGGGCCGGGCCTCGGTGCCCGTGTCCCCGGCGCCGGGCGCGCCGGCCGGTCGGGCCACGGTCGGCGCCGCGTCCGTCGGCGCCGCCTCGGCGGGCCGGGCCAGTGTCGGGTCGGCATCCGTGGGTGGCCGGGCCGCGGTCGCCCGGGCGAGCGTCTCACCGGTCTCCGGCGGCCCGGGTGGCCCCGGTGGGCCTGGCGGGCCGAACGGTCCGGGTCGCGGTGGCCGGGGCGGCCGTGGTCCGGGTGACCCCGGTGCGGCGGCCCGGGCGAAGAAGCGCAAGCGGATCAACCTGCTGATCGCCGGGTTCGCGGTCTTCATCATGCTCGCCGGCGTCGGCGTGGTCGGGTTCACCTACTACTCGACCAACGTGGTGCTGCCCGACGAGATCACCCCGCCGCAGGCGACCACCCTGTACGCGTTCGACAACAAGACCCCCATCGCCAAGGTGGGCGATCAGAACCGCACCCTGGTCACCATCGACCAGATTCCCGAGTGGGTGCAGAACGCGGTGGCCGCCGCCGAGGACCGGAACTTCTACCGGCACTCCGGTGTGGACTACAAGGGCATCGCCCGGGCCGGCTGGAACAACCTCTCCGGCGGCGACAAGCAGGGTGCCTCCACCATCACCCAGCAGTACGCGCGCAACGCCTACGACAACCTGAAGGACGACACCTACGCCCGGAAGGTGAAGGAGGCGATTCTCGCCTCCAAGCTCAACGACGAGTACACCAAGCCGCAGATCATGCAGCACTACCTCAACGTGATCTACTTCGGCCGAGGCGCGTACGGCATCGAGGCGGCGGCGCAGACCTACTTCGGCAAGTCGGTGAAGGACCTCAAGCCCGACGAGGGCGCGGTGCTCGCCGCTCTGATCAAGCAACCGGAACCGAGCGCCACCCACCAGGGGTACGACCCGGCGATCAACCCGACCGCCGCCCAGGATCGCTGGAACTACGTGATCGACGGCATGGTCAAGGAGGGCTGGCTGGGCGTTGCCGGCAAGCCGGAGCGGCCCGTCGCGTACCCGAAGAACATCAAGGCCCAGAAGAAGGGCGGCATCGGGATCGACTTCGGCGTCGACACCCCGTACGGCAACGTGATCAACTACGTCCGGGAAGAGATGCGGGACAGGGGTATCTGCGTCGACAAGGAGACGCTGGTGACCGAAGCCAAGCCGCTCTGCTCCCAGGCGCTGATGGCCGGCGGTTACCGGATCCGCACCACCATCGACACCAAGATCCAGAAGGCCGCGGTCGAGACGGCCCAGCGCAAGACCAAGGGCTCCGAGCTGGCGGGTCAGCCGAGCAACCTGATGGCCGCGGTGGTCGCTGTCGACCCGAAGAACGGTCGGGTGCTCGCGTACTACGGCGGTGACAACGGCACCGGCACCGACTACGCCGGCAAGAACACCGACTCCACCGGGGCGATCAGCGGCGGCCACTCGCCCGGATCGAGCTTCAAGATCTACACTCTGGCGGCCGCGCTCAAGGCCGACAAGGCCCTCGAGTCCCGCTGGAAAGGCAAGGCCTTCACCCCGGAGGGCACCGAGTTCAAGGTCAGCAACGCCGGCACCGACGACCCGAGTTGCCACAACTCCTGCACGCTGCGAACGTCCACGCTCAAGTCGCTGAACGTGCCGTTCTACCACGTCACCGAGGAGATCGGCGCGGACAAGGTCGTCGACATGGCCAAGCAGGCCGGCGTCACCACCATGTGGCGCACCGACACCAACCCGGCTAAGGCGTACGACCTGACCAAGGCCGACCCGAAGAAGATCACCCCGGAGCCGTTCTTCAACGTGGTCGGCTACGGCCAGTACCCGATCACGGTGCTGGACCACGCAAACGGTGTGGCTACCTTCGCCAACGGGGGCGTCTACAACAAGGCACACTTCCTCTACTCGGTGGAGAAGCAGAACCCGAACACCGGCAAGTGGGAAAAGGTCGCCAAGGGCAGCGAGAAGCTCGACTCCCAGCCGCGCATCGACAAGGACGTGGTGGCCGACGTGACGTCGGTGCTGAAGGACTACCCGGCCGCCGTCAACCACCGCCTCGACGACGGCCGCAAGGCCGCCTCCAAGACTGGCACCTGGGAACTCAGGGGCGACAGCGAGGACAACGGCGACGCCTGGATGATCGGCTACACGCCGCAGTTGGCCACCGCCGTATGGGTGGGCAACGTAAAGGACCGGAAGGCACTCAAGCTCAAGGACGGTCGCAAGGTCAGCGGCGGAAACCTTCCCGGTGACATCTGGGAGCGGTTCATGGACGAGGCGCTGAAGGACAAGGAGAAGGTCGACTTCCCGCCAGCGGCGAACATCGGCGACCCGGAATCCGGCAACGGTGAGGCGCCGCCTCCGCCCCCGCCGCCCCCGGGTGGCTTGCCGGGCCTGCCCGGCCAGCCCGCCTGTGACCCGCTGACCAACCCGTTCTGCCCGCGCACCGACGGCAACAACGGTGGCAACAACCCGAACGATCCAGGCCGGCCTGGAACAGGCGGCAACGGCGGCGGGCTGCTGCCCAGCCTGCCACCGACAAACCGGGACTGACCGCAGCGCTGCACGACGCCGCCGCCGGCCGGACGACCTGTCCGGCCGGCGACGGCGTTTCCGTACCCGGATCCGCGCGCCGGGACGGGACGCGCACCCCGGTCGTACGGCAGGATGCCTCTTCATGAGCACCCAGTCGACGCCCGGCATCGACGACGCCGGAACCACCGACCACCCGTCCCGCTCCGACGGGTTCGTCCGCGGCATCTCCGGCATGATCGGTGGGCCCCTGGGCGACCACGCGACGGCACTGGACCGGCCGGCCGGTGGGGAGCGGCGGTTCTGGACCGCAGTCCGGATCGTGCTGGCACTGGTCTGCCTCACGCTCGCTCTGCACTGGGTGCAGAAGTCGCCGTGCCAGGACGGCGCCTGGCAGGACAACGAGCAGTACACCCGGTTCTGCTACACCGACGTGCTCGCCCTCTACTACGCCGAGGGGCTCAACGAGGGCAAGGTGCCCTACCGTGACCACCCGGTCGAATACCCGGTGCTGACCGGCTACTTCATGGGGGCGCTGGGCCTGCCGGTGCACGCCCTCGGCGACGGCGACCCGAGCATCAACCAGGGCCAGTGGTTCTACAACCTCAACGCCCTGGTGCTGGGCGCGCTCGCGGTGGCCACGGTGGCGGTGATCCTTGCGCTGCGCCGTCGACGACCCTGGGACGCCGCGTTGTTCGCGCTCGCCCCGGCGCTGCTGCTCACCGCAACCGTCAACTGGGACCTGCTCGCCATCGGGCTGGCCGCGTTCGGCCTGCTGGCCTGGGCCCGGAAACGACCGGCGGTGGCCGGAGTGCTGCTCGGCCTCGCCGGCGCGGCGAAGCTCTGGCCGCTGTTCCTGTTGGGGCCGATCCTCATCCTGGCGCTGCGGGCCGCCCAGCTGCGCGCCGCGCTCATCGCGGTCGGGAGCGCCCTCGCCGCCCTGGTACTGGTGAACCTGCCCCCCGCGCTGGCGTATCGGGAGAACTGGGACCGGTTCTTCGAGCTGAACAGCACCCGGCCCATCGACTGGGGCACGCTCTGGTACATCGGGCGCTACCTCGACGGCAAGGTCGGTGGCGACCCCGCCCGGCTCGGCCCGTTCGAGTGGCTGAACGCCAACATCCCGACCCTCAACACTGTCTCGTACGCCCTGTTCGGGCTGGCCTGCCTCGGCGTGGCGGTCCTGGCGCTGCGGGCGCCCCGCCGACCGCGGCTCGCCCAGCTCGCCTTCCTGGTCGTCGCCGCGTTCCTCATCTTCAGCAAGGTCTGGTCCCAGCAGTTCGTGCTCTGGCTGCTGCCACTGGTGGTGCTGGCCCGACCGAAGTGGGGGGCCATCCTGGCCTGGCAGTTCGCCGAGGTCTGCTACTTCGTCGCCTTCTACGGCGAGCTGCTCGGCGCGGCGACCAGCCGCCCGGTCTTCCCGGAAGGGGTGTTCGTGCTGGCCTCGACGCTGCGGCTGGCCACCGTGGTGGTGCTCTGCGTACTGGTCATCCGGGAGATTCTGCATCCCGAGCGGGACGCGGTGCGGGCCACCTATGCCGACGATCCGGACGGCGGCGTGCTCGACGGCGCACCGGATGCCCCCTGGCTGGACCGCTGGCGCCGAACCACGATCAACAAGCCCGCACCCGAACCCGCGACCATCACCTGATCCACAAGCCCGACGGCCCGGAGCCGGGCTGGCTCCCCGCAAACCCGCCCCAGAAGCCAGCTGCGTCAGAGCCGGTAGACCACCGCGCCGTCGATCTCCTGTCGGGTGATGCCGAGCAGATCGACCGGGGCGTCGATCGTGATCTCCCACGGCGTCCCGGCGACCTGCCCGCGCAGCAGCACCACAGTGCGGACGCCGAACGTGCGCAGGTAGTCGACGCTGGTCTGGTCGGGGAACGACTGGGTCACCCGGCGAACGTCGTCGAGCTGGCGCGGAGTGAAGCCGCTGCCGCCGTTCACCACGTCCGGGAATCCGCTGGTGGACCAGAGCATCACGTGCTGGTCCAGGCTCTGGTTGCTGGGTAGCACCAGCAGCGGCCCCTCCACCGTGCGCAGCGCGGCCGGCTGGGTCGGCACCACCGGATGCGGGGTGGTGTTCAGGCCCTCCACGGTGACCAGCAGCAGCGGCAGCAGGGTGGCCAGGCGCAGCCACGGCCCCGGCCAGGACGGGATCCGCTGCGCGGCCAGCTCGCGGACCCGTTCGGTGAGGGCGGTGACCGCGCCCGCGGCGAGCAGGGCGAGCAGCAGGGTGGTCCAGAGCATCAAACGCCCCGGGGTACGCAGCGCGTTCCAGCCGGGTGCGTGCTCGAACAGCGGAACGTAGGTGAAGGCGCCGTCGAAGAAGCGGGTGCCCATCGCGAAGGCCATCGTCAGCAGAACCCCGGCGAGTAGCAGCAGCCGGTGCCGCAGCCGCCAGACCGAGAAGAACAGCCCGCCGGCGGCCAACGCGTACAGCACGAAGCCCGGCAGCAGGGTCATCTCCGGATGCCACGGCAGCGCCGCTCGGGCGCCCTCGTGCAGCCCGCCCCAGATCCGCGACTCCGCGGGCGCGGTCACGAAGCCGGACGCCGGCGGCGAGAAGATGCTGATGTCACCGATGGTGCGCTCGGCGTACGGATGCAGCTCGGTCACCCTGAAGTACGGGATCGCCATCAGCAGACCCACCCCGGCGAAGAGCAGCCCGCCGACCACGTCGGCGACCAGCAGCCGGCGGCCGAACGGCAGGGCCTGGCCGGTGCGGAGTCGCCGCGCGTAGAACAGGACGGCCGCGACCAGCACCGCGCAGGCCAGGAAGTACGCGAACGGCAGACCGATGCCGAAGCCGAGGCTGAGTTGCCAGGCCGCCACCAGCCAGCCGGCGTAGACCCAGCCGTCGTGCCGGCGCTCGGGCCGGTAGCCGTGCCGCAGCGACCAGCCGTGCCCACGCGCCAGCATGGCCAACGCCAGCGGGATCCCGCCGTTGGAGAGCACGTGCAGGTGCCCGGCCTGGGCCAGCAACCACGGCGCGTAGGTGTAGGCGACGCCGGCGACCGCGGCGCCGATCCGGCCCGCGCCGAGCTGCCGGGCCAGCGCGTACGCCCCCAGCGTGGCGAGCGCGTGCGCCAGCACGAACATGATGTTGTAGCGCAGCACCGCGTCCTCGGGGCCGCTGCCGAGCATGCCGGCCGGGGCGTAGCCGAGCAGCGTGTCGGAGAACGCGAAGCTCCACAGCTCGGGGAAGAACGTGTTGGACTGCCACAGGCGCGCCGGCTCGGTCAGCAGGATGTGCCCGGACCAGGCCATCTGCCACGCCTGCAGGCTCGGGTCCCAGTAGTCCTGCGGGAGGGTGTAGCGCGGGTAGCGCAGCGTCGGCCAGGTCATCAGCACGGCCAGCGCCAGCGCGCCGAGGCTTGCCAGGGTCCACTCGTGGATCAGGTACCGGCCGACGGCGCGGGCCGACCGGCTGAGCCGGGAGGGCACCGGCTCCGGCGCGGAGGCGAACGCCTCCCAGCGCTCGGATCCCGCCGACTTCGCCTCACCGTCGACCTTCACCGGACCGTCTGGTTCGCCGGCCTTCCCGCCCTTGGCTGCGTCGCCGCTCTCGGCCGGATCGCCTTCGGCGGCACTGTCCTTCTCCGCACCGTCCTTGCCCGCGCGGTCCTTGACGGCACCATCCTTCTCCGCACCGCCCGTAGCCGCGCCGGGCTTGGCCTTACTGTCCTCGGCCGCGCTGTCCTCGGCCGCGCTGTCCTCGGCCGCGCTGTCCTCGACCGCGCTGTTCCCGGCCGAGCCGGGCTCGGGGCCGTCGTGCTTCGTGGAGCCGGGCTTCGGGTCGTCGTCCCTGGCGGTGGCGGCTCTCGTACCGTCGTTGGTGACGATGCTGGCTCTCGTACCGTCGCCGCTGACCGCATGGTCCGTGCCGGCGGCGGCGGTCGTGGTGTCGGAGGCCGTGGCGGCGCGCGCCGCCGGGGTGGGGGTGCCGGCGGCGGCCGGGATCGCGGGCCGGATCCGGGCGTCCCCGGTGGGGGTGGGCCGGGCGCTTCCGGTCCCGGGCTGGCCGGTCGTCATGCTGCCGTGCTCTCCGTCCCGAGCTGCTGGCGGAGGAAGTCGATGTCGGCGGCCTGGCCGGCGACACCGCCCGGTGTCTCGACGACCACCGGCGCGCCGGCAGCGCGGATCACCGCCACCACCAGCTCCGGGTCGATCGTCCCGCCGTCCAGGTTGTCGTGCCGGTCCTGGCCGGAGTTGAAGGCGCCCTTGGAGTTGTTGGCGTGCACCAGGTCGATCCGCCCGGTGATCGCCTTGACCCGGTCGACCAGGCCGAGCAGTTCCTCGCCGCCGGCGTACGCGTGGCAGGTGTCCAGGCAGAAGCCGACCTCGTGGTCGCCGATGGCGTCCCAGAGGCGGGCCAGCGCGTCCAGTCGACGGGCGCACGCGTTGTCGCCGCCGGCGGTGTTCTCGATCAGGACGGGGACGCCGAAGCCGCCGGAGTCGGCCGCGTACGCGAATGTCTTGCGCCAGTTGTCGAAGCCCACGGCCAGGTCGTCCCCGGCGTTGACGTGCCCGCCGTGGACGATCAGGCCCTTCGCGCCGATCGCGGCGGCCGCGTTCGCGTGCCCGAGCAGCAGCTTGCGGCTGGGGATCCGGATGCGGTTGTTGAGGGTGGCCACGTTGATGACGTACGGCGCGTGCACGTACAGGTCGACCTCGGCGGCGCGCAGCCGTTCGGCGTCCTCCCGGGGCTTGGGCGCCTTCCACCCCTGCGGGTCGGAGAGGAAGAACTGCACGGTGTCGGCGGACCGGGCGGTCGCCTCCGTCAGCGGGTCGGTCGAATCGACGTGGGCTCCGATACGCATGCGAGCGAGCCTACGTCGCGACCCCGACGGGTGGGGCGACCGGCCGGTGCGGTGTCGCCGTCGACGGCGTCACCGAACGGACCGACGATCGTTGATGGGATTGAGTCGGCGGCCAGCGCCGGTGCCGTCGATGGCGTGACCGCCGCGTACGGCAACCGGTGGTCGACGGACCGACAACGAGGTCACCCCCCGCCGCGCGGCCCGGCGTGGCGGGGGCGGCCCCCCGGGCACATCAGATCCGACCGATGAAGAATCTCGGAAATTTGTGCTTTTCCCCCCGACAAGGTACGAGAGCCGTTGTATCGTCAGATAACAACACGATAAAGCTCCGCGGGGCGTCTTCGGTCCAACCTCATCGGTGTGGTCGTTCCTCCCCAGGTCCCACCCAAGGAATGCGGACGGGACGCCCCGCGGCCTCGTTGACGGGGGTCCACCACCGGCCGGTGACGGTCGGACGGTGGGCCCCCGTCGGCACGTCCGGGCGCTGGCCCCACCACCACAGGCATGATCGTTCGGACCGGGTATCCTGGTCAGGTTGTCCGCGTCCGGCCGGGTTCCCCCGGTACGTGCGGGCAGCGACGCACGACCTCCTGCCACGGAAGGACCGTGGCCGCTTAGCCCACAGGAGGTGAGCACGTCTTGCGTCATTACGAAGTAATGGTGATCCTCGACCCCAGCCTCGAGGAACGCACCGTCGCCCCGTCGCTCGACACGTACCTGAACGTGATCCGGACCGCGGGTGGCTCGGTTGAGAAGACCGACGTGTGGGGCCGCCGGCGCCTCGCGTACGAGATCAACAAAAAGGCCGAGGGCATTTACGCCGTCGTCGACCTGCAGGCCACGCCTGCCGCGGTGGCCGAGCTGGACCGTCAGCTCCGGCTCAACGAGTCCGTGCTGCGCACCAAGGTCATCCGGCCGGAGATGCGCTAAGCATTCAACCCGGTTCGCCCGGATCAGCCTCCGCGGCTCTGTCATACGGCTCTGGGAGCCTGTGCGACGAGACGCTGAGTGCGCGAGGAGATGGTCATGGCAGGAGACACCACCATCACGGTCATCGGCAATCTGACCGATGACCCCGAGTTGCGGTTCACCCCCTCCGGGGCGGCGGTCGCCAAGTTCCGAGTCGCCTCGACGCCCCGTTTCATGGACAAGGCGTCGGGCGAGTGGAAGGACGGCGAGCCGCTGTTCCTCGCTTGCACCGTGTGGCGGCAGGCCGCCGAGCACGTCGCCGAGTCGCTGCAGCGTGGCGCTCGGGTGATCGTGTCGGGCCGGCTCCGGCAGCGGTCCTACGAGACCCGCGAGGGTGAGAAGCGCACCGTCATCGAGCTTGAGGTCGACGAGATCGGCCCGTCGCTGCGCTACGCCACGGCGAAGGTGCAGAAGATGTCCCGCTCCGGCGGTGGCGGCGGCGGCTTCGGTGGCGGTAGCGGCGGCGGTGGTGGTCAGGGTGGCGGCGGAGGCAACTTCGACGACCCCTGGGCTTCGGCCGCACCCTCTCCCGCGCGTGCCGGTTCGGGCGGCAACTTCGACGAGGAGCCCCCGTTCTAATGGCGCCGAGCGCCCGCGATCGCAAACCAGGAGCACGAGCAATGGCCAAGGCTGCGGCACTTCGCAAGCCGAAGAAGAAGGTGAACCCGCTCGACAAGGACGGGATCACCTACATCGATTACAAGGACACCGCGCTGCTGCGCAAGTTCATCTCCGACCGCGGCAAGATCCGCGCTCGACGGGTGACCGGCGTGACCTCGCAGCAGCAGCGGCAGATCGCCCGTGCGGTCAAGAACGCCCGTGAGATGGCGCTCCTGCCGTACACGGCTACCACCCGCTGAGAGGAGGCACCGATATGAAGATCATCCTGACTCAGGAAGTGTCCGGCCTCGGTGCCCCGGGCGACATCGTCGAGGTCAAGGACGGCTTCGGCCGTAACTACCTGCTGCCGCAGGGCTTCGCGATCGCCTGGACCAAGGGCGCGGAAAAGCAGGTCACGGTCATCAAGCGGGCCCGCTCGGCCCGCGAGATCCGCGACCTCGACCACGCGAACGAGGTCAAGGGTCAGCTCGAGGGTCTCAAGGTCAACATGAAGGCCCGCGCCGGCGACGGCGGTCGGCTCTTCGGCTCGGTCACTTCGGCCGAGATCGTCGACGCCGTCAAGGCCTCCGGTGGCCCGGTCCTCGACCGACGCCGGCTGGAGGTGCCGGGTCACATCAAGTCGACCGGCACCTACCCGGTGAAGATCAAGCTGCACCCCGAGGTGACCGCGTCGTTCAACCTGAACGTCGTTCAGGGCTGACACCAGCGACACCACCACGAGGGCCCGTGCCGAGCGATCGGTGCGGGCCCTCGTGCGTACCGTCGTCGGGCCCGCGCCCGGTCAGCCGATCGCCTGACCGGTCACCGCGCTGATCAACACCGTGGAAAGGCCCCCGCCCACCACCGCGGCGGCGAGCGCGATGGTGGCCGAGCGCCACGTCGTACCGACCCGACGCAGCAGCGCCGCCACCACCAGACTGCTCACCAGCGCCAGCCCGAAGCGGGGCGAGCCAGCGAGCAGCGACTCCAACGCACGCGACCGGGGCGAGTCGCACCCGCCTCCGCTGATGTCGGTGACGCACCCGGCCGGTGCCTGGCTGTCCAGGGTCAGCAACCAGACGAAGACCAGCACCGCCGGCAACAGGTAACAGGCGGCGGTGTACAGCAGCGGCCGGATGGACCCACCAGGATCCGGGTCCAGCAGGTCGTCCTCCAGGCGCCGCGCCCAGCCGCCCGTCGCCACGGACTCGACCCGCCGGCGCACCGAGGCCACCCCCACCGGCGGTTGGTCCACCCGACGTCGTGGCCCACCACCACGGGGTACGGGAGCACCACGCGGTACGGGAGCGCTCCGCGGGCGAGGGGCGGTGTAACCCACCACCGGTGACCGGGGTGCCGACGTCGACAGATCCATCCAGCGTGGGTCGTCACCGGCCAGCCGAGTGCCGGACCAGAACCGGTCGTCCCCGCTCGGCGGCCAACCCTCGGCCGCCACCGACCGGTCGGAGCGCGGCGCCAGCGTCCGGTCCCACTGGTCGTCCTCGACCGCGGACCGCTCCCACTGGCCGGTGCGGTCGGACCGTTCCCAACCACCGATGCTCTCCGCCTGCGCCCACTGCCCACTCAGGTCCGTGCCGTCCGCCTCGGCCACCGGCGGCCACGCGTGCACGCCCGAGGCGTCCCACGGGTCCACCGCCGGCGCGTACGACGGGTCGGGCTCGGGCGCAGGGTCGGATCCGCGCTCCCACGGGTCGGCCGCCGGACGGGTCCAAGACTCCTCCGCACGACGGCTGCGCCGGGTGGGCCGCTCCGTTTCCCAGCGGGGCACCGGCTCGGCCGGGGCGGGCTCCAGGTCACCGCCGGACCAGATCACCTGCGGGCGGCCAGCGGGCGCACGCCGGGGACGGCGGTCCGGGACCGCGCCGGAGACCGGCTCCTCCTCCGTCGAGTCGGCACGCCGGCGGCCGGCGTACCCCTGCTCCTGTGGACGGTCGAGCGTCCACTCCCGGGTGTGGTCCGAGTCGGGCGCCGCGCCGATCGCCGGTCGCTCCCGCCAACCCGTCTCACTGACCAGCCGCCGGGTGCTCGTCGTCTCGCTGGCCCGCCAGCCGGCTCCGGAACCCGGCAGCTCGGGCTCGGCCTCGTCGTCATCCGGGGCGGCGTGACGGCCACCGCCGTCCGCGTGCCGGACCCCCGACTCCAGTGCCCACCGGGGCAGGTAGGCGTCGACCGGCTCGTCCTGCCCCCGATCCAGTGCACGCCGACGGCTGGAGGTGCGATAGCGCCCGTCCTCGTCGTACGGGTCGACCGGAAGGGGTGGCACGCGCTCACCCCACGAGGCGGTCGGCTGGCGCTCGCGCGGGCTGCCCTCCCCGCGTCCCCAGTCCCGGTAACTCACGGCCGGAGTGTGACCCTTCTGAACCGAAAGCGTAATCCGCTGTCCAGGTGTAGCCGTTCGCTGGAGATAGTACGGGACGATCGTGTCACAGGCCCGACCGAAATATTCTCCTCCACAGGCTGGGGACCGCATATCCGCAGGTCAACGAGGTATGGCCCGGAATTCCCCAAGCGTTGTCCACAGGCTGTGCACACGCTGCGCACATGCTCGTCCACGACATCCACAGGTTGTCCCGAGGCTCGTCCACCGCCGCTGTTGAGTCGCTGACCTCGCGGTCCGTATGGTTGGCCCTCGACCGCCGGCGCGATGGCCCCCGATCGACCGGCCCGGTCGGGCGGAATTGTCGTACCGAGGCGATAGAGCTGGAACCGGATCCGGCGCAGTGGAGGGGGGACCCGTGTCGGTCACCGACGACATGCGGGCGGAGCCACGCTCCGGCGGCCAGCCGCCTGCGCAGCGCGACGGCCAGTTCGACAAGACCCCGCCCCAGGATGTCGCAGCCGAGCAGTGCGTCCTCGGCGGCATGCTGCTCTCCAAGGACGCCATCGCCGACGTCGTCGAGATCCTGAAGACCAACGACTTCTACCGGCCGGTGCACGCCACCATCTTCGACATCATCCTGGACATCTACGGCCGGGGTGAGCCGGCCGACTCGATCACCGTGGCGGCGGCCCTCGCCGACTCCGGCGATCTGGTACGCATCGGCGGTGCGCCCTACCTGCACACCCTCATCGCCAGCGTGCCCACCGCCGCGAACGCCGCCTACTACGCGCGGATCGTCAGCGAGCGGGCGGTGCTGCGCCGGCTGGTCGAGGCCGGCACCAAGATCGTGCAGTTGGGTTACGGCACCGCCAACGGCGGCAGCCGCGACGTCGACGACATCGTGGACCTCGCCCAGCAGGCCGTCTACGACGTCACGGAACGTCGGGTCAGCGAGGACTTCGCGGTCCTGGCGGACATGTTGCAGCCGACGCTGGACGAGATTGAGGCGGTGGGCGCGCAGGGCGGGATGATGACCGGCGTCCCGACCGGCTTCACCGACCTGGACCGGCTGCTCAACGGCCTGCACGCCGGGCAGCTCATTATCGTGGCCGGAAGGCCTGGTTTGGGCAAATCGACCGCAAGCATGGACTTTGCCCGGAATGCCGCTATCCGCGCCAACCAGGCGGCCGCCATCTTCTCGCTGGAAATGAGCAAGGTCGAGATCGTCATGCGACTGCTCTCCGCCGAGGCGCGGGTGCCGCTGCACGTGCTGCGCAGCGGGCAGCTCTCCGACGACGACTGGACCAAGCTGGCCCGGTGCATGGGCGAGATCAGCGAGGCGCCGCTCTTCGTCGACGACACGCCGAGCATGAACCTGATGGAGATCCGGGCCAAGGCCCGCCGGCTCAAGCAGCGGCACGACCTCAAGATGATTGTGGTCGACTACCTCCAGCTGATGACCTCGCCGAAGCGCACCGAGAGTCGGCAGCAGGAGGTCGCCGACCTCTCCCGTGGCCTCAAACTGCTGGCCAAGGAGGTCGAGTGCCCGGTCATCGCGGTCAGCCAGCTCAACCGCGGCCCCGAGCAGCGCACCGACAAGCGCCCCCAGTTGTCCGACCTGCGCGAATCGGGTTGCCTGACCGCGGAGACCCGGGTGGTGCGCGCGGATAACAACGCCGAGATCACTCTCGGTGAGTTGTTGGCTGACGGCGCAAAGGACATCCCGGTCTGGGCGCTCGATGAGAGCCTGCGCTACACCCCCCGCACCATGACGCACGTCTTTCCCAGCGGCACACGTGAGGTGTTCCGGCTGACCCTCGCATCAGGTAAGCAGATCGACGCGACGGCCAACCACCCCTTCCTGGCGTTCACCGGGTGGGTGCCTCTGGGTGAACTGTCGGAGGGGGACCGCATCGCCACACCGCGCCACCTACCGCCCCCGATGACCATTCGCCCGTGGGTCGACGCGGAGCTCGTGATGTTGGCACACCTGCTGGGCGACGGTTCCTTCGTGCGGCGTCAACCGATTCGATACGCCAGTCGCGACGAACTGAACCTGCAGGCCGTCATGGAAGCGGCGAAACACTTTGGGATCTCCGCTGTCCGGGATGACTACGCGGCGGCGAGGGTTACCACCCTCCGCCTGCCCGCGCCCTATCGGCTGGCCCGCGGTCGGCGCAATCCCATCGCGGCCTGGCTGGACGAGCTCGGCCTCTTCGGCCTCAGGTCGCACGAGAAGTTCCTTCCCGCCGCCATGTTCAACCTGCCCAAGGAGCAGGTCACCACTTTCCTGCGACACCTGTGGGCCACGGATGGCTCGGTCACCGTGAACCGTTCGGGTCGCGGCGGCCGTGTCTACTTCGCGTCCACGAGCCGCCGCATGCTCGAGGACATCTCCCGACTACTCCTCAGGTACGGCATCACCGCTCGACTGAAGGTCGTGCCTGTGGTGGGGCACCGACCGCAGTACACGCTCGACATCTCCGGTCGGGACGACCAACTACGGTTCCTGCGCGAGATCGGCGTTCATGGGCAGCGGTCAGAGGGCTGCGCTGAACTACTCGCCGCGCTGGAGTCGACGGAGAGCAATACCAACGTCGACACCGTGCCGCGAGAGGTGTGGACCAGGGTGCGAGAGATCCTGGTAGAGCAGGGGATGACCCACCGTGAGTTCGCAGAGGCCATCGGCACCCAATTCTGCGGCAGCGCCCTCTGGCAGCGCGCGCCCAGCCGCTCTCGCCTGGCCAAGATCGCTACTGTCCTCGATGCGGCAGACCTGGACCTGCACGCCACCAACGACATCTTCTGGGACGCGATCGTGTCGATCGAGTCCATCGGCGAGCGAGAGGTGTTCGACGCTACCGTTCTGGGGAAGCACAACTTCATCGCGAACGGGATCGCCACCCACAACTCCATCGAGCAGGATGCCGACGTTGTCATCCTGCTGCACCGCGACGACTACTACGACAAGGAGTCGCCGCGCGCGGGCGAGGCGGATTTCATCATTGCCAAGCACCGAAATGGCCCCACCGACACGGTGACGGTCGCGGCCCAGCTGCACCTCTCGCGCTTCGTCGACATGGCCATCGTCTGACCGGCGCGAGCACCGACGCTCAGCCCAGCAGCGGGAACCAGCCGGCCGACTCGCCCAGCTCCAACCGGTCCCGGTCGGTGAGCGGGAGACGCCCGGTGGCCTTCAGCAGGAACTCCTCGTCGTCCCACGCCGTGGGGCGGACCGCGTCGTCGCTCATCAGGCCGTCCATGGTCGCCACCGCGACCCGTACCGCCAGTGGGCCGGGCGGCGGCGCGTCGGGCAGTTCCAGCGTCAGGTCCAGGTGATGCACCATGGCCTCGGTGGTCAGGGTGGCGAGGAAGTCCGGTACCCGCAGCACGTGGCCCTGCGTGGTCACGTACCCCGTCGGGTCGGCTGCGGCGGCGGCCCGGACCGCCGCCGGGGCGGTGTCCCGCCAGAGCCGGACGATGCCGGACGGCCGGTCGAACGCGGCGGCCGACCGGCGGACCCACCAGGCGTGCCGGGCGTCGTCACCGCCGCCGGAGGGAAAGCCGCGCCAGTAGCTGACGTCGTCCACGTCGGCGGGGCCGTCGGCGGGGCTGGCCAGCGCGACCAGGGCCCGCTGGGCGTCGCCGAGCACGTGGAAGAGCACGTCCGCGACGAGCCAGCCCTGGCAGCGGGTGGGTCGTTGCAGGTCCGCGTCGTCCCGGCCGTCGACCACGCCGGTGATCGCGTCGTACGCCTGGGCCAGCGCCTCGGCCGGCCGAATCGCGCTCATGCGATGCAGCCTCGCACGGACCTTCCCGCCCGCCAACCATCGGCGACAGTTGCGGTGGGCGAAGCGCCCGGGCCGACGCGCGGGTCGGCCCGGGCGGGATGCTGACCTCGGCTCAGCCGAACATCTCGTCGAGGAAGCCCTTGCGCTTCTTGTGCCGGTAGTGGCCGTGGTAGCCGTGGTGCTGCTGGCCGCCGTAAGCCGGCGCCGGCGGGTAGCCGTGGGCGGGCGGGGGCGGTGGCGGCGGGGGGACCGCACCGTAGCCGGGCTGGTGCTGCGGCGGTGGGTAGCCCCCGGGCTGCTGAGCGGGCTGCGGCGGCGTGCCGGCCTGCTGGCGGCTCCAGTTGGCCTCCGCCTCGAAGAGCTTCTCAAGCTCGCCGCGGTCGAGGAAAATGCCTCGGCACTCCCCGCACTGGTCGATGACGACGCCGCTGCGCTCGTACTGACGCATTTCTCCGTGACACTTGGGACAGGTGAGACTCATCATCCGAAGGTACCCGGTCGAGTCACGCGGTCGCCGTAAGCGCCTCGATCACCTCCTCGTCGGGGACCTCGTGGAAGTCCTCGTAGTAGACGCTGACCGCGCCGAAATCCTGCGGGCGCTGGGCGCAGACGACCTGGTCGGCCTCGGCGGCCAGTAGCTCGTACGCCTCCTGCGCGCCGACCGGCACCGCGACCACCACCCGGCGTGCGCCGAGTCGGCGGACGACCTCGACGGCGGCGCGCGCGGTCGCGCCGGTGGCCAGGCCGTCGTCGACGATCACCGTGATCCGCCCGGCGAGGTCCAGCGGAGGGCGGCCGCCCCGGTAGAGCCGCTCCCGGCGCTCCAACTCGGTCTGCTCCCGGTGGTTGACCTCGGCGATGTCGTCGCTGCTGAGCCGGCTGGCCACCGCCTCGTTGAGCACCTGCACGCCGCCCGGGCCGAGCGCGCCGAAGGCGACCTCCCGGGCCCACGGCATGCCGAGTTTGCGGACCACCAGCACGTCCAGTGGCGCGCCGAGTCGTTCGGCGACGACCCGGGCCACCGGCACGCCGCCGCGGACCAGGCCGAGGACGACGACGTCCGGCTCGCCGATGAGTGCGGTGAGCCGATCGGCGAGCACCTGGCCCGCCTCGGCCCGGTCGCGGTACGTGGTCATGCCTTCAGGTGTACGCCCTGTCGCGTCGCTCCGCCCGGCAGTTACGCCGAAGTGGTCCGACCGGACAGCTCGCCGGGCACCGGGACGGTCGACGAGTCGGTGGTGCGGTGCAGGGCGGGCGCCCAGGTGAGCAGGGCCAGCGGGTACAGCAGGTAGCCGAAGCGGGTCGAGGGCATCAGGACGATCGCGGCGAGCAGCCCGTACCCGCAGATCAGCGCGGTGGCGACGGCGGTGCGCGGCGGGCGGCGGGCGAGTCGGACGGCGATGGCCAGGCCGGCCGCGACCAGCAGCGCGGCGGCGATCAGCCGGCCGGCGGGCAGCGCGGTGGCGATCAGATAGCCGGGGAACGGGGACTGCGCGGGGCTGGTGACCAGACCGTGGCCGAGCGGAAAGCGCAGTACGTTCTCGGTCAGCGCGTCGCGGTCGACCAGCAGGGCCGGGAGCAGGGTCGCCACGGGTAGCCCGATCGCGCCGGCGGCGACCCGGGTGCCGGCCCGCCGGGTCAGCCCCCACGCGATCAGGACCAGGGCGACCGGCCAGGCGAACAACTTCAGCGCGCCGGCGAGCCCGACCGCGAGGCCGGCCCGGCCGGGCCGGTCGGCGGCGGCGAGCGCGAGGGCGAGCAGGCAGAGCGCGAGTACGGGCAGGTCGTCGCCGCCGGTGGCGAGGGTGAGCGTGCAGATCGGCAGTACGGTGGCCGCCTGTACGCCCCGCAGCAGGGCGGCGCCCGGACGGTCGTCCGTGCCGGCGGGGTGTGCGCGGTGGGCGGCGCGCAGGGCGGCCACGGCCAGGGCGAGCGCCAGCGCGGTGCCCACCGCGAGCCAGACCCGGGCATCGGTCCAGGCGGCGTCGACCAGGGCTCTGGGCAGGCCGAACATCGCCATGCCCGGCTGGTACGGCGTGTAGCCGAGCAGCTGCTCGGCGGGCGGCAGGGCGGCTATGGCGTCGCGTCCGAGGTACGGCGTGCCGTGCTCCAGTAGGCGCGCCCCGGCCTGCTCCACGACCAGCACCTCCTCCTGGGCCCGGTCGGTGCGTCCGGTGGCCCGCTCGACGCTCTGCCAGAGCACGGGCAGCAGGGCGGTGCTCGCCCAGACGAATCCGGTGACCGCCCACCGGGCTGGCAGGCCGACCAGCCGGGAGGCCGAGCCGCGTCGGCGAAGGTGGAGCTGGACGACCACCGCCAGTGTGGCGATCAGGTAGCCGACGGTGGCGACCGCGCCCCAGGCCCGATGCGGCAGCAGCGTCGAGGTGACCGCGGTGATCGCGGCGAAGACGGCCGAGACGGCGTAGAGACCGAGGTCGAGGGCGAGGCCGCCGGCGGCGGTGTCGAGCGTCCGCCAGCGACGGCGAAGGGCGGTCGGGTGGTCGGCGGTCACGCGCGCCAGTCTGGCAGACCCCCGGCCAGCTCGATGTTCCGCGTCGTTCAGGCGGGGAGGTGGGGAAGTCGGTCCGGGCGGGACCGCCCGCCCTGGCGGCGGTTCTGGGTCAGCCGGATCACCGCGCCGGCGTCGTGCAGCGGCGTTGCGAGGGCGCCCGGGCGGCCGCCCGAGCCGCGCTGCAACGCCGCGAGGAGAGTGCCGGCGGGCATCGGCCGGGCGAACAGGTGCCCCTGGCCGGCGGTGCAACCCAGCTCCCAGAGGGCCCGTCGCTGCGGCTCGCTCTCCACCCCCTCGGCCACCACGTCAAGGTCGAGGCTGCGGCCCAGGTCGAGGGTGGAACGGATGACGGCGGCGGCCTCCGCCGAACTCTCCATCGTCGTCACGAAGCTGCGATCGATCTTCAGCTCGTGCACGGGGATCCGGGAGAGCAGTGAGAGCGAGGAGTAGCCGGTGCCGAAGTCGTCCAGTGCCAGCCGGATGCCCTCGTCGCGCAGCCGGCTCAGCACCCGGTCCACCACGTCGAGCTGGCTGAGCGTCAGCGTCTCGGTCAACTCCAGCACCAGCCGGTCCGGCGGCAGGTCGTGGGCACGCAGGCGGGCCAGCACCGAGCCGGGGAAGCGCGCGTCGAGCAGGCTGCGCGGGGACACGTTGACCGCGACCGGCACGTCGAAGCCGGCGTCGCGCCAGCCGGCCGCCGCGATCAACGCCTGGTCGAGGATCGCCTCGGCGAACGCCGGTAGCAGCCCGGAGCGCTCCACCGCCTCCAGGAAACGCAGCGGATCGATCATGCCGTGGGTGGGGTGATGCCAGCGGGCCAGCGCCTCCGCGCTGGTCACCTCGCCGGTGCCCAGGTCGACGATCGGTTGGAAGTTGACGACGAACTCGTGGTCGGCGACCGCACGTGGCAGGTCACCGCCGAGGGTGAGCCGGCCGAGGTCGGCGGTGTCCCGCGCCGGGGCGTACGTGGAGATCCGTTGACCGGCCCGCTTCGCCTGGTACATCGCCACGTCGGCGCGGCGCAGCAGCTCCGCCATGCCGCCACTGGCCGGGGCGACGGAGATCCCGCCGCTGGCTTCGACGCTGATCCGCATGCCGTCCAGCTCGAACGGTTCGTGCAACGCGGCGAGCAGCGTCTCCGCCCGGTGCGCGGCGACCGCCGGGGCCGGCAGCCCGCGCAGGAGTACGGCGAACTCGTCGCCGCCGAGGCGGGCCACCAGGTCACTGGCCTGGGCGGCACCCTGCAGACGTTCGGCCACCTGCACCAGTACCTGGTCGCCGGCGGCGTGCCCGAGCGTGTCGTTGACCTCCTTGAAGTGATTGAGGTCGATCAGTACCAACGCGGTCACCCCGTCCGCGTGCCGTCCGCTCAACTGCTCGGTGCCCTTGTCGAGCAGGTGTCGACGGTTGGCCAGGCCGGTCAGCGCGTCGTGCGCCGCGGCGTACGCGTGCTCGTCGGCCACCCGTGCCAGCTCGGCGTACGCCTGGGCGTTGCGTACCGCCGTGCAGAGCGCGGAGGCGAAGGTACGCAGGGTGTACTGCTCCCGTTCGGAGAGCTGCACGGGGCCGCGGAAGCGCAGCCGCAGCGCGCCGACATCGACGGACCGGTCGTGGCCCTCCAGCGGCGTGGCGACGACCGTGCCGTCCACGTCGGTGAGCGTGCCGGCCAGTCCGTCGAAGGTGATGCCGCTGGTGCCGCCGCGCACCGTGCGGGCTCCGTCGCGCAGCTCGATCTCGACCTCGTCGGCGGAGAACAACTCGGCGGCCTGGGTGACGGCGGTGGTGAGGACGTTGTCCAGGTCCACCACGTTGAGCGCGTCCGTGGTGCGGGCGAGCCGCTGCCACGCCTGCTGCTCGGTCCGACCCCGGATACGCGCGGAGTAGGCCAGGTGCAGGCTCAACATGAGCGGTGGGACGGCGAGCAGCAATCGCGGGTCGACCTGGAGGATGAGCAGCGTGCAGAGGGCTACGACGAAGCGCACACCGAAGCCGGCGAGCCGGAGGTCAAGGTTGTTCAGGAATTGCCGGGAGACCCGGGTGCCGGTCGCGAGCGCGATCACCGGGATCGCCAGCAGGTCGTCCAGGAGAGCGGCGACCAGGTAGATCGCGCCCAGCAGAGTGACGAGCTCTGCCATGCCCACCGGTGGCCACTGCCAGTGGACGGCCAGGGCGACGGCGCTCGCTCCACCGGCGACCAGGATGTTCTTGCTGACGCCGAACGCCGTCTTGATCGGCGGGAGCTTCATGACGGCCGATGCGATGCCGACACCGGTGCCGGTCGCCAACACCACCCAGGCGGGTGGGGCCACCGCGAGCCCGATCACGATTGCCGCCTCGATCCAGGTGATGGCATGCGTGGTCGAGCGGATACGGATCGGCGACTTGACGATCGTCCCGAGGGCTGTCATGAACGTCAGCGCGACGAAGGTCGCGCCGTGGCCCACCGCGTCGGGCGGGTGGGCCAGCACGTCCGTGACGGCAAGAAGTGTCGGGCCGATGGCCAGTATGACGACGAGACCGACGAGCAACAGCAGTTGTCGGTCTGTCCTGGTGGTGTTCTCTGGGGTGACCCGACTCATGAAGCTCCTGTCGTCGCCGACAGTTACATGTTGACGACGGGAGCTTACCGCTGAGTGTCACTCCGATGTCAGTGCCAGTCGCTGCCGCGCATTGCACGCTCCCCTCCACCCATCCGGCCCGGGTTCGGTATCCCCCGGGGAACTTCGTGACGAGAGCCTAAAGCGAAGTCGATGCAGTTAGCAGTAATAAATGTCGGTATGCGCAACATTAGCCAAGCTGGAGGGTTTTGTGACGTTGTGTCCATGGCCTGTGAGCGGAGCGCGGTCGACTTGTTCGGCCTGCAGCTCGCATGTTGCCAACCACCGTCGGAGGATGTGCGCGGGGCCTGCCCCGACGGTTCCTCCTCAGTCTGACGAGCAGACTCCCCAGCCTCATCCGGAGTTCGGTCTCAGGGTAGATCCGGTCGGATGAATCTGCGCCCCATGCCTTAGTGCCGCCGGTCCACAGTTTGCGGTGAAGGGGGCATGGGTTCAAATTCCGGACATCACCAATTCTCGCGCAGTGAGCGTCCGAACACCATCGATCCCGATCCTGGCCGCCCTGCCGTGCGGCTTGCCGAACTCAAGTTGCAGTTCGAAACGCCGAAGCAACAGACGGTGTGCGCGGCCCGCCAGTTCTGCTGCGCCCAACGTCCGCAGTCGACAGCGATTCTCCGACGTATGTTCGAAGCTGGATTCCGGGAAGGTGCCGAACCGGCAGCGAATGGTTACCCATTGCAACTCGATTCGGTCTCACCTTGCAGGTCCGGGCTACGCGACGAGGATCTGAAGGGCCGCCGACTCCACCTGTTCCCGGTGGTCGACCGGCGACCATTTCATACATCGCCACGCATTGACCCGCTGGGTAGCCTTCCGCACCCGGATGTGTGACGGTGAGCAGGCCGCCACCATCCCAACGGACGGCACCCGCGCCCGGCCGGCACCTCGGGGCGGCGCTCCTTCCGAACGCCATCCGGTCGCACCGCACCGATAGGCTCACCGCCGTGACCGAACCCGCGCAGCTCAGCCACGTCGACCGCGCCGGTGCGGCCCGCATGGTCGACGTCTCCGCCAAGCCGGTGACCGGCCGGCTGGCCGTCGCCGCGGGCCGCCTTCGGACCACACCCGAGGTCGTCGACCTGCTGCACCGCGACGGCCTGCCCAAGGGTGACGCGCTGGCGGTCGGTCGGCTGGCCGGGATCATGGGCGCCAAGCGCACCCCGGAGCTGATCCCGCTCTGCCACCCGATCGCCCTGCACGGCGTCACCGTCGACCTGCGGCTCACGGTCGACACCGTCGAGATCACCGCCACCGCCCGCACCGCGGACCGGACGGGGGTCGAGATGGAGGCACTCACCGCCGTCGCCGTCGCCGGTCTCGCCCTGGTCGACATGGTCAAGGCCGTTGACCCGGCGGCCTCGGTGGAGGCGGTCCGGGTGCTTCGCAAGGAGGGCGGCAAGACCGGCGAGTGGGTCCGACCGGAGGACCGGCCGTGATCCGGGCCCGGGTGATCGTCGCGTCGAACCGGGCCGCGGCCGGCGTCTACGCCGACACCAGCGGTCCCCTGCTCGCCGCCGGCCTGCGCGACCTGGGCTGCGAGGTCGACGATCCGGTGGTGGTGCCCGACGGCGAGCCGGTCGGCGCGGCCCTGCGAGACGCCCTCGCCGACGGCATCGACGTGGTGTTGACCAGCGGGGGCACCGGGGTCACCCCGACGGACCGGACGCCGGACGTGACCCGGGGTCTGCTGGATTACGAGATCCCCGGCATCGCCGAGGCGATCCGCGCGCACAGTCGCGACCGGGTGCCCACGTCGGTGCTGTCCCGAGGCCTGGCCGGGGTGACCGGTCGGATGCTGGTGGTCAACCTGCCCGGCTCGACCGGCGGCGCCCGGGACGGGCTGGCCGTGCTCGGGCCGATCCTCGCGCACACCGTCGACCAACTGCGCGGCGGAGACCACTGACCGGTCCGCGCCCAGGCCCGGCGGGTGTCGGTCCGCCCCGATAGGCTCGGCGGGTGAGCACGGAAACCGCACCAACCGCGGACGACCGGGTCGCCGCGCCCCCGCCGGCCGGGTGGGAGGAGGCGCGCTCCCGCGTCTACGCGGTCGGCCTGGCCGCCGCGCTTCCCACCCTCTCCCGGCCGCTGATCGACACTGACGGGCTGACCCTGGCCGAGCCGTTGACCGCCCGCACCGACCTTCCCGCCTTCCCCACCTCCAGCGTGGACGGCTGGGCGGTGCGCGGCGCCGGCCCGTGGCGCGTCGTCGGCCGGGTGCTGGCCGGCAACACCCCCGCGCCACTCAGCGAGGACGGCACGACCGTCGAGATCGCGACCGGCGCCATGGTGCCCGAAGGCGCGACCGCCGTGCTGCGGGTCGAGGAGTCCACCACCACCGACGGCCTGGTCAGCGGCACGCCCCGCCAGACACCGGAGTGGCGGCAACCGGGCGAGGAGGCGTACGCCGACGAGGAGCTGCTCCCGGTCGGCACGCCGGTCGACCCGGCGGTGATCGGCCTGGCGGCGTCCTGCGGGCACGACACCCTGCGGGTCCGGCGGGCGCCGCGCGCCGCGCTCCTGGTCTTCGGCGACGAACTGCTCACCGCGGGTCCGCCCGCGGCCGGCCGGGTCCGGGACGCGCTGGGGCCGGCGGTGCCCGCGTGGCTGCGCCGGTACGGCTGCCAGATCCGTCCATCCGACGTGGTCGGCCCCGTGGCCGACACGCTGCCCGCGCACGTGGCTGCCCTGCGCGCGGCGCTGGCCAACGCCGACCTGGTCTGCACGACGGGCGGCACGATGCACGGCCCGGTCGACCACCTGCACCCGGCGCTCGAGGCGCTCGGCGCCGACTACGTGGTCAACACGGTGGCGGTCCGGCCCGGCTTCCCGATGCTGCTGGCCCGGGTGGCCGGCGCCGACGGGCGGGTCCGGTTCGTCGCCGGGCTGCCTGGCAACCCGCAGTCCGCCATCGTCGCGCTGGTGTCGCTGGTCGCCCCGCTGCTCGCCGGCCTCCAGAGTCGTCCGATGCCGGTTCTGCCGCAGGCCACCTTGGCCGAGGCGGTGCCCGGTCGTGGCGACCACACCCACCTGGCGCTGGTCCGGCTGGACCGGGCCGCCGGCACCGCGTTCCCGGTGCGGCATGTCGGCTCGGCGATGCTGCGTGGGCTGGCCGGTGCGGACGGGTTCGCGGTCATTCGGCCGGGCACCAACGGCGATCCCGGTGAACGGGTGCCGATCGTGCCACTGCCGCTGCTGACCGGGGAGCGTGCGTCGTGACGGCGCCGGCGCTCACCTTCGGTCAGGTCACCGACCAGCCGCTGGATCTGGCCGCGCACGAGGCGGCGGTTGCCGACCGGCGGGCCGGCGCGGTGGTCTCCTTCCAGGGTGTGGTCCGCGACCACGACCACGGGCGCGCCGTGGTGAGCCTGGAGTACGAGGGGCACCCGAGTGCCGAGCAGGTGCTACGCGAGGTGGCCGCCGAGATCGCGGCCGAGCCCGACGTCTACGCGGTGGCGGTCTCGCACCGGGTCGGTCCGCTGGCGATCGGTGACGTGGCGCTGGTCGCCGCCGTGAGCACCGCCCACCGTGCGGCGGCATTCGAGGCCTGCGCCCGTCTGGTGGACGAGGCCAAGGCGCGGCTGCCGATCTGGAAACGGCAGGTCTTCGGCGACGGCACCGAGGAATGGGTCAACTGCCCCTGACCGCTCAACGTCGGCCGTTGACCAGCACGGCACGCGCCAGCCGATCGCCGTAGAACGCCGGCTCGGCGCCCGGGCGCCAGGGCAGCGCGGCGACCAGCACGATCAGCGCGAGTGCGAGCGAGTTCTCCATCAGGGCGCCGAAGAGACCGTCCTGATAGTGCGACATCTCGGGCAGCTGGTGCTCGTACGGCCAGATCGGGGAGATCAGGAAGAGCAGGTAGAGCCCGATCGCGGCGACGCCGTGCCGGAGCCCGGTCAACGTCGGGTACCAGATCGGCGGGCGGAGCCCGTTGACCCCGGGCAGGCCGCCGAACGCCAGGCCCTGACCACTGCGCTGGGTCAACCCCCGGCTCGCCTCCCGACGGCGCACCGCCGCGTCGGCCAGCACGATGATCGCCGGGATCACCCAGACCAGGTGGTGCGTCCAGGAGATCGGACTGATCACGTTGGCGGTCAGACCGACCAGCGTGAACGCGGTCAGCTCGTCACCGTCGGCGCGGGAACTGGCCGCCCGGGACAGGCCCAGCGCCAGGATCAGCACCGAGAAGGAGAACCAGAGCAGACCGGGGGTCTCGATCGAGTCGTACAGCCGGGCCAGCAGACCGGCGAGCGACTGGTTGGGCGTCATGTCCGCCGCACCGACCCGCTCGGTCTGCCAGAGGACGCTGCCGAAGTAGGCCCGCGACTCGTCGCCGACGATCGCGAAGGACCCCACCGTCACGCCGATCGTGGTGCCGATCGCGGTGGCCGCCACCCGCCACTGGCGGGTGATCAGCAGGTAGGCGATGAACAGCGCAGGGGTGAGCTTGACCGCGGTGGCCAGGCCGATGCCCGCGCCGGCCCAGGCGCCGCCGTAGACGAAGCGCAGCAGGGGGCCGTCGGTCGCCGCGTAGTGGGTGCCCCGGCGGGAGCGCCACCGCAGCCCGATCAGGTCAGCCATGATCAGCGCGAACAGCAGGATGTTGACCTGGCCGTAGCCGAGGGTCTCCCGGCCCGGCTCGATCGCCACCGCGAGCGGCACCGCCACGGCCACGGTGAACCACAGCGGCCAGGCCAGCCGGTCCACGATGGGGCGGAGCAGCCCCGCCAGCACCAGCGCCAGCGCGGCGATGCTGGCCAGAGCGTTGACCATCCCGGCGGCGCCGATCGGCAACTGCGCCATCGGCAGCATGGCCAGCCCGGCGAACGGCGGGTAGGTGAAGCCGAGAGTTGTGCCCGGCGCGATGAACTCGTAGAGCTCATGACCGCTCGCCCACCACACCACCGCGCCGTGGTAGATCTTCATGTCGAAGAAGTTGTACGGCCGCCCGAACGCACCGATGGCCAGCCATGCGGCGTAGGCGACGGCGACCACGACGGCACCCCGTACGACTTTCGCGCGATCGATCCCGCGCGCCACGCGTTGGATTTGGGCGAGGCGGTCCGCCCGTCTACCGACAGTCGTCGGCATGGCGTGGCCACCCCCGTACCAAGATCGTCCTACCCGTCCAGGTCCTGCACGGAGCCTAGAACGGCGCCTCACGTCAGTGCCTCCCGCGTTATGCGACCGTGTCCGATCCCACACATGTTTTTGACATTTCCACCGCGTTAACGCCTACCGGGCGGTTCAGGTAATTCGTCGGCTTAGCGGGGGTGGGGGTGACGAAGGAACGGATCGAGGCAGGTCAGCCCGGAAGCCGACGCGCGGTGGAGGCGGACCGGACGGCGATCCGGGCCTCCCGTCGGGCGGTGCGGACCGCGCGCTGCATCGAACGTCGAGAGTGGCCGATGCGATGACCGGTCCGCCACCGTAGACCCGGCTTGCCCCCGGTGTCGGCCGCGGCGAGCAGCAGGCCGCCGAAGAGGCCCAGGTTCTTCAGAGCGTGAACCTGGTTGTTGTTCCGGGCCACCGGGTCGTCGTTGTTCCAGAAGGGATGCCCGGCGATGGTGACCGGCACCAGCGTGCCGGCGAGGACCAGCGCGGCGGGTCGGCTGAACCGACCGGTGGCCAGCATCAGCCCGGCGCCGACCTGCGCCGCGGCGTTGAGCCGGATCAGCGTCTTGGTGTCGGTGGGGAAGTTCGGGTGTGCCTTCTTCAGCATCGGCGCGACCTTGTCGGTCACCGGCTTGGCCGCCACCGCCAGCCGGTCCGGGTTGCGGAAGTTGCGGTACCCGCTGACCACGAAGATGCCGCTCAGCATGGCGCGGGCAAGGGAGCGTACGGGCTTCATGGATCAGTCATACCCCGTCACGGCGTTTGCTACCCCGGCAACCGCCGGATCCGAATCGGTGGCCGTACACATCCGCCACGCCGATTCGAGCGACCATCGCTGATGGAACGGCCGTCACGGGTAACGTCGCGCGGGTGACCACGCTGCGGCTACGACCCGAGGACCCGGCCGACACCGGCCCGGTGCGTCGGGTGCTGGCTGGCGCGTTCGCCCGGCCCGACGTGGCGACACCGCCGGAGGTGGGCCTGGTCGAGGACCTGCGCGGCACCGACGCCTGGTTGCCGGAGCTGGCCATGGTCGCCGAGTACGGCGGCGAGGTGGTCGGATACGCGCTGCTCACCCGGGTGCGGGTACGACCGGAGCAGGGCAGCGACGCGTCCGCCCTCGCGTTCGGCCCGGTGGCGGTCGCTCCGCACCGGCAGCGGCTGGGGCACGGCACGGCGGTGGTGCAGGCCGCTCTGGACGCCGCCACCGAGCTGGGCGAGCGGCTGGTCGTGGTCCTGGGCGATCCCGCCTTCTACCGCCGGTTCGGCTTCGGCCCGGCCGGCGAGCTGGGCCTGACCAGCCCGTGGGCCGGTCTCGGGGAGCCGTGGCAGGCGTTGGTGCTGCCGCCGTCCACCAGCGAGGAAGGGCCGCCGCCCGCCGGCGAGGTACTGTTTCCGGTGCCCTGGTCCCGGGTCTGACCCGGTCGGGCCAACGCGGGTGCCCGTCAGGCTGGCTGGGTGCGCAGGTACCGGCCGAAGTGCGGAACGGTGAAGGCCACCGTGCCCCGCTCACCGGAGTAGATCAGCCCCTTCTTGATGAGCGCGTCGCGCGCCGGGGAGAGGCTGGCCGGCTTGCGGCCGAGGGCCCGGGCGATCTCCGCGGTTGGCACCGCGGCGTCCATGTCGTCACGGACCGGACCTCCGGACTCGACCTCCACCAGGGACAGCGTGGCCATCGCCCGCATGTACTCGCGCTCGGCGGGCGTCGCCCGCTCGAACCGGGAGCCGAAGAAGCCGACCGCCAGCTCGGCCTCCGCCTCGGGCGCGGCGACCCGGACGTCGGCGGCGGTGATCGGCGAGCGCGGAGCATGGTCCCAGGTCGCCTTCCCGTACGCCTGGACGAAGTAGGGGTAGCCGCCGGACTTCTCGTAGAGAAGGTCGAGCGCCTTCTGCTCGTACTCCACCTCCTCGCGCTCGGCCGGCGCGCACAGCGCCTGGTCGGCGGCGATCCGGTCGAGCCGGTCGATGCGCTGGTAACGGAACAGCCGCTCGGAGTACGACTTCGCGGCGCTGAGCACGGCCGGCAGGTGCGGCAGGCCGGCGCCGACGACGATCAGCGGCGCGCCGAGCTGGGACAGCTCGTGGCAGGCGGCGCAGAGGGCTGACACGTCCTCCGGGCCGAGGTCCTGCATCTCGTCGATGAAGACGGCGATGCCGGTGCCCACGTCGCTGGCCACGGCGGCGGCGTCAGTGAGCAACTCGACCAGGTCGATCTCGATGTCACCGGAGTCGGCCCGACCACTCGCCGCCGGCACGTCGATCCCGGGCTGCCACCGGTCGCGCAGCTTCGGGGCGGCCCCACCCCGGCCGGTCGGGGCGGACCGTTGGGCGAACGCCTTGAGGACTCCGAGGAAGGCGTCGATCCGGTCGGGCGCGCGGTGCCGGGGCGCGAGCTCCCGGACCGCCATGTGCAGCGCGGCGGCGACCGGGCGGCGCAGGGACTGATCCGGCCGTGCCTCGATCTTGCCGCTGCCCCAGAGCCGGTTGATCGCCTGCGATCGGAGGGTGTTGAGCAGGACGGTCTTGCCGACACCGCGCAGCCCGGTGAGCATCAGGCTGCGTTCGGGGCGACCTCGGGCGATGCGCTCCAGCACGATGTCGAAGACGTCCAGCTCCCGCCCCCGCCCGGCGAGTTCGGGCGGGCGCTGACCGGCGCCCGGTGCGTACGGGTTGCGGACCGGATCCACGCATCGCACAGTATCGGGCCCTCTAGCTGAGGGGCTAGACATGGATAGATGGGGCTACCGGCGTGTCGGGGCCGTCGACAACAAACTAGGGCTGTCTAGCGTCCACGCTAGATAGCCCTAGTTTTGGCTACCGGCTACCGCTTCTTCAGGCAGAGCACGTAGTCGAACAGGTCGATCGAGTTGTCGTGCACGTAGTTCGCGGTGGCCTGCGGCGCGAGCGTCTCGCACCGGTCCCCGTCGCTCGTCGCCGGAATCCGCAGCAGCACCTGGTAGGTGTTGGGGCCGCACGGCACCTTGCGCAGCTCCGCGTCGTCCTCGGTGCCGTCGTTGACCACGCAGTCACCCTTGGCGAACTCGTCCTCGCTCGGGCTGGGCGCGGCCGAGGTCGGCGCGTCGCTGGGCAGGACGGGCGGAACGACCGGCGCGCTCACCGACGGCGCGGACGCGGCGTTGCTGTCGTCGTCCACGGCACTCCAGACCGCCCAACCCGCCAGGCCGAGGCACGGGCAGAGCAGGAGCAGCACCACCAGCGCGATGATCAGGGCGACCTTCCGGCCGGTCCTGTTCGCCGGTGGGGCGGGCGGCATCCCGTACCCGCCCGGCACCGGCGGGCCCCACGGCCCGCCAGGCTGCCCGGGCGGTGGACCGGCCGGCGGGAACGGACCGGGCGGCGGCGGGTAGCCCGCCCCGGGGGTGGGCGGCGGGTAGCCCGGGCCCGAGGTCGGCGGCGGAGCCCACATGGGCGCGGTGGGCGGCTCCGGCGGTGGGCCCCACTGCTGCCGGGTCGGGTCGTCCGGTGGCGGGCCGTCGGCGCCGGCCGCCGGGCGCTGGTACGGGTCGTCCGGCTGCCCGGCACCCGATGGTCCGTAGGTTGTCATGTCATCCCCAGGGTGGGTGGCCTCAGCGCTGCTTCAGGCAGAGGACGAAGTCGAGGGTGTCCAGCTCGCTGTCGAAGAAGTACCAGTTGGTGTAGCCCTCGACCTTGGCGCACTTGGCTTCGGCGTCCCGCTCACCGCTGGTCGCGCCGTCGATCCGGCGCAGCACCTCGTACGACTTCGGGGCGCAGCCGCTGATCAGCAGCTTGGGCTTGCCGCCGGCCGCGCCGTCGTTGCGGACGCACTGGCCCACCTTCACGAACCGCGGGTCGGCCGACGACTCGGGCGCTGCGGCGCTCGGTGCCGGCCCGGCCGGGTCGACGGCGTCCGCGCTGGGATCCTCGGCGACGGCCGAGCCGGTCGGAGCGGTCGCGGGGGCGGGATCGCTCGGATGGCTGAGGAACCAGAACGCCCCGCCACCGGCCACCACCAGCAGCAGCACGACGGCCAGCACCGCGATCAGCGGACCTCGACCACGCCCACCCGGAGCCGGCGCGGGGTCTCCGCCGTACGGACCGTCGTCGGGCCGGTACGACTCCCCGCCGCCGTACGCCGGGGCCGGGCTGTACGACCCGCCACGATAGGCGCCCTCCGAATCGCCGTAGCGCGGCTCGGGTCCGCCGCCGTAGGGCGCGGCGACCCCGCCGCCGTAGGGTGTGTCGCCGTAGGGCCCAGGTCGCCCCTGGGGCGCCGGCGGGTACGACTGCACCACCGGCGGGTAGGGCTCGTGCGAGGGCGGGTAGGACTGCTGGGGCGGCCGTCCGGGCGTCTCGTCGGGTCGTTGCCCACGCCACGGTCCCGGGACGCCACCACCCGGTGGTCCGTAGTTCGTCATGCCGCCCTCCTGCACAAGTGGTGAGAGGCCGGCCACCAATGCGCGACGCCGACTCCGTGGTCACCGTAGCGTGGTCCACCGATGAGCTCACCTCCACCGAGTGCCGCGGCCCTGGCCACCCGCCGCGCTGGCACCGCGCCGACCTTGATCTGGACCGCGTTGATCGTGGTCTACCTGCTCTGGGGCTCCACCTATCTGGGCATCCGCATCGCCGTGGAGACGCTGCCCCCGCTGACGTCGGCCGCCCTGCGGTTCGCCGTCGCCGGCGCGGTGCTGGCGGTGGTGCTGCGCCTGCGCCGAGGGCCGGGCGCGCTGCGGGTGGAGCGCCGACAGCTCGGCGGCGCCGCCCTGGTCGGGGTGCTCCTGCTCGCCGGCGGCAACGGCCTGGTGGTGCTCGCCGAGTCCGGGCCGCCCGGAGTGGCGGTGCCGTCCGGGATCGCCGCGCTGCTGGTGGCGACCGTGCCGTTGCTCGTGGTGCTGCTGCGTTCCGCCACCGGGGACCGACCTCCCGTCTGGACGTTCGCCGGGGTCAGCCTCGGCTTCGTCGGTCTGGTCCTGCTGGTGCTGCCCGCCGGCAGCGCGGACGCCGTGCCGCTGGTCGGGGCGTTGACCATCGTCGCGGGGGCCGCCTCCTGGTCGGTCGGATCGTTCCTGTCCGGGCGGATCCGGATGCCCGCTGACCCGTTCGTCGCCACGGTGTACGAGATGATGGCCGGAGCGCTGGTGCTGGCCGTCGTCGCCGCCGGGCGGGGCGAGCTGCGCGACTTCCACCCGGCCGAGGTCAGCACCCGGTCCTGGCTGGCGTTGGGCTACCTCATGGTGGCCGGCTCGCTGGTGGCCTTCACCGCGTACGTCTGGCTGCTGCACAACGCGCCGATCTCGCTGGTCTCGACGTACGCCTACGTCAACCCGGCGGTCGCGGTGGCGCTCGGCGCGTTGCTGGTGGCCGAGCCGGTCACCCCGCAGGTGCTGCTCGGCGGAGCGGTCATCGTGGCCGGGGTGGCCCTGGTGGTGACCACGGAACGTCCCCGCCGGCCCCGCAAGGAATCGCGATCGGGGAGCGCGGGCGAGGACGACCGGCGGTAGCCTCCGGCGCATGTGGGCCGCTGTGCTGGTGCCGGTGGCGTCGCTCGGCGTGCTGGTCGGCCTCGCCGTTCCTCCGCTGGCCCGACGATTCACCACGTCGCCGGCGCACTCCCCGTCGACGTCCCGACCCTGCCGGTGGGCGTGGCTGAGCCCGGCGGTGGCGGGCGTGGTGTTCGGCGGGCTCGCCGTGGCACTGCGTGACGACCCGGCGCTGCCGGTCTTCCTCGCGGTGGCGTCGGTGGGGCTGGTGCTGGCCGCGGTCGACCTGGCCTGCCTGCGGCTGCCCGACCCGCTGGTCCTGGCCATCGCGCTGCTCGCCCTGGGTGGCCTGTCCGGTGCGGCACTGCTCGCCGGTGACCCCATGCGGCTGCTCGGCGCGCTGGCCGGCGCGGCGGTCGCCGGCACGGCGCACGTGCTGCTGGCCCTGCTGCCCGACTCGCGGCTGGGTTTCGGGGACGTGAAGCTCGCCGCGGTCCTCGGCCTGCCGCTCGGCTGGCTGGGTCGGGACGCCCTGCTGACCGGGTTGCTCCTGCCGCACCTGTTACACGGCGGCGTGGTGCTCGGCCTGCTCGCCGCGCGGCGGGTGCGCCGGGACACCCTGCTGCCACTCGGCCCGGCCCTGCTCGCGGGCACCTGGCTCGCCGTGGTCCTCGCCTGAGCCGCCCCGACAGCGCTCACCGGACCGACGCGCCGGGCGCATCGTCGCGGGACGTCCGTTGCCGCGCATCGCCGTCACGGCAGGGGTCTCAGATGAGGCGGAGCTGGCGGTCCTTCGGCCGGCGCGGCTCGGCCTCGCCGAACCGCTCGAACAGCCCCGGGTCGATCGAGCCGAGGAATGGCGACGGCGCACAGTCGCGCTCGACCCCGTGACGGGTACGGCGGGCGGCGTGCGTGACGTACAGCCGGTCCTGCGCGCGGGTCAGGCCGACGAAGAAGAGCCGTCGCTCCTCGGCGACCGCGTCCTCATCGGGTGTCGAGCCCGGCCACCGCAGCGGCAGCAGCCCGTCCTCGGCGCCGACCAGGAAGACCACCGGGAACTCGAGGCCCTTCGCGGCGTGCAGCGTCAGCAGGGTGACCGCCTCCGCCCGCGGGTCGAGCGCGTCCACCTCGGCTCCAGTGGCCAGCTGCGACAGGAACGTCTCCAGGTCGTCACCGCAGCGTCGGGCCAGCGGGGTCAGCAGATCCACCGCCGAGCGGACGTCCTCGGGACGGCCCACGCCGGCACCGTCCAGGGTGGGCACGGCGAAGCGCTCCGCGACCACCTGGCCGGCCAGTCGCACCCGGGCGGCCAGCGAGCCGGCCAACCCGTCGGCGTGTCGCAGCTCGCGGGCGATGGCGGCCACCCCAGGTCGGTCCCGCAGCCGGTCGTGTGAGCGTTTCTGCACCGGAATGTTGGCCCGGGTCAGGGCGTCCACGATCGGCGCGGCCTGCGCGTCGGTGCGGTACAGCACGGCGATGTCGGAGAACGACAGCGAGGTGGACCGCCCGTCGATCCGACCGGAGTCCAGCGACCGGTGGGACAGCCCGCCGACCAGCTCGTCCACGGTACGGACCACGAAGTCGGCCTCCTCGGCGACGGAGGCCGCGGGGTAGCGGCCGACCAGCGGTGCCTCCGGATCGAGCCGGGCCGGGTCCAGCCGTCGGCCCCGGACCAGCGAGGACGGCGCGATGGCCTGCACGGCGGCGGCGAGGATGGGAGCCGAGGAGCGGTAGTTGCGGTTGAGCCGGACCAGCCGGGCGTCGGTGAAGTCCTGGGAGAAGCGCAGGAAGTAGCCGACGTCGGCACCCCGGAACGAGTAGATCGCCTGGTCCGGGTCGCCGATCGCGCACAGGTTGCCGTCGGCCGGGCTGAGCAACCGCAGCAGCTCGTACTGCACCGCGTCGACGTCCTGGTACTCGTCGACGAAGATCCACCGCCAGCGGTCCCGGTAGCGTCCGACCAGCTTCCGGTCGGCCCGCAGCAGCTCCACCGGCAGGCTCACCAGCTCGTCCAGGTCGACCAGATCCTGCTTGCGCAGCAGCGCGGTGTAGCCGGCCTGGTCGTCGCCGGCCTCCGACCGGGCCGCCGCCCGCTCGGCGTCGTCGGCGATCCGGAAGTCCACCGGCAGGCCCGCCGCGTCGGCGTTCTCCCGCAGGATGGTCAGCCCCAACGCGTGGAAGGTGCCCACGGTGACGTCCTCGGCGACCGGGCCGAGCAGCCCGTCGAGGCGGTGCCGCAGCTCCTCGGCGGCCCGGCGGGTGAAGGTGATGGCCAGACAGTGCTCGGGAAAGATGTTCAGCTCCGCGCAGAGGTACGCGATCCGGTGCGTCAGCGTCCGGGTCTTGCCGGTGCCCGGGCCGGCCACGATCAGCAGCGGCCCGCCGGGCGCGGACGCGGCCACCCGTTGCATCGCGTCCAGCCGGTCCAGCAGGCCGGTGCCGACCTCCTCCATGCCCGCGAGCATCGGCTCGAACGGCTCGTGCGGCGACGGCGGCGATGCGATCGGGGGGGCCGGCGGCGGAGCGGTCTTGCGCTTCGGCTCCGCCTTCGCCGCCGCGGGGCGCTTGGCCGCCGCCTGAGCTGCCGGCTCCGCGCGCTTCCGCTGCGCCGGCACCGGTACCTCGAACAGCGTCTCCTGCGCCGCACCGGCGTTGACGCCCAGCTCCACCGGGTCGAAGAGGGTGATCACTCCGTACTCGCCGTCGTAGCCCGGCACCCGGCGTACGTCGCCGCGCCGCAACCGTCCGATGCCCTCGGCGAGCAGCTCACCGCCCGCCCGGGCGATGTCGGTCAGCGGCGTCGTGGTCAGGATCTCCAGCTCGGGGCCGAGCGCGGCGAGCAGCTCGTTGAGTCGCCCCTCGACCTTCTTCGACCGGGCACCCACCCTGTTGATCTCGCCGAGGATCTCGGCCAGCGGCACCAGGTGGGTGACCTCCCGGGCGTGCGCCGGCCGGTGCCCCTCCGGGCGGTCCGCCAGCTCCTCGATCCGGCTGAGCACGCCCACGGTGAGCGGCTTGCCGCACTCGGGGCAGCGCCCGTCCGCGGCGCGGGTGCGCTCCGGCGTCCAGTTGATCCCGCACAGCCGGTGCCCGTCCGCGTGGTACTTGCCCTCCTCGGGGAAGAACTCGACGGTGCCGGCCAGGCCATCACCGGTCCGCAGCGCCTCCCGGACGGCGAAGTAGTTCCGCTCGGCGGTCAGCACGGTCGCCTCCCGGCCCAGCGCCGGCGGGGAGTGCGCGTCCGAGTTGGACACCAACTGGTAGCCGTCCAGGCTGCCGACCCGCCAGTTCATCGCCGGGTCGGAGGAGAGGCCGGTCTCCACGGCGAAGATGTGCTCGGCCAGGTCGGCGTAGCAGTCGGCGATCGCGTCGAAGCCGGACTTCGAGCCCAGCGCCGAAAACCACGGCGTCCAGATGTGCGCCGGAACCAGATACCCGTCCGGGCTCGCCTCCAGGGTGATCTCCAGCAGGTCGCGGGAGTCCAGCCCGAGGATCGGCCGGCCGTCGGAGCCGAGGTTGCCGATCCGGCCGAGCGCGGCGTTGAACCGGGCCACCGCGTCCAGGTCGGGCAGGTAGATCAGGTGGTGCACCTTGCGGGTCCGGTCGTCCCGCTTGTAGATCGTGGAGATCTCCACGCTCAGCATGAACCGGACCGGGTCTGCCTCCGCCGTGCCGGCGAGTCGAGGCGGCAGCCGGCGGGCGACGTCCCGCTCCGCCTCCGGGTCGAGCCGGTACAGCCCCGGTTCGGCCGGGCGCAGCGTCTCCCGGAGATGGTCGTACCAGGCGGGGTGGGTGAAGTCGCCGGTGCCGAGCAGGGCGATGCCCTTACGCCGGGCCCACCACGCGAGGTTCGGCGTGGTGAGGTCACGGCTGCACGCGCGCGAGTACTTCGAGTGGATGTGCAGGTCCGCGACGAATGGCGGGAGGCCACCGGGGGGTACGGCGCTGAACGGGGGCACGCCGCATCCTGTCACGCCCGCCGCGCCGGCCGCCCGCCGCCACGCGCGGACGTGACGTCCGCTATGCCGAGCGCAGCTCGACCAGGGTGATCTGCGGTTCGGCCCCGACCCGGACCGGCGGACCCCAGAAACCAGCGCCGTTGGTCACGTAGACCTTGGTGCCGTCGACCTCCCCGAGCCCACTGACCACCGGCTGTTCGAGCCGGACGGCCAGGTTGAACGGCACCACCTGCCCGCCGTGGGTGTGCCCGGACAGTTGCAGGTCGACGCCATACCGGGCCGCCTCCTTCGCCGCCACCGGCTGGTGCGCGAGCAGCACCACCGGGCGGTTCGGGTCGCGGTCACCGAGGGCGGCGGCGAAGTCCGGCCCGGCGGCGAGGCCGGTGCCCGTGCCCGAAAGGTCGTTGACGCCGGCCAGGTCGAGTACGCCGCCCCGGGCCTGGATCTCCTGCCGCTGGTTCTGCAGCACCCGCAGGCCGAGCCGGTCCACCTCCTGCACCCACTCCTCCACGCCCGAGTAGTACTCGTGGTTGCCGGTGACGAAGAAGCTGCCGTAGCGGGAGCGCAGGTCGCGCAGCGGCGCGGCGGCCGACCCCAGCTCGGCGACCGAGCCGTCGACCAGGTCACCGACGACCGCGACCAGGTCCGCGTCGAGGCGGTTGATCGCGGCGACGATGCGCTCGGTGTGCGCCCGGCCGCGCAGCGGCCCGAGGTGGATGTCGGAGACGGTGGCGATGCGCAGGCCGTCCATGCTGCGCGGAAGCTTGCCGAGCGGGATCTGCACCCGGTCCAGCTGCGGCGGGCCGAGCGCGGTGCGTACCCCGTACCCCGTGATGCCGGTGGCGGTGAGACCGGCGAAGATGGCTGCCCCGCGGGCCAGCAGCAGCCGGCGTGCCGGGTCGTGGTCGGGCGCACGGACCGCGCTGGCGGCCGGTGGATCGGTCGGCCCGGCGGCGCCGACCAGCACCGGCTCCGGTGCGGCGGTCGTCGCATCGGCGGCGGTGACCCGGCGGCGCAGCACCAGCCGGGTGACCAGCATCGGCACTTCCAGCACGACGAGCAGGACCAGCAGGTAGAACATCAACGCGAGCCAGAGGTAGCCCGGCCAGGCGAGCCAGTAGAGCCCGGCCTGGGTCCCGACGAGGGTGGCCGGCACGAGCAGCGCCAGCACCAGGCCCGCGACACCGCCGATGCGCCGCCAGCGGCCCGGCCCGGTGGTGTCCCGGATCAGCCGCTTCCACAGGTAGAGGTGGATGAGGCCGATGACCAGCGCCAGGACGGCCACGAACCCCAGAACCGCCAACATCTGCTGTGCCTCCCTCAGCCGCCCGCGAACGGTGGCAGAACATCGATCGTGGCCCCGCCTGGCAGGGGTGCCTGCCGATCATGACAGGTGACGCCGTCCACGAGGAAACTCGCCACCCGCAGCACGGCGGCCAGCCGGTCACCGTGCCGCTGGGCCAGCTCGACGGTGAGGTCGTCGAGCGACCGGCCGGCGGCGACGGCCTCCTCGGGGCGGCCGGCGGCGGCGCGCGCGCCGGCGAAGTAGCGGATGGTCAGCGGCCTCGGGTCCACGTCTCAGCCTCCGATCGCGGACATCGGCCGGGTCGGCTGGAGGAAGGTGGGGTCGTCGATGCCGTGCCCGGCGCGCTTGCCCCACATCGCGGTGCGCCAGCGTCGGGCCAGGTCGTCGTCGTCCGCGTCGGCGCGCAGGGCGGCGCGGAGGTCGGACTCCTCGGTGGCGAAGAGGCAGGCGCGGACCTGGCCGTCGGCGGTCAGCCGGGTGCGGTCGCAGTCGCCGCAGAAGGGGCGGGTGACGCTGGCGATCACGCCGACCCGGGCCGGACCGCCGTCGACCAGCCAGGTCTCGGCCGGCGCCGCGCCGCGTTCGGCCGGGTCGGGGCTGAGGTCGAAGCGGGTACGCAGGGAGGTGAGGATCTCCTCGGCGGTGACCATCGTGCTGCGGTCCCAGCCGTGCTGGGCGTCCAGTGGCATCTGCTCGATGATCCGCAGCTGGTAGTCGTGGTCGACGGCGAAGCGCAGCAGGGCCGGTGCCTCGTCCTCGTTGACGCCCCGCATCAACACAGTATTGATCTTGACGGGGTTGAGGCCGGCGGCGGCGGCCCCGGCGAGCCCGGCGAGCACCGCGTCCAGCCGGGCGCGACGGGTGAGCTGGGCGAACCGGCCCGGGTCCAGGGTGTCCAGCGAGACGTTCACCCGGTCGAGGCCGGCCGTGCGCAGCGCCGGGGCGAGCCGGTCGAGGCCGATGCCGTTGGTGGTGAGCGAGATCCGCGGGCGGGGCTCCAGCGCGGCGACCGCGGCCACGATGCCAACCAGCCCGGGTCGGATCAGTGGCTCGCCGCCGGTGAACCGCACCTCGGTCACGCCGAGCCGCTCGACGGCCACCCGGACCAGCCGGACGATCTCCGCGTCGGTGAGCAGCTCGGGACCGGCCAGCCAGGGCAGCCCCTCGGCCGGCATGCAGTAGGTGCACCGAAGGTTGCACTTGTCGGTGAGGGACACGCGCAGGTCCCGGGCGACCCGGCCGAACCGGTCGACGAGGACGCCGTCGGTCCGCGGGGCGACGCTCACCTGTCGACCGTAGCGCGCTCGGGCCGGCCCAGGGCGGCACGGGCAGTCTGGACGACGGCATCTCGGTAACCGCCGCCGAACAGCGCGGTGTGCACCAGCAGCAGGTGTAGTTGGTGCAGCGGCACCCGGTCGGGCCAGCCGTCGGGAAGCGGCCAGCTCTCCCGATAGGCGGCCAGGGCCCGGGCGAGGTGCGGGATGCCGCCGAAGAGTGCCAGCTGGGCGAGATCCGTCTCCCGGTGCCCGCCGTGCGCCGCCGGGTCGACCAGCCAGGCCCGGTCGTCGGCGCCCCAGAGCACGTTGCCCGGCCACAGGTCGCCGTGGATGCGGGCCGGCGGCTCCTCCCCGCCGAACTCGCCGACCCGACCGATCACCTGCTCGACCAGGCTGGCGTCGTCGCTGCTCAGCGCGCCGGCGTCGACCGATCGCCGCAGGTAGGGAGCGAGCCGCCGCTGGGCGAACCACGTCGACCAGGGGCCGTCGTCGGGATTGTTGTCCTGCTCGAGCGCACCGATGAAGCCGGGCCAGGTCGCACCGAAGGCCGGTGCGCCGGCCCGGTGCAGGTCGGCCAACTCCCGGCCGAAGCGCTCGGCCGCCTCCGACGTCGGCTCGCCGGGCTCCACCCAGTCGAGCGCCAGCATGTCGGGCAGCGCCACGATCACCTCGGGTACGGCGACCGCGCCGGCCTCCCGCAGCCAGCGCAACCCGGCGGCCTCGGCGGCGAAGAAGCCCTCCGGCACCGGCCGGCCTGCCCGCTCGGGCCAGGACTTGGCGAAGACCGAGTGGCCGTCGTCCAGGGTGAGTCGGGCGGCGGCGCAGATGTCCCCACCGGCGACCGGCGTCTCCCTGATCCGCTGGTGGGTCAGGAACGTCGGCAGGTGTGCCGGGTGCGCGCGCAGATACGCCAGGTCCATCAGCGCACGGTAACCGCTCCCCACGACACAACGGCACCGCCCGAACACATCAGGTCGGCCACCGGTGCCACCCGTTCCGTCCCAGCACCCGAGGATGCGCGTTGACCAGGGGCAACACGGAGAGTGACTGTGGATAAGCCGCGTGTCGTCCACAGGGGCGGCGAAGCCGGGCCAGCCCGTCGCAGGCTCCCGGCATGACCTCGACCGAACGCCCCCGGCTCGCCGTCCGCTCACCCGCCGACCTGCTCGCCGCCGTGCCGTACCTGCTCGGCTTCCACCCCGCCGACAGCGTGGTCGCGGTGGCGCTGCGCGGGCGGCGGATCATCTTCGCCGCCCGCGCCGACCTGCCCGATCCGTCGGCCGATCCGGTCGAGCCGGCCCGGCACCTGGCCGGGGTGATCCACCGCCAGGGCGCCGAGGCCGCGACCGTGGTGGGCTACGGACCGCCCGACCGGGTGACGCCGAGCGTGGACGCCGCGCGCGCCGCCCTGACCGGGGCCGGGCTGGAGGTGCTGGACGCGCTGCGGGTGACCGACGGCCGGTGGTGGTCCTACCTCTGCGCCGAGGTCGACTGCTGCCCGCCCGAGGGCCGGCCCTACGACCCGGCGGCCAACCAGGTGACCGCCTCGGCGGTCTTCGCCGGCCAGGTCGCGCTCCCCGACCGGGCCGCCCTCGTGGCGCAGGTGGCACCGGTGGACGGCCCGGCGCGGGACGCGCTGCGCGAGGCCACCGCCCGGGCCGAGCGGCGACTGACCGACCTGGTCGAGGAGGCGCCCGCGAGCGATCTGCTCGGCGGCCGGGCGCTGCGCTCCGCCGGGGTGGCGGCGGTCCGCGAGGCGCAACGCCGGCAACGGCGCGGCGAACGGCTCGACGACGACGAGGTGGCCTGGCTGAGCCTCCTGTTGACGCACCTGCCGATCCGCGACCACGCCTGGGAACGCACCGACGGTCGGGACCGGGACATCGCCCGCTGGACCGACGTGCTGCGCCGGGCCGAGTCGGAGCTGACCGCCGCTCCGGGCGCGCTGCTGGCGTTCGCGGCCTGGCGGGCGGGGCAGGGGGCACTGGCGGCGGTCGCGCTGGAGCGGACGCTGAGCCTGCACCCCGACTACTCGCTCGCCCTGCTCCTGGACGACCTGCTCCGGCGCGGCGTCCCCCCGTCCGAGCTGGACGGCTGGCCGTCGGTCGGTCTGCCCGGCGTGGTCCGCCCCCGCAGGCGGAGCCGACGTGGCCGCCGGTGACCGATCCCCTCCAGCATCTGGTAATACCGTGGGTGCTACCAGGTTTGGTAGGCTGGCGAGCATGACCGCGAAGCGCTCCGTGAGCCTCCCCGACGACGTGGCAGAGTGGCTCGACCGGCAGCCCAACGTCTCGGCGGCGATCACCGCGGCGGTCCGGGCTCAGATGGCCCGCGCGCACCTCGACGAGGTGCTGCGGCGTGCCGGCATTGAGGTGACCGAGGCGGGCAAGGCGCGGTGGCGTGAGCGCCTGGCGGCACCCATTCCGGCGGACGCCCTGGCCGAGGGGCGCCGGATGTTGGGCGACGCCGGATGAGCGATCGGATCGCGGCCGTGTTCGACGCGTCGGCGTTGACGGCCTACATCGAGGGCAACGTCTCGGTGGGGGAGTTGATGCTCCAGGTCGCCGATGAGGGACGTCAGGTGGCCGTCCCGGCCGCCTGTCTGGCGGTTGCCTTCGCGGGCGCGGGCGACGAGGTTGGTGCCGCGCTGCTGGCCCTGATGATGAGTGCCCCGGTCATACGCCTGCTGCCGCTCGATGCGGACGACGTGCGAGACGCCGGCACGCTGGCCCGCGCCGCGGATGGAGACATCTCACTCGGCCATGCCGCCAGCGCGGCACTCACCCACGAGGCGCACTACGCGACCGCGCAACCCAGGCTGGCGGCGAAGGTGCTACCGACCAACTGGAGCATCCTCGACCTGGACTGACGAGCGGCTGCATTCCGGCGCCAGGAGGGCCGGCAGGCGATCGGCGTGTTCGGTGTGGTCCGAACGATGTACGCGTTTCTCCTGTCAGCGGTCGACTCGGCAGAGCAGACGCCACCGGACAATCATCAGGTGCCCCTGCCAAACGAATGCCCCAGATGAGCGTCGGACTGCTGCTGTCGCTCGCAGGCCTGGCCCTGGTCGACAGCACCAGCATCGGGACTCTCTTCATCCCGGTCTGGTTGCTGCTCGCGCCCGGGACGGTCAACGCCCGGCGGATCCTCGTCTACCTCGGCACGATCGCCGTCTTCTACTTCGCCGTCGGGCTGCTGCTCGCCGTGGGCGGCAGCCGGCTGGCCGACGTACTCGGCGGGGCGCTGGACAACCGGCCGGTGCTCTGGGCGCAGCTCGTCCTCGGGGTCGGGCTGTTCGCGCTCAGCTTCCGCTACGACGGCAAACGACGCCCGCGCGGCGGCGGTGTGCTGCGCTGGCGGGACCGGGTCACCGCCGGCGACTCCTCGGCGCGATGGCTGGTGGGGCTGGCGCTGCTCGCCGCGCTCGCGGAGGTGGCGACGATGCTGCCGTACCTCGGCGCGGTCGGCCTGCTGACCACCTCCGGGCTCGGCGCGGCGGAGATCGTGGGGCTGCTCGCCGGCTATTGCCTGGTCATGGTGCTGCCGGCGGTGGTGCTGCTGGGGGCGCGGATGGCGTGGCCGAGCCTGGTCGAGCCGGTGCTGGTCCGGCTCAACGCCTGGATCGTGCGGCACTCCGGCGGCATGCTCGGCTGGATCCTCGGCATCGCCGGTTTCCTGCTGGCCCGTGACGCCGGCATCCGGCTGGGGCTGTTCGAGTAGCTGGCCGATCAGATGGTGACCCGCTCGGTACGGGTGTAGACGTTCATCGTGGTGCCACGCAGGAAGCCGACCAGCGTCATTCCCGCCTCCTCGGCCAGCTCGGCGGCGAGGGTGCTCGGCGCGGAGACCGCGGCCAGCAGTGGCACTCCGGCCATCCACGCCTTCTGGGTCAGCTCGAAGCTGGCGCGGCCGGAAACCAGCAGCAGGTGCCCGGCCAGCGGCAGCCGTCGTTCCCGCACCGCCCAGCCGATCACCTTGTCCACGGCATTGTGTCGACCCACGTCCTCCCGGAGCACCACCAGCTCTCCGGCGGGCGAGAAAAGCCCCGCCGCGTGGAGCCCGCCGGTCCGGTCGAAGCCGCGTTGGCCGGCACGCAGCCGGTCGGGCAGCTCGGCGAGCAGGGCGGCCGGCACGGTGAGCGGGTCCGCCGCCACCGGGAACAGCGAACGGGTTCGGACGGCGTCGATGCTGGCCTTGCCGCAGACCCCGCAGGAGCTGGTCGTGTAGAAGTTCCGGGTCGGGTCGGTGGTCGGTTCCGGCACCCCGGGGGCGAGCACCACGTCCACCACGTTGTACGTGTTCGGCGTCTCCGCGCCGGCGCAGAGCTGCGCGGTCTGCACGTCGTCGGTCGACCGGATCAGCCCCTCGGTCAGCAGGAAGCCGATGGCCAGGTCCAGGTCGTCCCCGGGGGTGCGCATGGTGACCGCGAGCGGCCGTCGCCGGCCGGGGCCGGCCGGGCCCACCCGGATCTCCAGCGGCTCCTCCACCGCCAGGCTGTCCGGCCGGCGGACGGGTCCACGCCCGTCGGTCGCCGCGTCCAGGTCGATCCGGAGTACGCCCCGTCGGTCAGTCGCCCGTCCCATCCCGCCATCCTGCACCCCGCGCCGGTACGCCCGCACGGCCACCGGGCATCGGCGCCGGCCGCCGACCGGATGGTGGCACGGCTACCGTGGCCGGATGGGGACGTACGCCGCGGTGGTGCTCGCCGGTGGGGCGGCCCGACGGATGGGCGGGGTGGACAAGCCCGCGCTCCCGGTCGGCGGCCGGTCGATGCGCGACCGGGTGCTGGCCGCCGTCGCCGATGCCGCGCCGAGGGTGCTGGTCGGTCCGGCGGGCGCGGTCCCGCCCGGCGTACGGGTGACCCGGGAGGATCCGCCCGGCGGGGGACCGGTCGCCGCGGCGGCGGCCGGGCTGGCACTGCTCGACCCGGCAGCGAACCTGGTCGCGCTGCTCGCCGCCGACCTGCCGCTGCTCACCCGCGCCGCGATCGGCGAGCTGCTGACCCACCTGGCCGCGTCGCACACCGGACCGGCGGGCGGCGGCACCGTCGGGCTGGAGCGGCTACCCGACGGGGCGTGCTTCGTCGACGCGGATGGGCGGCGGCAGTCGCTCTGCGGGGTGTGGCAGGTCACCGCGCTGCGTGCCGGGATGGACCGGCTGGCGGCCGAGCGGGGCGGCAGCCTCGCCGGGGCTCCGGTCCGGGCGCTGCTGGCCGGCCTCGTCGTCCGCGAGGTGCCGTGGTCCGGTGACGGCCCGCCGCCCTGGTTCGACTGCGACACTGACGAGGACGTACGCCGGGCGGAAGAGTGGGCGCGATGACGGTGATGGACGACTGGGTGACGGCGGCCTGTACCGAGCTGGACCTGGGCCCGGCCCAGGTGCCCGTGCCGGTGGTGCTGGACCTGGCCCGCGACGTCGCCCACCAGGTGTTGCGACCCGGCGCGCCGGTCACGGCGTACCTGCTCGGGCTGGCGGTGGGCCGGGGCGCCGACCCGGCGGACGCCGCCGCCCGGCTCAGCGCCCTCGCGGCCACCTGGCCGGTCGAGCTGGGCTCCGATCCCGCCGGTCCGTCAGCGGTCTGACCGGCGGCTTCCGCGCCGATGAGAACCGCCGCGGATCCGTGGCGGGCCATGCCGGTGTCCGATCCCGGTCGGGGCTGATTCGACGCCCGGACGGCGTGGGTAGGGTGATCGTGACGGACGGAGGCGATCATGACGGCTGACCACCCCTCGGCGCCGAACAATGAGCTGCCCGGCGGTACGGCCGAGCCGGCGGAGTCGATCCTGCTCGACGAGCCGAGCACCACGGATCTGCGGGCCAAGGTGACGGAGGCGTGGCAGGAGTTCGCCCGCGCGCTCGCCGTCCGGCTGCGGGAGCTGCCCGCTGGCGCGCACCTCGAACTGACCCTGGACCCCACCGCCTCCGGCACCGGGGACGCCGTCTACTCGATCAGCGTCGACGTGGACGGCGACGGCCGGTTCTCCGCCCGGGCGGTCGGCAACGCCACCCTGCCGGCGGGCTACCGCCTGGATCGCGCCGCGGTGGCGGACATGGTCGCGCTCGGCTGGTCCCCGCCGGGGGTGGTGGCCGGCTCCGGTGGTTTCTTCGGGTTGGACGGCACGACAGCGGAGGCGACCCGGATCGCCGCGCTGCTCTCCCGGACGCTGCGCGACGTCTACGGCGCCCCGCACCCGGCGTTCCTCGTCTACCTGGTACAGGACGCCGAGGGTGAGCCGCTGACCGTGGAGCCGCTGGGCACCGCGCGTAGCGAGTTCGGCCCGGACGCCGACGTCGAGGCCGACCTGGAGGAGGCACTGGCCGAGGCGGCCGCCGCGCAGGTCGAGCGGGACGACGTGCTCGACCTGGCGGATCGGGTCCGCACCGTGGTCTCCACCATGCTGAAGTCCGACACCGACCGGTTGCAGGTCGACTCGGACGGCGACATCAACATCCGCGCCGGTTCGGCGATGGTCTTCGTCCGGGTGCGGGACAACCCGCCCCTGGTGGACGTCTTCTCCCCGGTGCTCACCGAGGTGGAGCCGACCGAGCGGCTCTACGTCAAGCTCTCCGAGTTGACCAACCGGATGCCGATCGGCCGCCTCTACTGCGCGGAGGACACGGTCTGGGCGTCCATTCCGGTCTTCGGCCGCAACTTCCAGGCCACCCACCTGATGCTGGCGGTGCAGGTGATGACCGGGCTCGCCGACGAGCTGGACGACCGGCTGCACGGCGAGTTCGGCGGCAAGCGGTTCTTCGGCGAGGGCGACAAGCCGGTCCGGCGTGACGAGTCCGAGCACCGCACCGGCATGTATCTCTGAGCGTGGTTTCAGGAGACGTCGAGCAGGGTCTTGCCGACCGTCGAGCGGGCCTCGATGGCGGCGTGCGCGTCGGCGGCGCGCTCCAGCGGGAAACGCTGCCCGATCACTGGCCGCAGCCGGCCGGCCGCCGCCTCCGCCAGCGCCCGACCGGTGTACGCCCGCAGCCGCGCGGGCGGCACGTCCGGCCGGATCAACGCGACCTGCCGTGCGGTGGCGGCCTCCACGGACACCGGTGACCACTCGCCGCTGGCCAGCCCGAAGCTGACCATGCGGCCGCCCGGGGCCAGCAGCTCGAAGGCCGTCTGGGCGACCGGTCCGCCGACACCGTCGAACACCGCGTCGACCCCGCCCACCGCGTCCCGGATCCGGGCGGCCCAGCCCGGCGCGCGGTAGTCAACGGACAGCTCGGCACCCAGTCCGGGTAGCAGGTCCACCTTGCGTTGCCCACCGGCCACGCCGATCACCCGGGCACCGGCCCGGGCCGCGAGCTGCACCAGCAGACTGCCCACCCCGCCCGCCGCGGCCTCCACCAGCACCCGGTCCCCCGGCTGGACGCCGACCGCCTCGGTCAGCATCGTGGCGGTACGTCCGTCGGCCAGCAGCGCGACCGCCGCGTCCAGCGCCAGCCCGGCCGGAACCTCGATCGGCGCGGTCGCGTGCACCGCCACCCGTTCGGCGTATCCGCCGGAGCCGCCCGTGGCGCTGACCACCCGCCGCCCGGTCAGCCCGGGGTCGACGCCCGGCCCGACGGCGGCGATCACCCCGCCGACGCCGTTGCCGGGGATCAGCGGCGGGGTGACCCGGAACGGCCCGGGGCGACCGGAGCGCTGCTGCGTCTCGACGAAGGTGATGTTCGCGTGCGCGACGTCGATCAGCACCTGACCTGGGCCGGGTGCCGGGTCGGGTGCCGGGCCAGGCACCAGCACCTCGGGCCCACCGAATGCACGTATCCAGACCGCCCGCACGGAACCCCCTCGACCGTGGTGGGCGTTCTGCCCACACTCCGCCGCCAGTTCATCTGTTGAACCGGGCTTGAGGTCAAGGGCGGGTGGGGCCCGGAAACCCCGAGGTCGGCCGGTGCGGCGGGCGGATCCGGTCAGCGGGTGGAGGGGCCGACGCCGGGGGATTCGACCAGCCGGGAGAGCACGATGGTGCTGCGGGTGGAGGTCACGAAGGACTCGGCGCGTAGCCGCTCCAACGCCGCCTCCAGGTGGGCGATGTCGGCGGCGCGCAGGTGCACCAGCGCGTCTGCCTCACCGGAGACGGTGTACGCGCCGACCACCTCCGGGTGCCGGCGGGCCGCCACGCCGATCTGCGCCGGGGTGGTCCGGCCGGCACAGAACAGCTCGACGAACGCCTCGGTGGTCCAGCCGACGGCCGCCGGATCAACCACGGCCGTGAATCCCCTGATCACGCCGGTGGCGCGCAGTCTGTCGACCCGGCGCTTGACCGCCGGGGCGGAGAGTGACACCCGGGTGCCGATGTCGGCGTACGACGCGCGGGCGTCGGCGACGAGCAACGCAATGATCCGCTGGTCTACCGCGTCTATCTGCAACGTTCCGCCTCTGGGAAGCAATGGTTGTGGCTGTTACCAAAGTTCAACGGTACCTACTCTTGGTGACCGTGAACCAGCAGCGAGTCCCGCGAAAGCGGACATATCTCATGTGCTCGCCCGAGCACTTCGCGGTGGAATACGCGATCAATCCGTGGATGGACGTGACCACTCCCGTTGACCGGAAACTGGCCGTCAAGCAGTGGGACCGGCTGCGCGAGACGCTGGTCGGTCTCGGCCACGAGGTGCACCTGCTCACGCCCGAGCGGGGCCTGCCCGACATGGTGTACGCCGCCAACGGCGGCTTCGCGGTGGACGGCAGTGTCTACGGCGCGCGGTTCAAACACGAGCAGCGGGCCGCCGAGGCCGCCCTGCACCATGCCTTCTACGAGTCGCAGGGCTGGCGGTTCATCGCCCCGAGCGAGACCAACGAGGGCGAGGGTGACTTCGCGTACGTGCCGGAGGCGCACGGCGGGCTCATCCTGGCCGGGCACGGCTTCCGCACCGAGATTCCGGCGCACGCCGAGGCGCAGGAGGCGCTGGGCCGGCCGGTGGTGTCGCTGCGTCTGATCGACCCGCGCTTCTACCACCTGGACGTGGCGCTCGCCGCCATCGACGACTCGAACATCGTCTACTTCCCCGGGGCGTTCTCCGCGGCCAGCCAGCGGGTGCTCACCCAGCTCTTCCCGGACGCCGTGATCGCGGACGACGAGGACGCGATGGCCTTCGGGATCAACCTGGTCAGCGACGGCGCGAACGTGGTGCTCAGCAGCGAGGCCACCCGGTTGGCCGGCAAGCTCAAGGCCGCCGGCTACACCCCGGTCCCGGTCGATCTGGCCGAGCTGAAGAAGGGCGGCGGCAGCGTGAAGTGCTGCATCGGGGAACTCCGGCACTGACCGGAACACCGCCGCGTACGTCCGGGGCTGGCCTCCCGTTGGGGGAGGCCGGCCCCGGGCCGTGCTCGTGGTGGGCGGTCAGCCCAGCGTGGCCAGCTCGTTGATCAGCACGTTCGACATGACCTGACCGTCGCGCTGCACCTCCCGCAGGTACCACTTCTGCTGCGGGGTGCGCGGCTGGTTGAACTGCCAGATGCCGCGCGGGCTGTCGATCTGGCCGATCTTGCCCAGTGCCAGGTTGACCTGCTGGGGGGTGGGTGACCCGCCGGTCAGCTGGATCGCCTGGTCGAGCACCTGCGCCGCGTCGTACGAGGCCATCGCGTAGGTGGTCGGCGTGACCTGGTACTTCTTGCGGTAGGCCGAGGCGAAGACCCGGTTGGACGTGTTGTTCAGGTCGGCCGAGTAGTTCAGGGCGGTCTGGATGCCGAGCGCGTCCCTGTCCATGCTCTCCAGCACGCTGCCCTCGGTGAGGAAGCCGGGTGCGTACACCGGCCCGGAGAACTGGTCACGCAGCTGCTTGATGAACTCCACCGCCGCCGCGCCGGCGTAGAAGCAGACGACCGCGGTCGGCTTCTTGGTCAGCGCCTTGCGGATGTCCGCGCCGTACGTGTTCTTCCCGGGGTTCGGGGTGGGGTTGGTGTTGGTCACCGGGTCGGCGATCCGCGGGTCGCTGGCACCGAACTCCTGCCGGAAGCCCCGCACCACGTCCGGGCTGCCGACGTTCTCCGGCATGATCATCGCGATGCGGCCGTTCGACGGCAGCTGGTCGCGCAGGTAGCGGCCGAGCGCCCGGCCGGCCTCGTCCAGCACGTAGGACGTCCGCCAGATGTAGAAGACACTCTGCAGGCTGCTCGGCGAGGCGTTGGAGCCGATCAGCGGGACCCGGGCCTGCTCGACGGTGTCCCGGATGCCGACCATCACCGCCGAGTTGACCACACCGGTGAGCGCCAGCACGCCCTTCTTGAGCAGGTCCTCGACGGCGGCCTTGCCGGTCTTGGCGGTGTCGCCCTCGTCGGCGGTCAGCAGCTCCACCGGGTGCCCGCCCAGCCGCTGGTCGTGCAGGTCGAGGAAGAGCTGGAAGCCGTTGGTGATGTCCTCACCGATGCTCTTGAAACCGCCGGCCTCCGGCGTGATCAGACCGATCTTGATCGGGCCCCGGCTGGCGGTCGACGGGTCGTCGGTGTCGGAGCCGCACGCGGCGGCGAATCCGGTGGTACCGAGCGCGGCCAACAGCTGGAGCGCCCGCCTGCGATTCATCTGCGACACCGAGTTCCTTCCCAGAAGCGTTGCAGGGCAGAACACCGCCCCTCCGGCGTTCTACCTGCTCCGCGACGCTGCGTCAATGGCTAGTGATCATCGTGCAGGGACCGCAACATAACCAGGACCCGGGGCCAGGCCGGGGACTCCGGGTCGATCAGCCCGAAATGCTCGCATCCGGGCAGTTCGACAAGGGAGATGTCGGATCCCGCGGCACGCGCCGCCGCCACGAACTCCCGGCTCATCGTCACCGGCACCTGCTGGTCGGCCGAACCATGCATGACTACTGTGCGTGTCTGAGTCGGCACCAATGACCGTGGATCAGTCGCCGCGTACCGGTCCGGGACCTGCGCCGGGCCGCCGCCGAGCAGCGCCGCCACCGCGCCCGAGTCCAGGTCCTGCCGGTACGCCTCAACCAGGTCGGCCACCGGGGCCAGGGCGAGCACGCCGCCCACCGTCGCGGGCGCGGTGGCCGCCACGTACAGCGCCAGGTGGCCACCGGCGGAGTGGCCGATCAGGATCGGGGCGGCCCGGGACACCTGGCCGGGCAGCGCCTCGGCGGCCAGCCCGGGCAGTTCGGCGACCCCGGTCAGCACGTCGGTCATGGTCCCCGGCCAGCCGCCGCCCGGCTGCCCGGTGCGCCGGTACTCCAGTTGCGCCACCGGGTGGCCGGCCGAGGCGAGCGCGGCGGCCAGCGGCCCGGTGTGCCGCCGGTCGTACTCGGCCCGCCAGAAGCCACCGTGCACCACGACGACCAGTGGTCGTGCCGGGCCGGCGCCGGCCGGTTGCCGCAGGTCGGCCACCTGGTCGGGGTGGTCGCCGTACGCCACGGTCCGGTCGGGCTCCGGAGCGGGCCGGGTCAGCACGGCGCGCGGGTCGGCAGGCATGGCGCGACGGTAGCGCGCCCCGCCCGGGTGGTTCGGCCCCGGGAGTCGGTCCCGGGGGGCATGGGTTGCGCCCGCTGGGTAAAGATGGACCCCATGACCGAAGCGCACTCCGACGCACAAGACGACGAGACCGACCGCGACGATTCCGGCCACTCCGGCACCGTGGTGGTGGTCGGCCCGGACGGTCGGCCGATCGGCACGGTGCAGACCGAGGAGGGGCAGGGCGAGGACCCGACCCGCCTGGTCGAGCAGCCGGCCAAGGTCATGCGGATCGGCAGCATGATCAAGCAGTTGCTGGAGGAGGTCAAGGCGGCCCCGCTCGACGACGCCAGCCGCAGCCGGATGCGTGAGATCCACGAGCGGTCCATCGTCGAGCTGAAGGAGGGCCTCGCCCCCGAGCTGCGCGACGAGTTGGAGCGGATCTCGCTGCCGTTCACCGAGGACAAGGCCCCGAGCGAGAGCGAACTGCGGATCGCGCACGCCCAGCTCGTCGGCTGGCTGGAGGGTCTGTTCCACGGCATCCAGGCGGCCCTGGTCGCTCAGCAGATGGCCGCCCGGGTGCAGCTGGAGCAGATGCGCTCCGGCCGGCAGGCGCTGCCCAGCGGTCCCGGCGGGATGGTGCCGGGGATGCCGGGCATCGGCCAGCCGAGCGGTGGCGAGGGGCACAACACCGGCCAGTACCTCTGACCCGGCCGGCTCAGTCCAACCCGAAGATCTTCTCCAGGTACGCCGCCACGCCGTCCTCGGAGTTCGCCGCGGTCACCTCGTCGGCGACCGCCAGGACGGCGCGGTGTGCGTTGGCCACCGCCACGCCCCTCCCGGCCCAGCTCAGCATCGGCACGTCGTTGGGCATGTCGCCGAAGGCCAGCACATCCGCCGCGCGCACCCCGAGCCGGTCGCAGTACCAGTCCAGCCCGGCAGCCTTGGTCACCCCGGCTGCGGAGATCTCCACCAGCCCCGAGGACGACGAGTGCGTCGCCTCGGCCAGCCCGGCCACCGCCGCGGCGACCAGCGCGACGAACGCGTCCGGGTCCTGCTCGCCGGCGCGGGCGAGCAGCTTCACCGCCGGGGCCGAGAGCAGCTCCTCCGGCGTCTCGACCGGGCGGATCATTTCCGGGTCGGTGTCCCAGCGCAGCGGGTAGTCGGCCTCGTGCCGCATCTGCCGGCTGTCGAGGATCTCCACCGCGAAGCTGATCCCGGGCACCTCGGCGCGCAGCCGTCGGGCCACCTCGGCCAGGTGCTGCGGCGCGAGCGGGTCCGCCCGCAGCACCTCGTCCTCGAACGGGTCGTAGACCACGGCGCCGTTGGCGCAGACCGCCGGCAGCGGCTCGGCCAGCTGGTCGTACACCATCTTCAGCCAGCGGACGGGACGGCCGGTGACCAGCACGACCGGCGTGCCCCGCGCGGAGATCCGGGCCAGCACGTCGGCGGTGTGCGGGCTGACGGTGTGGTCGTCGCGGATCAGCGTGCCGTCGATGTCGGTGGCGATCAGTCGGGGCGTCTCTCCCATCACCGGGACAGTAGCCGGTCCAGATACACCGCCACCCCGTCGTCGTCGTTGCGGAGGGTCACCTCGTCGGCGGCGGCACGGACGGCGGGGTGCGCGTTGGCCACCGCCACCCGGGACCAGCCGGCCCATTCGAACATCGGCAGGTCGTTGGGCATGTCACCGAAGACCAGCACGTCGGCGGGGTCGACCCCGAGCGTCTGCGCGACCACGGTCAGCCCCGTCGCCTTGTCCACCCCTGGCGGGCAGATCTCGATGAACCCGAGCCCGGCCTGGGTGAGTGTGGCGACCTGCGGCGGGACGATCCGGCGGGCCACGGCCAGCAGCTCGTCCACGTGGTGGTCGGCGGTCCGGGCGAAGGCCTTGATCACGTCGCAGGAGAGGCACTCCGCGCGGGTACGCGCCTCGAACCTGTCCTGGTAGGGCCAGCTCGCGTGATAGTCGCCCCAGAGCGGGGCGTCGTGCTCGTCGGAGGCCTCGACCATGACGGTCAACGGGCCCACCTCGGCCTCCAGGTCGGCGAGCAGCCGGGCCAGCACCTCGCCGGCCAGTCGCTCCTCGCGGAGCACCACCGGGCCGGTCGGGTCGCTCTGGTCGACCACCCACCCGCCGCCAGCCATCACCAGAAAGTCGGCGGCCCGGATGTCGTTGCGGCTCAGCTCGGTCAGCCGCGGTCCGCGCCCGGTCGCGCCGACCACCGGAATGCCGGCGGCCCGCACCCGGTCGAGCACCCCATGGGTGTACGCGGAGACGGTGTCGTCGCTGCGAACCAGCGTCCCGTCAAGGTCGGTCGCGATCAGCTTGGGCAGTCCCGGGCGGGTCATCGTTCCTCCTTCGCCCGCCGCCGTCGCAGCCTGCCGTGCGGTACTGGTGCCGAGACCCGGCGTTACGGCGGGCAGCAACCGTACCTCGCGGAACAGGTCGCAACCATGGCTTCCAGGCGAATCGGGCACCAACGCACGGCGCACCGCCGGTGTCCACGAATCGCAGGTCAGGCGGTGCGGGCAGAGCGTCGGACCGCGCCCCTGACGCGGCTCAGGCCGGGGGTTCGGGGCGGGCGAACGGAGCGGCCGAGGTGACCGTCAGGTCGGCCGGCGGGGGCGGGCCGTCCTCGTCGATCGGGCCGCGGTCCCGACGGCGGCGCCAGCCTCGTCCCGCCGCACCGTCCCCGGCCCGGTCGTCCTCCGCCGGCCCCGCCGGTGCGCCGATCGCAGCGGCCGCTGGCAGCCGCAGCGCGAGACCGAGCAGCACGCACGCGATGAACGCCATCACCAGGCCGCGACCGTACTCGACCCCGAAACCGTCCTGCGGTGAGTAGTAGAGGCTGCGCTCACTGGGGTCGTCGAGAGTGCCCGTTGCGACGGCCAGCAGCGCCAGCAGGGCGCCGGCGAGCGTAAGCCCGGCCAACCGGGCGTTCGGCCGGACAGTCGCCGTGCCCCGCAGCGCCAGCGCGACGGTGCAGACCAGGCCGAGCAGCCCGACCAGGTAACCGACTCCCAGGCCGCCGACCTCGGAAACCCCGACGGGCACCTCGATCGTGGTGTTCCCCTCCGGGCCGCCGTTCGGCATGGTCATCACCAGCCACTCCCCGACCAGCGAGGCGACCCCGGCCACCGCGCCGAGCCCCGCGAGCAGCAGAGGCAGCCGGGGGTCCCGGGCGAAACTGGCCAGGGTTCGGCCCAACGCGCGCCGCCGCGTCGGATCGTCGGCACCCCACTCGACCACGGCGGGGCCGTCGGACCGCTCGCCTTGCCGGGGGATCGGCAGCTCCTCGGACATCGGCCATCCTTCCGCCGGTCACGGGCCTGCGTCGAATCATGGCACAGCCGACGGGTGGTGACGGGAATCGCAGGGCCGGCGTCCGTGCCGGTCGGTCGCCCGGTGGTCGCCTATCCGCTAGCGTTCTGGTCATGCCTATCCGTACCGCTTCCGCACAATGGCAGGGCAATCTCACCGAGGGTTCGGGCACCGTCCGCACCAGTAAGGGCGGCCTGTCGGGCACCTACTCCTTCAAGTCACGCTTCGAGGAGGGCGAGGGCACCAATCCCGAGGAGCTGATCGCCGCCGCGCACTCCGGCTGCTTCTCGATGGCGTTCTCGAAGGCCCTCGCCGACGCCGGCTCGACGCCCACCTCGGTCGACACCACCGCCAAGGTCCACCTGGACAAGACCGACGCCGGGATGACCGTGACCCGGATCGAGCTGGAGACCGTCGGCCAGGTGCCGGGCATCGACGACGCGGAGTTCCAGAAGCTCGCCGAGACCGCCAAGGCCAACTGCCCGATCTCACGCCTGCTCTCGCCGGGCGCCGAGATCACCCTCACCGCCCGCCTGGCCTCCTGAGCCGGTCGACCCGTACGCCGCGCGTTCACGGACAGGGTCTCCGCCCGCAGTCGGGCGGCCGCTCTCTCCGTGAACGCGCGGATCCCGGCCCAGCGCCGCTGATCGTGACCCGTCGGTTGGCACGAGGTCGGGCAGAATGGGTGGGGTGCCGGTGGAGATGACTCGCGAACGCTTCGAGGAGCTGGTCGGCGACGCCCTCGACGAGGTGCCCGAGGAACTGCTCGGCCTGATGAGCAACGTGGTGATCCTGGTCGAGGACGACCCGCCCCCGGGCGAGCCCGACCTGCTGGGCCTCTACGAGGGGCACGCGCTCACCGACCGGGGCTGGGACTACTCGGGTGTGCTGCCGGACCGGATCTTCATCTACCGCCGCCCGATCCTGCGGATCTGCGACAACGACGAGGACGTCGTCGACGAGGTGGCGGTGACCGTGGTGCACGAGATCGCCCACCACTTCGGCATCGACGACGCGCGGCTGCACGCGCTGGGCTGGGGCTGAGCGCGACCGATCGCCGCCTGACCGATCCGCCGCGCCGCTCGGCCGATGGCCCGTGGTTGCCCTGGTCGCCTACCGTCGGTGCAGCGACCGCGACCTTTTCAGGAGGCACCTTTCATGCGCAGCGAGCTGTTCTCCACGGAGAATCTGGAGAAGGAGTCCGCACAGCCCGGCATGCGGCTGCAGAACTCCAAGATGTTGAAGATCGAGCTCAACGGCGAGGCGATGGCCCGGGTCGGGTCGATGGTCGCCTACCAGGGGCAGGTGCAGTTCCAGGCGCTGGGCTCGGGCGGGCTCGGCAAGTTCCTCAAGCAGAAGCTCACCGGCGAGGGCGTCCCGCTGATGAAGGTCTCCGGTCAGGGTGACGTCTTCCTCGCCGAGCTGGCCAAGGACGTGCACATCATCGACCTTGAGCCGGGCGACGCGCTCTCCATCAACGGCTCCAGTGTGCTCGCCTTCGACTCCACCCTCCAGTACGACATCAAGATGGTCGGCGGCGCCGGGATGGCCTCCTCTTCCGGCCTGTTCAACTGCGTGTTCAGTGGGTACGGCCGGATCGCCATCACGACCAGGGGCACTCCGGTGGTGTTGAACGTGGACGCCCCGACGTACGTCGACCCGCAGGCCGCGGTCTGCTGGTCCGCCAACCTCCAGACCGGCTACCACCGGGCCGAGCAGCTCGGCCTCGGCACGCTCCTCGGGCGACGCACCGGCGAGTCCTTCACGATGAGCTTCGCCGGCCAGGGCTTCGTTGTGGTGCAGCCCTCCGAGGAGCCGCCGATCATGGGCAGTGGCGCGCAGCAGCAGGAGGGCGGCCTGCTCGGCGGTCTGCTGAGCTGATCACACCGGTGCCGGCGCTCCCGGTCCAGGGCGTGCCGGCACCCGCGTTCAGCTCAGTTCGCCGCTGCGCAGCTGGGCCAGCCAGGCCGCCGCGTCCGCGTAGTCGGCGTCGGAGAGGCCGGCCGGCGCCGGCACCGGCCGCTCGCCCGCCGTCTCGGCCCACCGGTGCCGGGGGTACGAGCCCAGGAAGCGGACGTCGGCGCAGACCCGGCGCAGGCCCTGCAACGCCTCGCCCAGCCGTGCGTCGGCCACGTGCCCCGTGCAGTCCAGGAAGAAGACGTACCGGCCCAGCGCCTCGCCGGTCGGGCGGGACTCGATCCGGGTCATGTTGACCCCCCGGACGGCCAGCTCCATCAGCACCGACAGCAGTGCGCCGACCCGGTCGTGGGCGATGTAGACCGCGAGCGAGGTGAGGTCGTCGCCGGTCGGCGGCGGGGGCGGCCCGGGGCGGGAGACGAGCGCGAACCGGGTCACCGCGTCCGGATGGTCGGCGATCTTGTCGGCGAGCACCGCGAGGCGGTGCCGGGCCGCACCGATCGGCGCGCAGATCGCGGCGTCGTACTCGCCCGCCCCGGCGCCGCCGGCGGCGGCGCCGTTGGAGAGCACGTCGACCACCACCGCGTCGGGCAGGTGGTCGCGCAGCCAGCCCCGGCACTGGGTGGACGCCTGCGGGTGGGCCGCCACGGTGCGGACCGAGGTCAGCGAGGTGCCCGGGCGGGCACCGAGCAGGAACTCCACCGGCAGGACCACCTCCCGGGTGATCACCAGTGGCTCGCCCTCGGCCATCTCGTCGAGGGTGACACCGACCGCGCCGCCGATCGAGTTCTCCAGCGGCACCAGCGCGGCGTCGGCGTCCCCGGCCCGAACGCTGTCCAGCGCCTCACCCACGCTGCGGGCGGGCGTACGGTTGCCGCGTTCGGCGGCGGGGACGGTGCGCAGCGCCTGTTCGGCGAAGGTGCCCTCCGGGCCGAGGTAGACGAAGCGCGTCGGCGGTGTTCCTGGCATGCGGACCAGCCTACGCACCCGGTCCGAGGACCGGCCCGGCGTCGCAGGCGAGCGTCCGGATCCCCACCGGACCGGTGGCACGTACCTCGATGGTGCACACGTCGGTGCCGGCGGTGACCAGCTCCGGCGCGGCGACCCGACCGCGGGTGACGACCTGGAGTTCCTCGTGCCCGGTCACCTCCAGCACGGTGTACTGCCAGTCGGCGGCGCAGAGCGGCCCGGTGCGGACCCGGACCCGGACGTTGTCCGGAAGCACGCCGCCCCGGCCGCGCAGCAGCTGCACGATCCGCTGCCCGGTTGGCCCGTTCTGGCAAAGCGTCGCGACCAGTCCCGCGTCCGGGGTGGCGGTCGCGGTGCCGACCGGCGGGGTGGCGGGCGCGGTGCTCGGGGCGCCGGTCGGGCCGGGTGCCGTCGGGGCGCCGGTGCCGGTCGGCGTGCTGGTCGGCTCCCGCAGCTCGGGCGGGGCGCCGCAGCCTGTCAGCGCTCCGAAGGCGAGCAGCGCGAGCGCCGCCCGCAGGACCCGGGTCGTGGGTAGCGCGCGGGTCGCCACCGGATCGTGGGTCGCCTGTGGGGCGTGGGTGATCGCCCGCGGTGGGGTGGACACGCGGCAAAACGGGGTGAACGGCACTGGCCGATCCTCGGGACATCGGAGAACGTCGTCGTGGCCGGGGTGGCCGAGCCCATCGTAGGGGGAGCGGCCGAACGGGTGAAGCTCAGCCGAGGACGCGGTGCCCGGCACGCTCCAGGGCGGCCGTGCCCTCCGTCAACCGCACGGCCGGCACCAGCAGGTAGTCGGTATCGAAGGTGGAGAACGTGACCACGCTGACCCGGGCCTCGGCGAGCGGGTCGACAAGCGCGGCCAGGGTGTCGGTGCCGGCCACGTCCACCGGGCCGGCGACACGCAGGCAGCGCCAGACGGTCTCCACCACGGCCTGTGCGGGGGCCCGCTCGGTCGGGCAGATCACCGAGATCCCGTCGGCCGTCCAGCTCACGGTGACCACGTCGGTGCGACCCAGCCCGCTCGACAACGCGTCCGGCAGGGTGGAGCCGGCGGCCAACCGGCACACGGCGTACTCCCCCGGCAGCAGAGCGATATCGAGCATGAGGGCACCTTACGGCCTCGGTGCGGACCCACCCCAGCATCGCCGCGTGCGGCGAACGACACACTCCGTCGCAGGTCAGACCTCGGAGAAGAAGGTGAGCGAGCCGGCCACGGCACCGTGGGCGAGCACCGGGGTGGAGATCGCGTCGACGGTCGCGTCGGAGCTGTTCGCCGAGGCCGCCTGCACCCGGAGCAGACCGCGGGCGAGCCGGCCGGACGAGAGCGCCAGCAGGGGCGGAATCTTGTCGATCTCGGCCTCGGTCAGCTCGCCGCGGTTGGCGGTGAAGTCCAGTAGGCGCAAGCCGCCGTCGAGCAGCGGCCGCCCGATCAGGCCGTCCGGCTCGCCCAGGCAGAGCAGCTCGCAGCCGGCCGTGGAGATCGCGATCACCCGGGTTTCGGCGTCGATCAGCAGGCACGGCTCATCGGCCCGGCCGACCGTCGAGGACCACTGGCCGAAGTTGTCGGACTCCGGCTCTGTCGAGGCCCGCGCCGCCGGCACGAACACTTCCGAGAGCGAGAGTTCGACGTGGGCCACCGAGCCTCCTATGTACACCGACGGACTGTCCACGCTAGCGGGTCGCCGACGAAACCACCGAGCGCACCGGGCCACCGGCCGCACTGCCTGAGCCGGGGCGGCAAGTGACGGCGCGAGAGCCGGTGGGGTGGACGGGGACCGGAGCCGCGTGGCGTCGCCGGTGACGTTACCGGCGGTTGGCCGGCTTGTCAGCGGCCGTTCGGCCCTCGTCATACCACCGGTAGTCGGCGGTGTGACGGTACGTGCCGTTCAGCCAGGTGCCCGGGTGCTGCGCGACCCGGGACAGCTTCTCGGCCGTGGCGGGGCTGATCCGGCTGCCGCCGGCCACGAGGAGCCGGTCAAGCTCCCGGTGGGTGGCCATCAGACAGTCCTTCGGCAGGCCGTAGACGCTGATCACGCCGGAGCCGACGAAGGTCAGCACCGGCGTCACCGGCACGGTCAGCCGCACCGCGGTGGAGAGAGCCTTGCTGGCCCGCTTGGCATCCCGGCGGGCCTCCGCCACGTACGGCGGGCGCTTGCCGTTGATCTGCACGACGTCCCCCGCGACGAGCACACGGGCCCGGCCGTGGTCGGCGATGGTCACCGCGAACAGGCCGCTCGGCCCGATGGCGAGGAACCCGGCGCGCTCGTCCTGACCACGGTCGAGCAGGACGTCGGCCACATCGGTGCGGGGCCACTCGATGACGTGCCAGGCCGGCCCGAGATGGTCGAGCTGGCCCAGGGCCCGTGCTCCGGCCGCCTCCAGCCTCCGGGCGCCCCGCTCGGCCCGACGACGGCGGGCCCATTCGAGCGGTGTCGGACGGACCGGTGCGAGAACCCCCGGCGCCTCGACGCGGGGATGGGGCACCGCGACGGGCGGCAGTGCCCGGGCGGTTGGTACGGCTCGTCGTGCGGGAAAGACAGTCATCGCGACCTCCGGCAAAAGGTCCCTCGAAGTTATGTCCCCACTACCCTACGTTGACACTCCCCGTGTTGGGCAAGCCGGAACGCCGGAGTGACTGTGGATGAATGCCATATTCATCCACAGTTCTTTTCTCGGATGCCGCCAAACCCTGCCCTACGCTGCGGGAGTGACCCACTACGTCGACAGCGAAGTCGGCCGGCTCGGCACCGTACTGCTGCACCGGCCCGGCCCGGAACTGGCCCGGCTCACCCCCCGCAACAACGACTCACTCCTGTTCGACGCGATCCCCTGGGTCGGTCGGGCCCAGGAGGAGCACGACGCGTTCGCCGCCGCGCTGCGCGAGCGCGGCGTCGAGGTGCTCTACCTGGCCACCCTGCTGGCCGAGACGTTGGCCGTCGCGGACGCCCGGGCCGAACTCACCGAGCAGGTGCTCCGCTCACGCCGGCTCGGTGACACCCTGCGCGCCCGGGTCGCCGACCACCTCTCCTACCTGGACCCGGTCGCGCTGGCCGACGTGCTCACCGCCGGGCTGGCCCACGAGGAACTGCGGATCAGCTCGGAACGGCCCGGCGGCCTGGTCTACACCCTGATGGACCGGCACGACTTCGTCATCGACCCGCTGCCCAACCTGCTCTTCACCCGGGACTCGTCGCTGTGGATCGGCGACCGGGTCGGAGTCACCAGCCTGGCCATGCCGGCCCGCCGCCGGGAGACCACCCTCACCGACGCCATCTACCGCCACCACCCGCGCTTCGCCGGCACCGAGTTCGTCTACCGCCCGCACCTGGAGCACCTGGAGGGCGGGGACGTGCTGCTGCTCGCACCCGGGGTGCTGGCGGTCGGGGTGGGTGAGCGGACGACCCCGGCCGGTGCCGAACGGCTCGGCCGGCAGGTCTTCGCCGCCGGGCTGGCCCACACCATCCTGGTGGTGCCGATCGCCCAGGAGCGCGCCACCATGCACCTGGACACCGTCTGCACGATGGTCGACGTGGACGCCGTGCTGATGTATCCCAACGTCGCCAGCACGCTCTCCGCGTACACCGTGATCGCCGGCGCGGACGGCGAGGACCCACGGGTGGACGGCCCCGCGCCCTTCCTGCGGGCCGCCGCCGACGCGATGGACCTCGACCAGCTCCGGGTCATCGACACCGGGCTCGACCCGGTCACCGCGGAACGCGAGCAGTGGGACGACGGCAACAACACGCTCGCCCTGGCACCCCGGCTCTGCGTCGGCTACGAGCGCAACACCGAAACCAACGCCCAGTTGGAGCGGGCCGGCATCGAGGTGATCCCGATCGCCGGCTCGGAGCTGGGCTCCGGGCGGGGTGGGCCGCGCTGCATGTCCTGCCCGATCACCCGCGACCCCTTGAAGGAAGGGCCCCTTGTTAACGCCTAGTGCATAACAAGGGGCCCTTCCTAACGTCAGCGGAGGGTGAGCTGGCGACCGAGCAGCCCCTGGCGGGCCCGGCGGCCGGCGGCGTCCAGCGGGTCGGTGGCGGCGAGGGCCTCGGCGTACCGCTTGGCGAACTGCGCCACCGGGTCCTCCCAGTCGGTCGCCGGAGTCTCCTCCGGCAGGTCCCAGACCGGCACCAGCCGACCGTGCGCGCGGAACATGCCGGCGAACCGGGTCTGCTCGCCCAGCGGCAGCGTGCCAGCCGCGCCGAGCCGGGCCAGCGCGTCGAGGGCGGCGTCCTCCTCGTCCGGCAGCACCCAGCGCACGTGCGCCTTCTCCGGGACCTGGCACCAGTACGCGGCCTTCGCCGCGGTCAGCCGCACCGTCGGGTAGATGGCCGCGTTCGCCCGCTCCAGCGACGCCTGCACGGTCGGGTCGTCCGTGGCGCCAGGGTCGAGCCAGAACTCGAACCCGTCGTGCATGGTGATCTCCAGTGGGCCGTCCACCAGGACGTCCTGCAGTCGGGGGCCTGGCCCGGGCAGCGGCGGCACGGCCACCTGGCCGCCCGGCTCGGTCCGCAACGCGCACAGCAGCGCCTCGGCCAGATCCCGGGAGACGTCACCGGACTGCTGGTGACGTTGCATACCGATGAGCACCCGGCCGTCCGGCTTGGTGATCGCCGGGGCGGCCATCGGCAGCACCGTGGCCAGCGTGACCGGCCGGTCCCCGAACTCTTCGACAAGGGCGGGCGACAGCCGCAGCGGCGCGGATGCGGCGGGCACCAGCTCGCGCAGCGCGATCCACTCGGGCTCGTCGACCAGCCCCTCGAACGGTCGGGGCACGAAGATGTCCCGCACCTTGTCCCGACGGGGGGCGGTGTCGGCGGCGGCGCGCTGGCTCTTTCGACGCTTGCTCACGGCGTCACAGCCTAGAGGCCCGACCGGCTCGTCGTGGGCGGGACCCGCCACCGGCGGTCAGTCAGCCCGCCGGCACCAGGTCGGGCCGGGGTGCCGGGGCCGGATCGAACTCCGCCCAGACGCGCTGGCCCAGACCGTCCCGCTCGACGCCCCACCGGGTGGCCAGACCGGCCACGATGTGCAGCCCCCGGCCATCCGCCGCGTCGGGGTTGGCCGTCCGGATCCGTGGCCTGGTGCCCGCGCCGCCATCGGTCACCCGCAGCTGGATCCGCGGCCCGTCGACCGAGGGCCGCAACCGCCAGGCCACCCGGACCACGCCGCCGGGCAGCGGTCGGGCGTGCCGCACCGCGTTGCCCACCAGCTCGGCGAGCACTGCGATCAGGTCCGCGAGGAGCGTCGGGGGTACGACCTCCGCCAGGTCGTCGGCAAGCCGGTGCCGGGACAGCCGCGCTCCGGTGGGATGGTGGGGGACCACCACGCACCATGCCCGTTCCTTCGCTGCCACCGTCGCCTCCACGTCGCGCCACCGCCGGTCAACCACGCGGCAGCCGCACCTCTGCGACCGTACCGCCGCCGGCCCTCGGACGTAGGGATACCCATCCATTCTGCTGTTCAACGATCCGGCGGACGAGATAGAGGCCGAGCCCCGCGCCCGGGTAGCCGCGCCGGTCGCCGGACTCGCCCTGCCAGAACCGGTCGAACGCCCGCTCCACGTGCTCCGGGCGGATGCCGATGCCCCGGTCGCTGACCCGGAAGGCCACCAGCTGACCGTCGACCGCGGCGGTGATCTCGATCGGCGCGTGCGGCGCCGAATACTTGCCGGCGTTGGTCGTCAGCTCGGTCAGCACGGTGACCAGGCTGGGCCGGTGGCCGAGTGCCTTGGGCAGGTCCGCCGGGAGGCGGAGCACCAGTCGGCGGCGCAGCTCCGCCGGCAGGTCGACGACCGCGGAGCGCAGCGCCTCGCCGAGGTCGAACGGGGTGGGCGGGTCGTCCCCCGGCCCCGCCTCGGCGGCCGAGGAGAGCAGCCGGTCGACCAGCCGGGCCAGCTCGTTGGCGCGCTGCCCGATCACCCGGGCGGCCTGCCGCCGGTCCGACTCGATCAGCGAATCCCAGTGGTCGGTGAGGGTGTCCGCGTACCCCTTGATCACGGTGACCGGGGTGCGCAGCTCGTGGCTGGTCACCGCGACGAACAGCTCGCGGTCGTGGTCCCGACGCTGCTGGTCGGTGATGTCGCGGAAGGTGACCACCCGCAGCGTGCCCGGGCCGGGCAGCTCGCCGGAGGTGATCCGCAGCCAGCGCCCGTCCGGCAGGCGGTGGTCGCGGACCTGGCCGGACGGCGGCAGCGGGAACGGCAGCGGGCGGCTCAGAGCCTGCTCGGCCGCCCGGCCGGTGACCTGGGCGGCGGCCGGGTTCCAGAGTCGGACGTGCCCGTCCCGGTCGACCACGGCCAGCCCGTCGGCGAGCGCGGCCACCACCGGCCCGTCGCCGTGCACGGGCAGCCCGGTCTGGTCGCCGTACATGTGCGCGATGCAGGAGGCGAGGTAGGCGACGACCCCCTGCTGCTCGGCGCTCGGCTCCTCGTCGCCCGGGTAGAGCGCGTGCAGGCTGCCGACGGTGTGACCGCCGATCTCGGCCCGGGACACCACCATCCGGCGCAGGCCGCAGCCGGCCAGCTCGTCGGCGAGCTTGCCGCTGAGGTGGGCGACCCGGGTCTGGCGGACCCGGGGGCCGGAGAGCAGGCAGACAGTGTCCGGGTCGTCGGCCGCCAGCGGGCGGCCGAGGATCCACTCCGCCGCCCCCGTCGCGGCGATCACCCGACCACCGGTCGGGCCGAACTCGGCGAACGCCATGCCGGCCGCGCCGAGCGCGGGTTGGGCCACCCGTAGCAGCTGGGTGAGGACCGGCAGGCCGGCATCGCCAGAGTTGATCATCTCGATCACGACGGTGTGGCCGGCGATGAGAGCGGGGAAGTCGATACGCTCCGGCATGTGCCGAGTGTGCCCCGCCGACCCGGATTTCGGCACCCCTGCCGGGTGGGCGCCGGTCAGCGGTCCAGCCGGGCCAGGGCGTGCGCGGGCCGGTCGGTGATGATCCCGTCCACCCCGGCGGCCAGGACCAGCTCCAGGTCCGCCGGGTCGTTGACCGTCCAGACGTACACCTCGTTGCCGGCCGCACGCAGCGCGGGCAGCAGTTGCGGGCGAGCCCGGACCAGGCCGATACCCGGCCCGGCGATGCGCGTGCCGAACGGCAGCCGCCCCAGGCGGAGCCAGCGCGGCAGCACCTCCAGCAACAGCACCGTGGGCAGCGTCGGTGCCAGCTCGTGGACCCGCCGGACCGCCAGCGGGGAGAACGACATGACGGTGACCTGGACCGGGTCGTCCGGCGCCGGGTCGGTCAGCCCGTACCGGCGCAGCAGGGCGACCAGCCGCCGCTCCACGTTCGAGCCGTAACGGGACGGGTGCTTCGTCTCCACCAGCAGCCGGACCGGACGGCCGGCGGCCAGCACCGCGTCCAGCAGCCGGGCCAGGGTCAGCAGCCGGGTGTGCGACTCGTCGGGCGGCACGTCACCGCTCGGCGTGCCGCCGGGATGCCACGAGCCGAAGTCCAGCGCATCCAGCTCGGCGAGCGTACGCGCGCTGACCAGGCCGCGACCGTTGCTGGTGCGGTCCAGTCGGCGGTCGTGCACGCAGACCAGATGCCCGTCCCGGGTCAGCCGGACGTCGCACTCCAGACCGTCGGCGCCCTCGTCGAGGGCACGCAGGTAGGCGGCGAGGGTGTGTTCCGGAAGGTCGTATGAGGCGCCGCGGTGCGCGAAGACCAGAGGCCCGCCCATCCCGGCCGCCTTCAGATGACCTGGCCGGGCTGCCCGTTGGCGTCGACCACCGGGCGGCCGACGGCGGCCCACTGGCGCATCCCGCCGTCGGCGTTGCGCACCTGCTCCCAGCCGTTGTTGACCAGGTAGGCGACGACCTGGGCGGAGCGCCCGCCGGAGCGGCAGATGACCGCCACGTCCCGGTCGGTCGGCACCTCGGCCAGCCGCGCCGGCAGCTCCATCATCGGCAGGTGGTGGGCGCCGGGAGCGTGGCCGGCCGCCCACTCGTCGTCTTCCCGCACATCGAGCAGGTAGGTGTCGTCGGCGATCTCGGTCACGGGCACGGTGGGAACCTGGGGTCCGAACACAGGTACCAACACTAGATCCTCGTCGGCCGGATCGGCATCGACCCGGCCGTCGGCACCATCACAACCGGGTCACCCACCGTGGGTTGGCCTGAGTCCAGGCCGGCACCCTGGTGCCGCGTACGGCCTCGAAGAGCCCGCTGCCGCCGTTGTCCAGCATCACGTACGAGACCTCGCCGATGGTCTGCGGAGACGAGGGCACCTGGACACCCCGCAACCCGTCGGCCGGCAGCGCGCGCAGCGCGAGGAGCAGGTCCTCCAGGGGTACGCCGTTGGTGTCGACGGTCAACGAGCCGCCGACCGCCCGGAGCACCTGGTCCAGCTTGACCGGGTTGCTGCGCAGGTCCGCCTGGCCGGCCCGGTCCAGCATCGCCTTGAGCAGTTGCTGCTGGTGGTGCTGCCGGTCGTAGTCGCCGCCGGGCAGGTCGTAGCGCTGCCGTACGTAGTCCAGCGCCTGCGCGCCGTCCATCTGCTGACAGCCGGTGGGGAAGACCCGGTTGGTGTGGATCGAGCGGACTTCGGTGTCCACGCACATCCGCACCCCACCGAGCAGGTCGATCACCTTCCGGAAGCCGGAGAAGTCGATCAGCGCGGCACCGTCGAACCGGATCCCGGTGAGTCGGGTCAGGGTGGCGGAGAGCAACCGTGTGCCGGCCTGCCCGCCTCCGCCGTGCTCGTACGCCGCATTGATCTTGTCCTGGCCGCCGGGGAAGCCGTTCGTCGGCGGGATGGCCACCAGCAGGTCACGCGGGATGGAGACCAGGTACGCCTCCCTGCGCCCGGCGGGTACGTGCACGATGAGGATGGTGTCCGAACGTTGGTCCGGCCCGCTGCCGCCGGGCCGGCGGTCGGAGCCGACCAGCAGGTAGTTCAGTGGCCCGTGCAGATCGGTCCGGTCGGTGCGGGCGTCGAGGTCGAGCAGGATCTCCTTGGCCACCGCTCGGTCGTACCGGTGGCTGAGCGTCTTGAGCCCGACCACGGCGAGCCCGGCCAGCAGGACGAGGGCCAGGCCGATGCCGAGCAGGATCCGCGACCCACGGGCGCGGCGCCGACGGGCGGCTCCGGCCTCGTCGGCCCGGTCCGCCTCGTTCCGCCCCGACCTGGACGTGACCGCCTCCCCGCAGCCGATACGTGAAACCTGCTCACGTCAGGCTACGGGCGGTGACGGGACGGTCGCCGGCTTTCCGGGACTTTCGGTCGGCCGCCGCCTGCGGAAGGACCCGTCACTTCCGGCTGGAGATCATCTCCGGGTGGGCGAAGACGAATTCGCCCAGCTTGTCCTGCTTCATCGCCCGGAACATCTCCATGGTCTCCTCGTTCAACGCCTCGCGCTTGTTGGCGTTGCCGTTGAACGTGCCGTTGTTGGTCTTGAGCATGGTCAGGTCGTTCGCGGCCACCCCGCGCAGGGTGAAGATGAACTTCTCGATCGGCACACCGCCGGTGTCCAGCACCAACGCCTTGCCGGCCGCCTTGGTCAGCTGCTGGAGCTTCGCCGGGTTGGTCAGCATGCCGCCGTCGGTGGCCTTGCGGGCCATCGCCTTGATCAGCTGCTGCTGGTTCTGCTGGCGGTCGTAGTCGCCACCGGGCAGCCCGTAGCGTTGCCGGGCGTAGTCCAGGGCCGCCCAGCCCTCCATCTGCTGGCAGCCCTTCTTGTGCACCACCGTGGTCATCTGCTTGCCGGTCTTCTTGGCGTCGGCGTTCCACATCGGCTCGCCGTCGACGAACGACATGTGCTTCGACTTGACCTCGTGACTCACGCAGATCTTCACGGTGCCGAGGGTGTCGATGACGTTCTTGAAGCCACCGAAGTTGATGATCGCCGCACCGTCGAAGCTGACTCCGGTGAGCCGCTTGATCGTCTGCGCCATCAGCTGGGCGCCACCCTCCCAGCCGCCGCCGTTGCGGGCGCCCGCCTGGAAAGCGGCGTTGATCTTGTCGGTGCCACCGTCGAACCCGCTCGTCGGGAACGCCGGGATCTGCGCCTCGGTATCCCGGGGGATGGAGATCAGGTACGCCTGGTCGTGTGAGGCCGGGATGTGCAGGATGATGATGCTGTCCGACCGGACGTCGTCCGCGGCCCAGCGCTCCCGCGCGTCCACGCCGAGCAGCAGCATGTCGATCGGGCCGTCCAGGCTCGCGCCGCCCTCGGCGTCGGACTTGCTGGCGTCACCGAGCAGGTTCCGCTGGGCGATGTCCCCGGTCGCCTGGCTGATCAGCACCTTGCTGCCGACGATGCCCACTCCGCTGCTGAGCATCAGCACGGCACCGAAGATCACCGTCAGTCGGGCCCAGAGCGGGTCCCTGCGCTTCGGGCGCTTCTTCGCCGGCCCGCCGCCCGAGCGGCCACCGCCGCTGGAGCGGCCACCGCCGCCGGGCGGGCGACCACCCGGGCCGCCGCCCGCGGGGCCCGGCTGCATCGGAATGGACGAGGCGATCCGGCCGCTGGGGACGGCGGACCCGGTAGACGAAGGGCGACGGCTGGCCTGAACCGGCATGCGTGCTCCAGCTCGTGATCAGGAGGGGGGCGGCACCACTGTACGTACATCGATTCGACTTGGCGAGTTCATCCCGGGTCAATCCGGACGCCGATTTCGCCGAGGTCGGTCGATCATCGACACCTGATGACCCGAACGGGCGGCTGCCTTTCGGGCAGCCGGCCCGGTCGCCACGGGTCGTACCCATCGTCGGCCGTCCCGCGGGTCAGCCGCCCTCGGTGCCGTTGGGCTGGTTGGCCTTGACCCAGTCCGCCATGGTGTCCGCCGACATGGCCCGGTACATCGCCAGCGCCTTCTCCCGGTCGGAGACCACCACCGACTCGCCGTTGATCGTCTGGCTGCCCGAGTTCGGGCTGGTCACGAAGGTGAGGTTCTGGCCGCGCAGGTTGCGGAACTGCAGGGCCATGTCCGTCACCGAGAAACCCTCGTCGACGGTGGCGGCCGCGGTCACCGACTGGAGGAAGCCGTTGAGCTTCTTCGGGTTCGCCAGCGTGCCCGTGCTCGCCGCCTTGTCCAGCAGCGCCCGGAGGAACTCCTGCTGGTGCCGCATCCGGGCGAAGTCGCCGTCCGGGAACTGCTTGCGCTGGCGGATCCAGTCCAGCGCCTCCGCGCCGTCCATGTGGTTGGTGCCCTTGGTGAACGTCCGGTACGGCTTGTGGATCGAGGTGATGGTCCGCTCCACCTTCAGGTCGACCCCGCCGAGGGCGTCGGTGACCTGCTTGAAGCCGGCGAAGTCGATCGCCATCACGTGATCGATCCGGACGTCGGTGAAGCACTCCACGGTGCGGACCGCGAGCGGCAGCCCGCCGAACGCGAACGCCGCATTGATCTTCGCGCGCTGGCCGGAGCCGCAGTCCGCGCCGGCACTCTGCGGGATCGGCACGTAGAGGTCACGAGGGATGGAGACCAGGTACGCCTCCTGGTGGTCGGCCGGGATGTGCATCACGATGATCGTGTCGGCCCGCCACTGGTTCTTCGTGTCGACCGGAGCGTCCGGGTCCCGGGAGTCGCTGCCGACCAGCAGGATGTTCAGCGCGCCGTCGACGGTCTTGGCCGGCCGGCCACCGGTGATCTCCGCGAACGGATCGGTCCGGGCCAGGTCGCCGTCGAGGTTGCGCGCGTACAGCCAGGCGCCGATGCCGCCGAGCAGCGCCAGCACCAGCACCGCGATCCCGGCGACCAGGCCGATCCGACCCCAGCGCGGCCGTGGGCCGCGCCGGCCCGGCCCGCCGGCGCCACCCGGCCCACCCGGTCCGCCGGGCCCCCGCGGCCCCGCCGGGCCGCCCGGCCGAGGCAGCTCCTCATCGGGCGACGGGTACCAGCGCGTCTCGCTCGGACGGGCACGTCCGGAGGCGCCCCGGTCGGGGCCGGGCACGGAGGCACGCCCGGCGCTGCGGTGCAGGTACGGGTGCGGAACGCCGGCAGACGAGGTCGCTGACATGTAACTCAGGGTACGTAGGACGAGCCACTACCGCCCTCAGGCGACACTCAGCCAGCTGTCGTGCGTCGCCGGCCGGTTACCCTAGCCGCGCCCGGAAGTGCTCGATCGTGCGTCGCAGGCCGTCTTCGGGCGCCACGGCCGGCTCATATCCGAGCAGTTCGCGGGCGAGGGTCAGGTCCGGGCGGCGCATCTCCGGGTCATCCGAGCTCCGAGTGATGTACGTCACTTCCGAGTTGCTGTCGGAGAGCGACACGATCAACTCAGCCAGTTGCCGCATGGTGAGCTCGTGCTCGGTGCCGCAGTTGATCGGACCGGTCTCGGTCGAGTCGAGCAGCAGCAGGATGCCTCGCACCAGGTCCTCGACGAAACAGATGGACCGGGTCTGGTTACCGGTGCCGTGCACGGTGAGCGGCTCGCCGCGCAGCGCCTGGGAGATGAAGGTCGGGATGGCGCGGCCGTCGTCCGGGCGCATCCGCGGGCCGTACGTGTTGAAGATCCGGACGATCGCCGCGTCGAGCCCGCGGTGGCGGTGGTACGCCATGGTGGCCGCCTCGGAGAAGCGCTTCGCCTCGTCGTAGACGCTGCGTACCCCGATCGGGTTGACGTTGCCCCAGTAGGTCTCGCGCTGCGGGTGCTCCTTCGGGTCCCCGTACGCCTCGGAGGTGGAGGCCATCAGGAACCGGGCGCCATCGGCGACCGCGCGGTCGAGCAGGTGCAGGGTGCCCACCGAGCCGACCCGCAGGATCTCCACCGGCAGGTGGGCGAAGTCGGTGGGGCTGGCCGGCGACGCCATGTGCAGGATCGCGTCGAACCGCTCGGCCAGCGCCGGGTGGTGCGTCGGCAGACCGTCGGAGATGTCCGCCTCGACCAGGGTGAAGGTCGGCCGGTCCAGCAGGTGGGCGACGTTCTCCTTGGACCCGGTGACGAAGTTGTCCAGCGCCACCACCGTGCAACCCCGGGCGATCAGGGCGTCCACCAGGTGCGACGGGACGAAACCGGCGCCGCCGGTGACGAGAATGCGGTGACCGGAACCGAAGCGCTCAGCAACCTTCATGCCGATCAGCCTACCGACCCCCGGAATTAAGGAAGGGCCCCCTGTTAACGCCTGGCGTTGTACAGGGGGCCCTTCTTAACAAGGTGCCGCGGTTAGTGGGCGCCGGCGCCGGTGAGGGCGCGGACCTCCAGCTCCGCGTACTTGTCCTCGTCGTGCTCCTTGGAAACGAGGGTGCCGATCCATCCGCACAGGAAGCCGAACGGGATGGAGAGGATGCCCGGGTTGGACAGCGGGAACCACTGCCAGTCGTGCTCCGGGAACATCGACGTCGGCGCCCCGGAGACCACCGGCGAGAAGAACACCAGCAGTACGGCCGAGATCAGCCCGCCGTAGATCGCCCACACCGCGCCGGAGGTGTTGAACCGCCGCCAGAACAGGCTGTAGAGGATCGCCGGCAGGTTGCCCGAGGCGGCCACGGCGAACGCCAGCGCCACCAGGAATGCCACGTTCAGGTTCTGCGCGAAGATCGACAAGGCGATCGAGACCGCGCCGATCACCAGGGCGGAGATCCGGGCGACCCGTACCTCCTGCCGCTCCGACGCCTCGCCCCTCCGCATGACGTTTGCGTAGAAGTCGTGCGCCAGGCTGGACGAGGAGGCCAGAGTCAACCCGGCGACCACCGCCAGGATCGTGGCGAAGGCGACCGCCGCGATGATCGCCAGCAGAGCGGCCCCACCCACGTCGCCGCCGAGGAAGTCGATGCCGAGCGCCTCGGCCAGCTGTGGCGCGGCCGTGTTGCCCGCCTTGTCCTGTGCGGTGATCGCCTCGCTGCCTACCAGCGCGGCGGCGCCGAAGCCCAGGGCCAGGGTGAGCAGGTAGAACGTGCCGATGATGCCGATCGCCCAGAGCACGCTCTTGCGGGCCGCCTTCGCGGTCGGCACGGTGTAGAAGCGGATCAGGATGTGCGGCAGGCCGGCGGTGCCGAGCACCAGGGCGATGCCGAGCGAGAGCAGGTCCATCTTGCTGTAGAAGGTCTTCAGCGCGTCGCCGGGTGTCTCCACCCCGTAGCGGAGTCCGGGTTCCAGGAAGGCGGCTCCCTTGCCGGAGGCGTCCGCGGCGTCGCCGAGCAGCGAGGAGAGGTTGAACTTGTACTTCGCCAGCACCAGCAGGGTCATCACCAGCGCGCCGCTCATCAGCAGGAACGCCTTGACGATCTGCACGTAGGTGGTGCCCTTCATGCCACCCACGGTGACGTAGATGATCATCAGGGCGCCGACCATGATGATGGTGGCGATCTTCGCGGCGTCCGCGTCCATGCCGAGGAAGGTGGTCCCCGGCTTGATGCCGAGCAGCAGTGCGACCAGCGCGCCGGCGCCCACCATCTGGGCCAGCAGGTAGAAGATCGACACCGTGATGGTCGAGACCGCCGCCGCTGTACGCACCGGACGCTGGCGCATCCGGAACGCCAGCACGTCGGCCATCGTGTACCGGCCGGAGTTGCGCAGCAGCTCCGCGACCAGCAGGAGGGCGACCAGCCAGGCGACCAGGAAGCCGATGGAATAGAGGAAGCCGTCGTAGCCGTAGAGCGCGATGATGCCGGCGATGCCGAGGAACGAGGCGGCCGACATGTAGTCGCCACCGATCGCCATACCGTTCTGGAAGCCGGAGAAGGACCGGCCGCCCGCGTAGAAGTCGGTCGCGGTCTTGGTCTGCCGGCTGGCCCAGATGGTGATGGCCAGGGTCACGGCCACGAAGACCAGGAAGAGCGTGATGGTCAGGTTGCGGGCGGTGTTGCTGCCCGCCTCGGCCGCGAGGAGCGGGTTAGCCGCGAGGACCGTCTTCATGGGTCACCTCCCCGATCTCGGCACGGATCCGGTCGGCGACCGGGTCGATCTTCCGGTCCGCGTACCGGGAGTAGAGCCAGGCGATCACGAACGTGGAGACGAACTGGAGCAGGCCGAAGATCAACGCGACGTTGATGTTGCTGCCGAACAGCTTCGTGCCCATGAAGTCCCGGGCGTACGCGGAGAGAATGACGTAGAGCGCATACCACAGGAAGAACGCGACGGTCATCGGGAAGACGAAGCCGCGCAGCGCGCGCCGCAGCCCGGCGAACTCGTCCGACCGTTGTACGGCCAGGTATCTGTCCGGCTGGGAAGCGGTCGACGCGGGTGTGTCCGTGGACATCTGTGGATCACCACCTTCACAGGCGTTGGAGGAGTTTCGCGCACGGTAAAGAGCGCGCTCCCCGCCGGGGAAGGCCGAGATCGACGCCGGTCAGCGAGTGCGCCGAGCGGTTGACTGGCTGCGCCGAGTGACCCAGGTCACTCCGGTGACCGGTCGGTCGTCGCGACGGCCGTCAGGACCTGCGTTCAGCCGGGCAGCTCGTGGTAGCGACCGCGGTAGTGCAGCAGCGGGCTGGCCTCCTCGGCCAGGTCGACCGCCTCGATCGTGGCCTCCACCAGCAGCGCCCAGCCGTACTCCCGGGCGGTGTCCAGTCGGCAGCCGACCCATCCGCCGGCGTCCGTCGGGACCGGCCCGTACGGGGTGTCGGTCCATGCCCCGCTGGCGAAGAGCCCACCCGGGGCGGGGAAGAGGCCGGCGAACCGGTCGGCGAGCTGCCGGTGCGGCGGGCCGAGCGGCGCGACCGCGAACCGGCCCGCGTCCTCGATCGCCGCCCAGAGATCGGACTCCGCGTCGATCAGCCCGAGCAGCCGGTCGGGCTCCCCCTCGGCGACCAGGGTGGAGGAGACGGTCAGTCCGGCCGGGCCCGGCGCGGTCCAGAGGGTCACCGGCGCGGCGAGCCGACCACGCAGCCGGCGGACCGGCGACCGTTGCCCGGCCGGCACCGCGAATGGGTCGGTGTGGTGGATCTCGGCGCCCGGCTCATGATTCACGTGAAACATTGTGACCCCACCGCCCCTCTCCGAGGACCCGACCGGCGAAGGTCCGATCAGAGGTCGGCGGGCCGTGCTCAGCGGCGCGGGGTGACCGTGGCCAGCAGCTCCGGCTGCCGCCGGTCCAGCACGTCGCCGGCCAGGTACGCACCCAGCAGCGCCGCGCCCAGCCCATACGCCGCACCGACCGGCAGGGCCAACCAGAGCCAGGCGTCATCGAGCAGCGCCGCGGCCACCACCATCGGCACCCCGGCGACCGCCGCGACGACCATGGCCAGCAGGGTGAGCAGGCCCTTCGCCATGCCCGCACCGGTGTTCATCGCGAACGGGTTGCTCGTTTCCGGCAGCGAGTACGCCCCGAGTACCGACACGAAGCTGCTCACCGCCAGCCCGGCACCGTAGGTGGCGACCATGCTGCCGGCGGTCAGCCCGATCCAGCCCGGGTGGCCGAGCAGCAGCGACAGCGCCACCGCGACGACCGTCAGCATCGGCAGCACGTACAACGAGAAGGCCGTCATCCGCGCACGCAGCTCGACCCGGCCGGGCACCCCGGCCACCACGTTCGCGGCGTACGAGCTGCCGTCGAAGCCGAACTGGTTGGCCAGGGTGACCGAGGCGAGCACACCGACGAAGAGCATGGAGATGGTGACCAGGACCGGTGAGCTGTCGGCGGCACTCATCGTCATGCCCTGCTCGCCCTCGACGAAGCCCGCACCGCCGAGGTTGGTCATCACCGGCACGAAGATGCCGACCACCGCGATCGTGATCAGGTTGGCCCGGCGGCGGGCGTCCCGCCACCAGTAGCGGGCCTCCCGGGCGACCAGGGCGCCGAACCGGTCCCGACGCATCCGGCCGGTGATCCGGGGAAACAGCTGGGCGACCGCGCCACCGGCGGCGCCTCGCCGGACCGGGGCCCGGCCGGAGCTGACCGCTCCCACCATCGCCGACTCCAGCGACCGTGACCACCAGGCCAGCAGGGCGCCGAGCGCGACCACGGTGATCAGCAGCTTGACCGGAGCGGCCCAGACCCGCCCCTGGGCCATGTCGATGCCGGCGGTCCACGGTGCGCCGAACGGCGTCCACCCGATCACGGTCGCCACCCCGGTCAGCCGGTCCCAGTCCGTCTCGCGCAGCGCGGCCAGGCCGAAGATCTGCAGCGGGCCGAGCAGCGCGGCGGTCACCGCCAGCAGGACAGCCGCCAGGTCACGCACCCGGCGCGACCGCAGCATGCTGGCGAAGGCGCTGGTCACCGCCCGGCTGGCGGCCACACAGAGCAGCAGCCCGGCGACCACACCGACGACGGCCACCACTCCGGCGGACCAACCACCCAGCGTCCAGGCGGTGAGCACCAACCCGAACGTCGCGATCAGCATCGCCAGCGCCGACACGCTGACCAGGGCCGCGGAGAACAGGCCGACGACCAGGGTGCGGCGGGGCAGGGGCAGCAGCGCGAACCGGGCCGGGTCCAGTGTCTCGTCGACCCCGAAGAAGACCAGCGGCAGCAGCAGCCAACCGAGCACCAGCAGCCCGCCACCGCCCGCCGCGACCAGCATCGCGTACCGGCCGTTGTCCGTCATGCCCGGCACGGCGAAGAGGAAGAAGCCGCTGGCGGCGAACCAGAGCCCGACCAGCGCGCCGCCGATGAACATCGCGATCCGCCAGCCCTGGCCGCGGAAGCTGTTGCCCATCACCCGCAGTTTCAGCCGCAGGAAGTGCCGGGCGGAGACGGCGCGGACCGGCCCGGCGGGCGCGCCGGCGGTGCTCACCGGGAGAGCCACGACAGCTCCTCACCGGTCGCGGTACGCCCGCCGACCACCTCGACGAAGACCTGCTCCAACGAGCGGTCGCCGCGTACCTCCCCGATCGTGCCGACCCGCTTGATGACGCCCCCGGCGAGAATCGCCACGTGCGAGCAGAGCCGCTCGACGACCTCCATCACGTGGCTGGAGAAGACCACGGTGCCGCCGCCGGCCGCGTACCGGGTGAGGATGTCCCGGATCAGGGCGGCGGAGACCGGGTCGACGGCCTCGAACGGCTCGTCCAGCACCAGCACCCGGGGGCCGTGCAGCAGCGCGCAGGCAAGGCCGATCTTCTTCTTCATGCCCGCCGAGTAGTCCACCACCAGCGTCCGGCCGGCGTCGCCGAGGGCCAGCACGTCCAGCAGCTCCGCGGCCCGCTGGTCGACCACCGCCGGGTCCATCCCGCGCAACAACCCGTTGTACGCCAGCAGCTCCGCCCCGGTCAGCCGGTCGAACAGCCGGACCCCGTCCGGCATCACGCCGAGCAGCCGCTTGGCCGCGACCGGGTCCCGCCACACGTCGTGCCCGAGCACCCAGGCCGAACCGGCATCCGGCCGCAACAGCCCGACCGCCATCGACAGCGTGGTGGTCTTGCCGGCGCCATTCGGGCCGAGCAGGCCGTAGAAGGAGCCGGCGGGGACATCGAGGTCGACGCCAGCCACTGCGATCGTGCCGTCGAACCGCTTCGCCAGGCCACGCAGCGCCAGCGCGGGATGCTCACCAGTCATGAGCCGACGTTATCCGTCGGCTACCACTTGCGCGCTCCGGCGGCAGGCGGACCCGTCGTCATCCCCAGGACGGACGTCTCCTACATGCGGAGGGCCTCGGGGGTGTGCAGGCGGAGCATGGTGGCAGCGACGTCGGCGGGGGCCCGCCGACGGGTCGCCACCGACACCGCGACCATCACGGTGAAGGCCAGGGGCACCGTCCAGGCGGCCGGCTGCGCGGTGAGCGTGGCCGGCCAGCCGGACAGCGGCGGGCCGAGCACGGTGACCAGCACCGCGCCGATCGCCGCGCCGCCGCCAACCAGCACACCGGCGGCGGCGCCCAGATCGGTCAATCCGCGCCACCAGATGCCGAGCACCAGCAGAGGGCAGAAACTCGACGCGGCGACCGCGAAGGCGAGCCCGACCACCTGCGACACGTCCAGCCCGGCGAGGTTGAGCGCCAGCACCGCCGGCACGCCCCCGGCGATCACCGTGGCCAGCCGGAAGCCGCGCACCGAGCCTCGGCCGAGCACGTCCGTCGAGATCACCCCGGCGACGCTGGTCAGCAGACCGGACGAGGTGGAGAGGAAAGCCGCGAACGCGCCCGCCGCGACCAGCGCGGCGAGCAGCCGCCCGACCAGCCCGTCGCCGAGGGCCGCGCCGGGCAGCAGCACCACCACCGCGTCGGTCTGCCCGCTGACCAGCAACTGCGGGGTGTAGATCCGACCGAGCACCCCGTACAGGGTCGGGAGCAGGTAGAAGGCGCCGACCAGGGCCAGCACGACCAGCGTGGTCCGGCGGGCCGCCGCGCCGTCGGGATTGGTGTAGAAGCGGACCAGCACGTGCGGCAGACCCATGGTGCCCAGGAAGGTGGCCAGAATCAGCGAGTACGTGGCGAACAGGCCCCGGTCGTCGTCGCCGGCGGTGCTGGGCAGCAGCCAGTCGCCGGCGTCGGTGGCGACTCCGGACACCTCCGGCACCGGGTCGCCCGCGGTGAAGGTCAGCTCATCGCCGGGGCTCACCTCCCGGACGTCGCCGTCGGGCAGGGTGAGGGTCGCGCGGTGCTCGACCACGACGGTGGTCGCGGTCCGGAACGTCGGCCCGTCGGGAGGGGTCACCGCCGGCCGGGCATCGGCCTGCCACTGCAACGCCAGGAAGATCGCCGGTACGGCGAGCGCGGTCAGCTTGAGCCAGTACTGGAACGCCTGGACGAAGGTGATCGCCCGCATCCCGCCGAGCGCCACGTTCGCGGTGACGACGGCTGCCACCAGCAGGGCGCCGAGCGGGTACGGGGAGCCGGTCACCGTGGCCAGGGTGAGCCCCGCGCCCTGGAGCTGTGGCACCAGGTAGAGCCACCCGATGAAGATCACGAAGGCGGTGGCCAGGATGCGCAGCCGGCGCGATCCCAGCCTCAGCTCGCAGAAGTCGGGCAGGGTGAACGCGCCCGAGCGGCGCAGCGGTGCGGCCACGAAGAGCAGCAGGGCGAGGTAGCCGGCAGCGAATCCGACCGGGTACCAGAGCACGTCCACGCCGTACTTGAGGACGAGGCCGGCGATGCCGAGGAAGCTAGCCGCCGACAGGTACTCCCCGCCGATGGCGGCGGCGTTCCAGGTCGGACTGATCACCCGGGAGGCGACCAGGAAATCGGAGGTGGTCCGGGCCAGCCGCAGCCCGTAGAAGCCGATCCCGACGGTGACCAGGGTGACCGCGACGATAGCCGGGACCACGTAGTCGTTGCCCACCTCAGCGCTCCGGCCGCTGCACCAGGTCGGTGAAGTCCTGCTCGTTGCGCTCGGCCAGCCGCACGTACGCCCAGCCCACCGCGATCAGGAACGGGAAGGACGCCACCCCCAGCAGCAGCCAGGGCAGGTTGACGCCGGCGACCGTCGTCCGGCCGAGCGACGGTGCGATGGCGAACAGCCAGGGCAGCCCGCCGAGCCCGATGGCCACCACGAGCGAGAGCCGCAGCGCCAGCGCGAGCTGGGCCCGGACCAGGCCGCGGACCAGCGCCTCGCCGACCTGCGTCTGCTGCGCCAGTTCGGCGCGGGTCCGCTCGGCGCGGGTGTCCTGCCGGGTGATGTCGGCCAGCACGATCCGGGTCCGGCGGGGCGGCGGTGCCGTACCGCCGGGCCCCACGTCTGGGAGTCGCTCGGCCACCCCGGCAGTCTCACCCGCCCTGCCGGAATGTCAAGCAGTCTCGTTCACCAGCGCAGTGGGTGGCATTGTGAATAACCTGTGGAGAACGGGTCACCCCTGTGGATAACCCAGTGGGCATCGCCGTGCGGGCCCCGCCTGGCAGCCCACCGGCGTCGTCCTCACTCCAGCCCGACGCGTTCCGGGCGGGCGGAGGCGGAGCCGAGCCAGGTGTGCGGGTTGCCGTGCCAGCACCAGCCCAGTTTTGGCGCGCCCTGGCTGATCCAGATCGCTGGCACCCGCTTGTCGCCGCAGCGCGAGCCGACCAGCGAGAAGCACTTGTTCTTCGCCAGCGCCGCTGGGTACAGGGTGACGAAGGCGAGCCCCTCGTCGATGGTGAGCGGCAGTCGGTCCTGGCCGATGATCACCTCCATCGCAGACGCGGGGGCCAGGTTCAGCGTCTCCTCACCGCGGTCCACATCGAAAAGCAGGTACGCGGGACCCGGCGGCACCTCCAGTTCCTTGATCGGATCGAACTTCGGCAGGTCGTCCTCGCCGTAGTGCCGGTCGAGGAAGCCGGGCTTGCGCTTGCCGGCCAGCGTGGTGAGTGCCAGCCGCTGCTCGACCGTTGCCAGGTCGCGGGTGATGACCAGCAGGAACGGCACCCGGCCCTCGGTCGGTGCGGGCAGCCCGGCCGCGCCCGCGATCGCCGCCGCGCGGAGTGGGGCGACCACGGCACGGAAGGCGTCCTCGGTCAGGTCGGCGAGCGCCGGGTATCCCAGCTCCACCAGGCGGTCGAGCTGGCGGTCGAATTCGGTGGCGGCGTCGAACACGGGCGGGCTCCATTCGTCGTTCGCTCGGGATACCGTACGACGTACGACAAGGATGGGTTATTCCCGCTGCGTGATGCAACCCTCGTGGGCGACGACTCCGTCGTACGACCGTGATGGTCAGCAAAGAGGGAAGACCGCGGTGAGGCGGGCCGAGGAGGACGACTTCCACGACTTCGTCGCGGACCGGATGGACCGCTGGCGACGGAGCGCGTTCCTGCTCTGTCAGGACTGGCACGCCGCCGACGACGTCGTCTCGGTCACGGTGGCGAAGCTCTACCGGAGCTGGCGCACGGTGCGTCGGGCGGAGAACCGCGACGCGTACGCGCAGCGGGTCCTGACCCGCTCCTGGCTCGACGAGCGGCGCCGGCCCTGGAGCAACCGGGAGCAGTCGTGGGCGGAGGTGCCGGACGTGGCCGGCGCCGTGCCGGAGACGGTGACCGATCGCGACGGGCTCGCCGCGTTGCTGCGCTCGCTCGCCCCGAAGCAACGGACGGTGCTCGTCCTGCGCTTCTACCTCGACTACTCGGTCGAGGAGACCGCCAGGATGCTCGGCATCTCCGCCGGCACCGTCAAGAGCCAGTCCGCACGCGGGCTGGCGAACCTGCGCACCGCCGTCAACCGTCAGTACTGAGCGGGAGGCACCAGATGAGTCACCAACTGTTCGACGAGTTGATCGGCACCCCCCCGCCGCCCAAGGTCGATGTCAGGGGCATCGTCCGGCGGGAGCGGCGGGCCAGGGCCGCCCGGCGGCTCGGCGGCTCGTTCGCCGCCGTGCTGGCTCTGGCGGTGGCCGGCGGCGTCAGCGCCGCCGTACGCCATCAGGAGCCCGGTGCGGCACCGACCACGCCGCAGGCCGCTGCCTCCTCGCCCGCTGCGGACACCCGGTTCCGCCTGGTCTTCGACACCGACGAGACGGCCGACGCCACCGCCAAGCGCCTCAGCCAGGAGCTGGACCGGGCGCTGCGGACGGTGGCGCCCGGCGCGAAGTGGACCTGGATGCCGGACTACGTCGGCGAGCCTCGCAAGCCGGACGGGCAGCCGCCAGAGTTCACCCACCGGGGCACCCCGGACTTCGTCGGTACCTCCTCCGGCATCTCCTACCAGGGGCGCAAGGGTTCCCTGGGCGTGTCGGTCACACCGGACGTGTATCCGGACGCGTCCGACGGACCGGCCGGGTTTCACTGGCCGTGCCAGCTGCCGCCGGGCATCCACGAGGACAGCCGTTACCGCAGGATGTGCGAGGCGGGCACGACCCCGAGCGGCGCCCAGATGAAGATCGAGACGCTGACCGGTAAGCGGCAGAAGAGCGTGCAGTACCTCGTCGCGATCCAGTTGCCCGGCAACCGGGCGCTCCAGGCGGACGTGCTGAACATGGTCGGGGTCGACGAGTCGGCCGTTCCCGCGCAGGCGCAGGCTCCGCTGTCCATGGAGCAGCTGAAGGCCATCGCACTGGCGATCGCCGACCAGGTCAAGGCCTGACGATCGCCGAGGCGGAGAGGATCCGACGAGGGTGAGCGGGGCTGGGAGCCGGGGTCACCGGTTCCAGTCCTGCTTCGCCGCCCGCACCAGCTTGTCCTTCAGCTCCCGGGTGTGCCGCCGACTCACCGGCAGTTCCGTCCCGTCGATCACCACCACGTAGCCGGAGTTGACCAGCCGCAGCTCCGCGATCAACTTCAGCTGGACCAGGTACGACCGGTGCACCCGGACGAAACCGGCGTCGGCCCACCGCTCGGCGAGCGTGGCCAGCGAGACCCGCACCAGGTGTGACCCCTCCGCCGTGTGCAACCGGGCGTAGTCCCCCTGGGCCTCCACCCAGCGCACCGCCGAGCGGGGCAGCATCCGGGTGGTGCCGGCCAACTCGATCGGGATGGTCGGGTCCTCCTCGGCCCGGGCCAGCGCCGCCGGATGCGACGGCACCACCCGCGAACCGATCACCCGGCGCAGCGACTCGGCCAGCCGCTCGGCGCGCACCGGTTTGCGTACGTAGTCGGTGGCCCCCAGGTCGAAGGCGTCCACCGCGCCGTCGTCGTACGCGGTGACGAAGACGATCGCCGGTGGCCGGGCGAACCGGCGCAGCACCCGGGCCAGCTCCATGCCGTCCAGGCCGGGCATCCGGATGTCCAGGAAGACCACGTCCACGTCACCGTCGCGGAGCAGCCGCAGCGCCTCGGTGGCGTCCCCCGCCGTGTGCAGACGGGCCACCCGGGGGTCGGCCCGCAGGTGGTACGCCAGCTCGTCGAGCGCGGGCGGCTCGTCGTCCACCGCCAGCACCCGGAGGAAACCGGATGCGCTCACGACCCGGCCCGCACGCCGGGATGGAACTTCGGCACCCGCATGCTCACCCTGGTGCCCGAGCCGAGTCCGGTCTCGACGACCAGGCCGAACCGGTCCCCGAAGACGGACCGCAGGCGCTCGTCGACGTTGGAGAGGCCGACGTGCTGGCCCGTCTCGTCGCCTGGGTCGCCGGTGCTGCGGGCCAGCTCGGCGATGCCGGCGGTCAGCGTGGTCGGATCCATTCCCACCCCGTCGTCCTCCACGGTGATGTGGCATTCGGCACCCGCGTCCCGGGCCTCGATGCTCACCATGCCTGTGCCCGGCTTGCGGGACAACCCGTGCCGGACCGCGTTCTCCACGAGCGGCTGCAGGCAGAGAAACGGCAGCGTCACCGGCAGCACCTCCGGGGCGATCTGCAACCGCACCTGCAACCGGTCGCCGAACCGGGCCCGCTCGATGGTCAGGTAGCGGTCGATCGACCGCAGCTCCTCGGCCAGCGTGGTGAACTCCCCGTGCGCCCGGAACGAGTACCGGGTGAACTCCGCGAACTCCAGGATCAGCTCGCGGGCCCGCTCCGGGTCGGTGCGCACGAACGAGCCGATCGCGGTCAGCGCGTTGTAGATGAAGTGCGGGCTGATCTGCGCCCGCAGCGCCCGGATCTCGGCCCGCGCGAGCCGCTCCCGCGACGAGTCCAGCTCAGCCAGGGCGAGCTGGTTGCCGGCCCAGTGCGCGGTCTCCAGGGTGGCCTGCACCAGCCCGGGCGCCGGCGGGCTGTCGGCGATCGCCACCAGCGCGCCGACCACCCGGCCGTCCGCGCCCTGCAGGGGTGCGACCACCGCTCCCCGGATCGGGCAGTCCACCCGGTCACAGCGCAGCTCGGATTCACCGAGCACCGTCGAGCGCCCGGTCTCCATCGCCCGGCGGGCCGCCGCGAGCAGTTGCTCGCCGTGGTGCGCGCCGCGTCCATCGAGGGCGAGCACCACGTCGGCGTCGGTGAGCGCCAGCCCGACCGCCCCCACCAGAGCCCGCAGATGGCGTACGGCCTTCGCCGCGCCCGCCGCGCTCAGCCCCGCCCGCAGCGGTTCGGCGGCCAGCCCGGCGGTGTGCAGCACCTCGTAGGTGGCCCGCTGGGTGGCGGTGGCGATGCCCCGGCGGGCACGCAGGCGCAGCACCGCCAACAGGGCCGCGGTCAGCGCGGTGACCAGTGAGACGACGCCGACGACGGCGGAGAGGTTGCCACCCACGCAGCGATCCTGGCCCCTCCGGGCCGGCGAGCCAACCCCTAGTACGCGCCCTTGCGGGCGAGCACGACCCCCACGGTGCGCCACAGGATGCTCAGGTCGTACGCCAACGACCAGTTGTCGACGTAGTAGAGGTCGAGCCGGACGGACTCGTCCCAGGACAGGTCCGAGCGGCCGGAGACCTGCCACAGGCCGGTCATGCCGGGGCGGACCAGCAGCCGGCGGCGCACGTCGCCCAGGAAGTCGCCATCGTCGGCCGGCAACGGGCGGGGCCCGACCAGCGACATCTCACCCCAGAGCACGTTGATCAGCTGCGGCAGCTCGTCCAGCGAGGTGGCCCGCAGGAAGCGGCCCACGGGGAAGACCCGCGGGTCCTCCTTCATCTTGAACAGCATGCCGTCGGTCTCGTTCCGGTCGACCAGGCTCGCCAGCCGGTCCTCGGCGTCGACGTACATGGTCCGGAACTTCCACACCCGGAACGTGCGTCCCTCGTGCCCCACCCGCGGCTGGCGGAAGTAGACCGGCCCGGGGTCGGAGATCCGGATCGCCACGGCGATGGAGAGGAAGAGCGGAGCCAGCAGCAGCAGACCGAGGCCGGCGGCGACCCGATCCATCAGGTTCTTGGCCAGCAGCGCCGGCCCGGAGAGGGTCGGCTCCTCGACGTGCAGCAGCGGCAGACCCTCGATCGGCCGGATGTGCACCCGGGGACCGGCGATGTCGGTCAGCTGGGGCGCGACCACCAGATCGACGCCGGAGCCCTCCAACTGCCAGGCCAGCCGGCGCAGCTCACCCGGCTCGGCGCTGGCCGACCCGCAGATCGCGATGGTGTCCCCGCCGACCTCCCGGACCAGGGCCAGCACGTCCCGGCCGGCGTGCACCGGCACCGGGGTCGGCATCCCCCGGGCCGCGGCGTAGCCGTCGGTGATGTGGATGGCGACCGGCACCAGCCCGGCGTTCGGGCTGCGGGTGACCGCCGCGTAGACCTCCAGGCACTCCGGCAGGGTGCCGACCAGCACCATCCGGTGCGCGGCCTGGCCGGCCCGGCGGCGGATGTAGTGCAGCGCCCAGCGGGCCACGAAACGGCCCCAGAGGATCAGCACGGTGGCGCCCACCAGCGCGGTGCCCACCGTGTACCGGGAGAGCTGGGTCACAGTGGCGAAGGCGAGGAACGAGACGCTCGCGGCGACCGTCACCGCGCCCCGGATCACGCGCTTGAACTCGTCCGGCCCGAGCCCCAGGTAACGCCGGTCGTAGGCCCGGTTGCCCCAGAGGATGATCACCCAACCGAGTGGGAGCAGGAGATAGGAGATGGTGTGGAACCAGGTCGGGTCCTGCTTGGTGCCGGAGAAACCGGAGGCCGCCTGATCGAAGAGCTGGATCGCGATCCAGCTGGCGAAGGCCGCCGCCCCGAAATCGAGCACGAGGAGGATCGCCGTGTAGGGGCGGTGCCAGCGGGAGACACGGCGTCGCGCCCTGGCCCATGCCGACCGGGGGACGCCGTTGTGCGACGGCGGGGTCGGCGGCTGGATTTCGAAGCTGTCGACGTGCCGCACGAGTCTGCTCCGGCCTTCGTTGGTTACCGGGCGCTGGAGGCTTGCCGTCACCTCACCCATGTCCTCCCGCATGACACGTGCCGCTCACTCGCCGTGAGGGCCCGGGTCGCCCACCGTCCCAGTCTCCCACGCGGGATCCGACCGGTCGCGGCCCCGGAAAGGATTGGCGACCGATGGTGCCGGCGGGATCTGGCCGGCTCCGCACCATTTCAGAAGCCGGGGACCGGGCCACTATACCGATGGATGCGCGTGTGGCGGGAACCGTGGACCGGCGCTTCGGCCCAGTCGGGTCGATTCCGCTCCGTAATCGCCGAGTGGGATTACTCACCGTACGAGGCGGGACAACCGTCGGTCAGCGAGCGGCTTGCCGCCGGTCTGGCACGTCGGGCAGTACTGAAGGCTCGAGTCAGCGAACGACACCTCCCGCACGGTGTCACCGCAGACCGGGCAGGGAAGGCCGGTGCGGGCGTGCACCTTCAACCCGGAGCGCTTCTCGCCCTTCAGCTCCGCGGCACGCTGCCCGAGGGACCGCTGGACCGCGTCGCCGAGCACCTGCCGGGTAGCCGCGTGCAGAGTGGCGAGCTGGTCGTCGGTGAGCCGGTCGGTGATCGCGAACGGGGACAGCTTCGCCGCGTGCAGGATCTCGTCGGAGTACGCGTTGCCCACCCCGGACAGCACCGCCTGATCGGTCAGCACCCCCTTGACCTGCCCGCGCCGGCTGCGCAGCCGCTCGGCAAAGGTGGGCAGGTCCGCGGCGAGCGCGTCCGGGCCCAGCTTGGCCACGCCGGGCACCGCCGACGGGTCCGTGACCAGGTACGCGGCCAGCTTCTTCTGCGTGCCGGCCTCGGTGAGGTCGAACCCGGAACCGTCGTCGAGGCGGACCCGCAGCGCGATCGGGCCCTTGCCGGGGCGCAGCGGGGTGGTGGCCGGGAACGCCTCCCGGTAGTGCAGCCAACCCGCCCGGGCCAGGTGGACCACCAGGTGCAGGTCGCCCTCGACGAGCACGTCGAGGAACTTGCCGTGCCGGCGGGCGTCGACCACCGCCCGCCCGGCGACCGCGGTCGGTGCCGGGTCGTACGTTTTCAGGGCGCTGATCGCGGCGACCTCGAGCCGGTCGACACGCCGCCCCACCGCGCGCTGTCGCAGGTAACCCGCGAGCGCCTCAACCTCCGGTAGTTCGGGCACCAGCCAACGGTAGCCTTCTTTCCCGTGAGAATCGTGGTGGCACACAACCGGTACCGGGAAGCCCAGCCCTCCGGCGAGAACACGATCGTCGACTCGGAGATCGCTCAGCTCGCCGCCGCCGGCGTGGAGGTGCTGCCGTTCATTCGCAGCTCGGACGAGATCCCGTCGATGTCGAAGGTGGCGAAGGCGCTGCTGCCGATCTCGCCGATCTGGGCGCCCCGGGCCCAGCACGACCTGAGCCGGCTGCTCACCGAGCATCGGCCGGACGCGCTGCACCTGCACAACCCGTACCCGCTGCTCTCGCCCTGGGTGGTGCGGACCGCGCACCGGCACGGCGTGCCGGTGGTGCAGACGGTGCACAACTACCGACAGGTCTGCTCCTCGGGGATCTACTTCCGCGACGGCGTGATCTGTCAGGACTGCAAGGGCCGGGCATTGGGGGTGCCGGCGATCAAGCATCGCTGCTACCGCGACTCGGCGGCGCAGAGTGCGCTGATGGCGACCACCCTGGCCGTGCACCGGGGAACCTGGCGGTCGGTGGACCGGTACATCGCGCTGACCACGGCGATCGCCGACCACCTGAGCGACTACGGCATTCCGGACGAACGGATCGTGGTGAAGCCGAACGCCGTGCCAGATCCGGGCCGGCCCGCGCCGCTCGGTGACGGTTTTCTCTTCATGGCCCGGCTGAGCCCCGAGAAGGGCGTCGACCTGCTGCTGGACGCCTGGCGCCGGCATCCGGTGGGCGCACTGGGCCCGCTGCGCGTGGCCGGGGACGGCGAGTTGCGCCCGCTGGTGGAGGCCGCCGCCGCCGAGCGACCCGACGTGGTCTACCTCGGTCAGCTCGACCGGGCCGGAGTGCGGGCGGCGGTCGAGGCGAGCGCGGTGGTGATCGCCGCCGCCATGTGGCACGACGTGCTGCCGACCGTGATCATCGAGGCGATGTCCAGTGGCCGGCCGGTGCTCGGCACCGCGTTGGGTGGCATCCCGTACCTGGTTGGGGCGGACGCCCCGCACGAGCCCGCCGGCACCGGGCCGGCCGAGGTCGCCTCCGCCGTCGCCGGGGGCGGCGGGTCGCCGATGCCGGCCGGAATCGGTCAGGGTGAGGCCGGCTGGGTGGTCGCCCCGGAGCCGGCCGCGCTGGCCGCCGCGCTACCGGTGGCCCGGGCCGGTGCCGCCGGGCTGGCCCCGGCCGCCCGCGCCCGCTACGAGCGGACCTTCCACCCCGACGTGGTCACCAAGCAGCTCATCAACATCTATGCCGGCATGGCCCGTACCGCGCACCGCCGCTGACCTCGGCCGTGCTTCCGCCCACCGCCCGCCACGCCCACCGCCCGCTGCTTCCCAGGGTGGCCGTCCCCCCTTCCGGCGGCCGGCGCACCGGCGGACCCGGTGGGGGTCAGCGCATGGAGGCGCGGGCGGAGAAGGCGATGCTCGCCAGCAGGAAGCCGCCGTTGACGATGGTGAACGCGACGATCACCCAGAGGACCAGCGCGGGGGCCACGGCCAGCACCAGGGCGGCCACGAAGATCACCGCGCCGTAGTCACGGACCAGCTTCACCAGGCGGACCGGCAGCGAGGTCGAGGTGACCATGCTGGCCGCGTTCGGGCCGGCCTGCATCACCGAGGTGACCAGGTTGACCATCCAGGTGCCGGCGAAGGTCGCCACCAGCCAGGTCGGGGTCGACGGCTCCTGCGCCACCGCCGTGGCGGCCAGCGCCGCCACCAGGGCGATCTGCGCGGCCACGTCGCACAGCACATCGACCCGGGCACCGGCCGCGCTGCCCTGGCCGGTCACCCGGGCCAGTTGCCCGTCCGCACAGTCCAGGGAGTACGCCACCTGCCAGCCCACCAGGGCGAGCACGCCGACCACCCAGGCCGGCACGTCACCGGCCGCGACCGGGCCGGCGAGCGCCACCACGGTGACCGAGGTCGCCAACCCGAGCACCAGGTTGGTGATGGTCAGCGTGGTCGGCCGCAGCCCCAGCCGCTGGGCGACCAGCGCGAAGGCGGCGCCCAGCCACTGGCTGATCGACTCGCTGAACAGACCACCGCCCCGGTTCACCCGGTGGAAGTCGGCGATGGTGGGACGGGGGTCAGCCAAGCTGGTCGCGGATTGCACCGGCGTAGTCTGCCAGCCGCTCCCGCGTCTCGGTAGGCGACAACGCCAGGTGCTCGAGGATCGTGTACCGGTCCGGTCGGGTGCGCGGTGCGAACTGCACCGCCTCGACGAACTGGTCGTCGGTCAGCCCCACCTCGGCGGGAAGCCGGGGCAGCGCGTGCCGGGACAGACAGGCCGACATCTCCCCGAAGCGGCGGAGATCCCCACGCAGCCAGGTGCAGAAGAGCGCGCCCAGCCCGGCCAGCTCGCCGTGCGAGGCGGTGCCGGGGAAGAGCGCGTCCACCGCGTGCATGATCTCGTGGCAGCCGCCGCTGGACGGGCGACTGGTGCCGCAGACCGCCATGGCGAGGCCGCTGGAGATCAACGCCTCGGCCAGCACGGTGACGAACGCGTCGTCGGTCATGTCGCCCGGATGGTTCAGCACCGCTTCGGCGCCCGCCCGGGCCAGTGACGCGGCCAGTCCGTCGACGGGCTCGCCGCGTACCTGGCGGGCGAGCTCCCAGTCCGCCAACGCGCTGATGTTACTGATGACGTCACCGATGCCGGCTCGGTTGTGCCGGTCAGGACCGCTTTCCACGAAGTCCAGGTCAACGATCACCGCGATCGGGATGTGCACCCCGTAGGAACCCTTGATCCCATCGGTGATCAGGCTCGCCACCGGGGAGGCGATGCCATCGTTGGCCAGGCTGGTGGCCACCGAGACCATCGGCAGGCCCCGCCGGGTGGCCGCGTACTTCGCCACGTCTATGGTCTTGCCGCCGCCGATGCCGACCACCGCGTCGTACGAGCGGGCGCGCAGCTTGCCGCCCAGGTCGTCGGCGGCGTCCAGAGTCGCCCCGGCGACGGTGAACACGTCGGCCGACCGCAGTGACGGTCGGATCAGCTCGGCGATCTGGGCACCCTGGCCCGGACCGACCACCACCGCGACGTCGCCGCCGGCGGAGATTCGCCCGTCCGCCAGGATCGCGCCGAGGTCGGCCACCGCGCCCCGCCGCACGTCGATGTGGAGCGGGGTCAGCACGCTTCGGGCTAGTAGCGGCACGCGATCTCCCGCGCGCGGGCCAGGTCGGCGTGGTTGTCGACCTCGACCCAGGGCACGTCGCCGATCGGCGCCGCCCGCACCTCGCCACCCCGGTCGGCGAACTCCTGGTAGCCGTCCTCGTAGTACAGGTTCGGGTCGCGCCGCCAGGTGGCCTCCAGCGCGTCGGCGAGGGCGTCGGCGACCTGCGGCTCGATCAGCGTGGCGCCGATGTACTCCCCGTACGCCTCGCCCGGGTCCATCACCTTGGTGATCCGGGTGAGCTGGCCGGCGGCGTCGAAGATGGTCTTCATCTCCTCCTCGGCCAGCGGCTTGAGCGTGTCCACGGCGAGCAGGATGCCTGGCCCACGCTCCGCGAGCAGGGTCTTCTCCACGCTCACCGGGTGCACGGTGTCCCCGTTGACCAGCAGTACCCCGCGCGCGAAGTACTCCCGGGCCAGCCAGAGCGAGTAGGCGTTGTTCCACTCCTCGGCCTTGTCGTTCTGCACCAGGGTGAGCGTGACCCCGTACCGCTTCTCCAGGTCGGCCTGCCGCTCGCGGACCGCGTCCGCCGCGTAGCCGACCACGATCACGATGTCGGTGAGCCCGACTTCGGCCAGGTTGCCCAGCGCGATGTCCAGGATCGTGGTCTCCCCGTCCACCGGCACCAACGCCTTGGGCAGCGTGTCGGTGTACGGGCGCAGCCGGCGCCCTGCCCCGGCCGCGAGCACCATCCCGATCATCCCGACATCCTCCCTCGTCCTGCTCCCCGTCACCGGTGGAGGATAGCCCCGCGTGGACGAGCCGCTCCGGTCAACCAGGTCAGCCGGGCAGCGCCGCCAGGTCGGCGAGCATGGTCAACCGCTCCTCCGCGCTGAGCACGGCGTACGGGCCGGCCGCCCGCCGGTCGGTCTCCAGCTCGATGGCGAGCCGCTCCGGGCCGGCCGGCAGGGCGGCGATGCTCGACGCGGTGTGCCCGGCGGCGGTCCAGGCGGCGGCGTGCGCGTCGGCCCGGTGGTAGCGCATCGTGCCGAGCCGGTTGAGCAGCAGCACGCCCGGCGGGGTGCCGTCCGGCTCGTACGGGGGCGCCATCGCGGCGAACGCCGACGCGTCCCGGTCCCCCTCCTCGTCGGCCAGCACCAGGGCGTACGCCAGCAGCCGGCCGAGCGCCGCGACCAGCCGCGGCACCCGCTCGTCCTGCCCGGCCCACAGCTCCTCGGTGACCTCGGCGTGCACCTGGTACAGCTCGGTGAGGAACGCGGCACCGCGGTCGGTGGCGGAGAGCCCGCCGTCCGGGCGGCGGTGGATCATGCCGTGCGCCACGTGCTTGTCCACGCTCCGGTGGCAGACGACCGGGTCGCGGTACCGGGTGATCGCCGCGAACCCCGGCCCGTCCACCGTGCCGCTGGGTGCGGCCAGCCGGGTGCGCAGCTCCACCAGGAAGCCGGTCGCGGCCGGCCCGCCGTACCGCTGGCTCAGCTCGGCGCCACCACCGTTCCGACCGGCCAGCATGCCGGCGACGAAGGCCCGGTCCACGGCCGGGGCGAGCAGACCGGCGAACCGGTGCGGCGCCAGCTCGACGGTGTTCACAGACCGATCGACCGCAGGACGGCGAAGCCCTCCTCCGCGATCCGCCGGATCAGCCCGTCGTTGACGTGGCGGTGCTCGTCCAGAACGGTCACCTCGTGCTCGGCCAGCCACCGGTACTCGGTGTGCTTGCCGGCCTCCAGCTTCGGGTGGCCCAGGTCGCCGTCCACCCGGACCAGGAAGTCGTGCTCGATCCGGGCGAGACCGTCGTCGCCGACGTAGTGGTACTCACCCACCTGACCGAGGACGTGCGAGAGGGTCCAGCCGGTCTCCTCGGTGACCTCCCGCCGGAGCGCCTCGTCGACGTCCTCGCCCGGCTCCAGGTGGCCGCCGACGATGTCCCAGCAGTTGGGAAAGAGGCGCCGGTGCGGCGAGCGGCGCTGAAAGAAGATCCGGCCGTCGTGGTCGACGATCAGCGCGCCGGCGCAGCGCAGGGGCTCGGTGGACACCGTCCGACAGTAGCGAGCGTGCCGGCGAAACGGCGATGCCCGGTCTTGTCCAGGAGTCATTCACGGACCACCATGTCGGTACCGGATGCCACCGTCCCAAAGGGGTGATGCGTGATGCAGGTACGGGAAGCGATGTCCAGCCAGGTCCTCGTCGTCGGTCCGGAGCACACGCTCCGCCAGGCGGCCCGGATGATGTCGGCCCGTGGTGTCGGGTCGGCGGTCGTGATCGACCCGGACTCCGAGGGGATCGGGATCATGACCGAACGCGACGTGTTGAAGGCCATCGGCGCCGGCCTGGACTGCGACGTGGAACGCACCGGCGCTCACCTGACCTGGGACGTGGTCTACGCCGGCCCGGACTGGACGGTGGCCGAGGCGGCCGCCGCGATGGCCCGGGGCGGGTTCCGGCACCTGGTGGTGCTGGACGGCCGTGAGGTGGCGGGGGTGATCTCCGTCCGGGACATCATGCGGGTCTGGGCGGAGAGCCAGGTGGTCGCCGCGATCTGACCGGGCGCACCGGGGTTCGGGCGGGCAGGTGTGCCGGCCGGATCGACGGGTAGGGATACCTTGCGGGAGCGGAGACGCCGTGGCCCGTGGGGGAGGGTCCGATGCGCGACGCGGAGCGCCTGGTCGAGCAGCAGTACGCCATGCTCCTGCGTCGGGACGTGGCCCGGCTGCCGGACCTCTACGCCGCGGAGGCGTTCTACTCCATGCCGGGCGTCACGGTCCGCCCGATCGAGTTGCCCGCGCTGCTGCGGACCTGGACCGGCGCCTTCCCGGACCTGCGGGTCGACCCGCTGGGCGCGGTGCGCACGGCCGGGGGCGCGGCCGTGGAGCTGCGCCTGAGCGGCACCCACGCCGGCACGCTGCACTCGCCGTTCGGCACCGTCGCGCCCACCGGCCGCACGGTGAGCTGGGACGTGGCCGACGTGGTTCGGGCCCGCCGGGGACGGATCGTCGCCTGGCGGTCCTACTTCGACTGGAGCCAGCTCCTCGACGCGCTCGGCGTGCAGCTGGAGGGACTTTCCCGGGGAGCGCAGCACGACTCGCTCGGCCTTCCGGTCTGATCTGACGCCGACCGGTGGAGCCGGGTCACCCGACCCGGTGGCTCAGGATGCGGACATCGCCGTGCCGTCGGCGCGTCCCCCGCCGCCGCCCGTACGCTCAACATCCATGACCGCCGAGCAGCTGATCTCCTTCGCCCGTGGGGCTCCCTCGCTGGACATCGTCGATGTCGAGGGGCTCAAGGCCGCCGCCATCCGCGCCTTCGACGCCGACCCAGCCGGGGTCACGGCCTACGGCACCTCCGTCGGCTACGGTCCGCTGCGAAAGTGGATCGCCGAGAAGCACGGGGTCGAAGCCAATCAGGTGCTGGTCACCAACGGGTCGCTGCAGGCCGACGCGTTCCTCTTCGACCACCTGGTCCGCCCCGGCGACGCGGTGGTGGTGGAACGGCCGACGTACGACCGGACGCTGCTCAACCTCCAGCGAATGGGCAGCGAGCTGCACGGTGTCTCGGTCCAGCCGGACGGCCTGGACACCGCCGAGCTGCGCAAGTTGCTGGAGTCCGGGGTCCGGCCCCGGCTGGCGCACGTCATCCCGAACTACCAGAACCCGGCCGGCATGACGCTCTCCCTGGAGAAGCGCCGGGAGCTGCTCGACCTGGCCGCGGAGTACGAGTTCACGATCTTCGAGGACGACCCGTACGCGGACGTCCGGTTCCGCGGCGAGGCACTGCCGTCGATGCTCTCGCTGGACACCCGCAACGTGGTGGTGCACGCGTCGAGCTTCACCAAGACGGTCTGCCCGGGCGTGCGGGTCGGATACCTGGTCGGCTCGGCGGATCTGATCGCCGACATCGCCAAGAACGCGACCAGCCTCTACATCTCGCCCGGCATGGTGTCCCAGGCGATCGTGCACCAGTTCTGCGTCTCCGGCGACATCGACCGCTCGATCGAGACCGTCCGGGCGGCGCTGGGCGAGCGGGCCGGGGTGCTCGCCGAGTCGCTGCGCCGGCACCTGCCGCAGGCCCGGTTCGTGGAGCCGGACGGCGGCTACTTCCTCTGGGTGGAGTTCCCGGACGACGTGCTGGTCGACCGGCTCGCCTCCGCGGCGGCCGAGCGTGGGGTCGCCGTGGTCAAGGGCAGCGACTTCATGCTGGACGGCGGGCAGCACGCCCTGCGGCTGGCCTTCTCGGCGGTCACCGCCGACCGGATCGACGAGGGTGTCCGCCGGCTCGCGGCGGCCGTCGAGGCCGTCCGCGGCTGAGCTTTATGTCAATTTCCTGACAGAACGACGATGCCGGTCGTCGCGGGACTCCCGCCGGGGCGGCCGGCGGCTCACAATGCTGCGAGCGTCACCCGTCAGGTGCAGTGGAGATCGCCGTCCGGTTTTCCCGGGCCAACCCCCGCCCCGGTGACGCGTGCAGCACAACCCCCGCCCCCACAGGCGCCGGGTGGGCCGTGTCGTCCCCACACCCCCCGATGCGGCACGGCCCGCCCGGCGTCGCCCCACGCGACCGCCGTCACACGTGCCCTCCGCCGGGATCGGCGTAGCCTCAAGCCGCAGCCGAGCGCGGGGAGGTGGCGCGATGACGGATCGGGCAGGTCAGGACGGGACCACACCGTCGCACGCCGCTCGGGTGCTGCGACCCCGGGCGTGGCCGTCACCGGTCCGGGCGATGACCCGGATCCTCAACGCCGACGGCTCGCCGCCCGTGCCGACCCCGGCCGGCACCGGGCGCAGCGGCGTCGTCGACTGCGCGCTCTACGTCGACGGCAAGCGGCAACCCGGCGACTGGACGTACGCCGATGCGCTGGCCGCGGCCCGCCGCGAGGAGCACGGCTTCGTCTGGCTCGGGCTGCATGAGCCCGAACTGGCCGAGATGACCGCCATCGCGGACACCTACGGGCTGCACGAGCTGGCCGTCGAGGACGCGGTGAAGGCCCAGCAGCGTCCGAAGTTGGAGCGGTTCGGCGACGTCAGCTTCCTGGTGCTGCGCACCGCCCGGTACTGCGAGCATGCCGAGCTGAACGAGAACTCCGAGGTCGTCGAGACCGGCCAGGTGATGCTCTTCATCGGCCCGAACTTCCTGATCAGCGTCCGGCACGGCGACGCCTGCCGGCTCTCCCCGGTCCGTGCCGACCTGGAGACCAAGCAGGACCTGCTGCTCCAGGGCCCGTGGTCGGTCGCGTACGCGATCACCGACCGGGTGGTCGACCTCTACCTGGAGGTCGCCGAGCAGATCGAGGACGACCTCGACGTACTGGAGGCCGAGGTCTTCGACCGCAACGGCCATGGGCGGATTCAGCGGATCTACCAGATGAAGCGGGAGCTGGTGGAGTTCAAGCGGGCCGTGGTGCCGCTGCAGCGGCCGTTGATGACGTTGACCTCGCAGGTCAACCGGGAGGTTCCGAAGGAGATTCGGCGCTACTTCCGGGACGTGCAGGACCATCTCAGCCGCACCGTCGAGCAGGTGAACTCCTACGACGACCTGCTGAACTCGATCCTCCAGGCGCGGCTGGCCCAGGTCACCGTCGACCAGAACAACGACATGCGCAAGATCGCCGCGTGGGCGGCCATCGCCGCGGTCTGGACCTCCATCGCGGGCGTCGAGGGGATGAACTTCGACAACATGCCCGAGCTGAACATGACGTACGGCTATCCCGTCGTACTCGCCCTGATGCTCGGCGTCTCCCTGGCCCTCTACCGATGGTTCCGCCGCAACGGCTGGCTCTGACGCCGCGCGCGAAAGCGCCGGCGGGCGCGGGGAACGGGGAACCCGCGTCGCCGGCGCTCGATGCGCTGCCGCTGGGTCAGCGGCGGCCGTTGGTGCGGGTGGTGTCCTTGCCCAGCGCCTTGGTGAGGTCGTCGGCCGGGCGCCCGGAGGTGTCCTTGGCGCCCTCGGCGACCGAGGGGACCTTGTCGGTCGGGCGGACGCCGGCCGGCTTGGCGACACCGGTGGTGCTGGCACTGTCGCCACCGGCCACCGCCGAACTACCGGCGGCGGTCATCCCGGCCATGCTGGACCCGTCGGTCCCCTTGGTGGTGGACGGGGTCCGTACCTCGATCGAATCCACCTCGTCGCGCATCGGCTCCAGGTTGCGGGTTGGGTCGTACTCGGCCCACTCCTGCTGCTCGCGGCGGCGGCGCAGCGCGACCGCGCCAGCCAACCCGACGATGGCGCCCGCTGCGAGCAGCCCGGTCATCTTCGATCCGCGACGGCGCGGCTGCTTCTTCTTGCCGGTGATCCGCATGTTGTTCGACCTGGCCTTCCTGGTGAGCGGCCCCGCCTGCGCGGCGCCGTCACGGGCGGCCGCGGCCAGCGGTGCCAGCGTGGTGAGTGTCGTCCCCCAGCCGGTCGAGGCGCTGTCGCGCACTTTCGCCGCGGCCGGCTCGACGTAGCCGCGGGCCATCTGCACCCGTGGACCGACCGTCGCGCCCGCGCCCTTGGCGGCGTGGCTGGCTGCCTGCATCAGGTGGCTGATGCTCTGGTTCAGCTCGGCCCTGGCCAGCTGCCCCTCGGACTTACGCCGCCCGATTCCAAACACGGTCCCACCTCCTGGGAGTTGTTCCTTCGTCATCCTCCACCTTCGGATGCCTCCGCGATGCCAGATCGGGCACATGGGAGGATCCGCATGGAACTGACCAACGAGTGAGGAGTACCCGTGGCCGAGGCTGTCTACGCCACCTTGCACACCAACGCTGGCCCGATCCGGCTGGAGCTCTTCCCCAACCACGCGCCGAAGACGGTTCGCAACTTCATCGACCTGGCCGAGGGCAACCGGGAGTACACCGACCCGCGCACCGGTCAGCCGGGCAGCGGGCCGTACTACGACGGCACCATCTCGCACCGGGTGATCAGCGGCTTCATGGTCCAGATGGGCGACCCGACCGGCACCGGTCGGGGCGGGCCGGGCTACAAGTTCGCCGACGAGTTCCACCCGGAGCTGCGCTTCGATCGGCCTTACCTGCTGGCGATGGCGAACGCCGGACCGGGCACCAACGGTTCGCAGTTCTTCATCACCGTGTCCCCGACGCCGCACCTCAACAACCGGCACACCATCTTCGGCCAGGTGGCCGACGAGCAGTCGGTGAAGATCGTCGACTCGATCGCGAGCACCCCGACCGGCCCGAGCGACCGTCCGCTGCAGGACGTCGTCATCGAGCGGGTCGAGATCGAGCGGTCCGCTGCCTGATCGACAGGCGAGGTACCTTTGCTCGCATGATTGAGCGCTCCGGAGCACCGCACCGGCTGGCGTCGGTGGACCGCGCGGTGGCGGACGGAGGGTCGGCCCGGTGAGCGAGTCTCCGCCGACCACCCCGGTCTGCTACCGGCACCCCGGCCGGGAGACCTACGTCCGGTGCACCCGCTGCGACCGGCCGATCTGCCCGGACTGCATGCGGGAGGCGTCCGTCGGGCACCAGTGCCCGGAGTGCGTCAACGAGGGACGCCGCAGTGTCCGGCCGGCGCGTACCGCCTTCGGTGGTGGTACCGCCGGCCGGCACGGCTACGTCACCAAGGCGCTGATCGCGCTGAACGTGCTGCTCATGCTGCTCTCCATCGCCTCCGACCGTGGTGGGGACGCGGCGGTGGGCGGCTCCGGCTTCGGCGGCCTGATGGGCGGCAGCACGCCGCTGACCAACTGGGGTTCGGTGCTCGGGCTGGCGGTCTTCCCCGACGGCACGCTCGGTGGGATCGCCGACGGCGAGTGGTACCGGCTGGTCACCGCGATGTTCCTGCACTACGGCGTGATCCACCTGCTGCTCAACATGTGGGCACTGTGGGTGCTCGGCCGGTCGCTGGAGGCCAACCTCGGGCCGCTGCGCTTCGGCGCGCTCTATCTGATCGCGGGTCTCGGCGGCAACGTCTCGGCCTACCTGTTCAGCGCCCAGAACTCGGCCACCGCCGGCGCGTCGACCGCCGTCTTCGGCCTCTTCGCCGCGCTCATCATCATCGAACGCAAGTTGGGCCGGGACATCTCCCAGGTGATCCCGATCCTGGTGATCAACCTGGTGTTCACGCTGACCGTGCCGGGCATCTCCATCCCGGGGCACCTGGGTGGCCTGGTGGTCGGCGGGGCGATGGCCCTGGTGCTCGCGTACGCGCCGCGCGGTCGGCGCACGCTGGTCCAGGTCGCCGGTGGCGCGATCATCCTGCTGATACTGCTCGGGCTGGTCCTGTTCCGCACCGCGCAGCTGCTCGCCGGCTGACCGACCGGCTCACTGTCCGGCGGCGATCACGCCGGGCGGGCGGCCCGCAGCGCCTCGGCCACCTCGTCCGGGGCGGCCCCCAGGTCGTACCGGCCGAACAGGTGCAGCGACTCCCCGGCGTCGATCTCCAGCAGTTCGGTGGTCAGGCCGAGCCGGGGTCGACGGTCCACGGTGATCCGCTCGACCGTGGCCCAGGGCAGCAGCCGGCGGCCGGCGTAACCATGGGCGACGACCACGCCGGCCGGGTCGACCGCGAGTCGGACCGGCGCCAGCAGGTCGCGCAGCGCCCAGCCGAGCAGGCCGGCGACGACCAGCCCGATCAGCGCCAGCTGCACCGGGTCGCCTTCGGCGAGGAGCAGGCCGAGCGCCACCAGGACGACCGCGCCGGCCAGCTTCGCCAGCGGCACGCCCGCCGGTACCCGCCACTGCCGGTCCGGGAAAGCTTCGGCATCCATCCGGCCAGCATGCCAGCGTTCGCCGGGGGACCGCGCCGGCACCCGTTCGCGGCCGGGCCAGACCGGGGGCGGACGACCGGTCCGTGGACGACGTAGGATCGGGACAGCCCAAGTTACCCGGGAGTAAACATGAGTGACGCGGTCATCGTCGGCGCGGTACGCACTCCGGTCGGGCGGCGCAAGGGCAGCCTCGCCGGCGTCCACCCGGTCGACCTTTCAGCACACGTGCTGCGCGCCCTCGCCGAGCGCACCGGGCTCGACGCCGCACTGGTCGACGACGTCTTCTGGGGCTGCGTGTCCCAGGTCGGTGAGCAGTCCTGGAACATCGCCCGCAACGGCGTGCTCGCCGCCGGGTGGCCCGAGTCCGTGCCCGGCACCACGCTGGACCGGCAGTGCGGCTCCAGCCAGCAGGCGCTGCACTTCGCCGCCGCGACGGTCCTCTCCGGCCAGGCCGATCTGGTGGTCGCCGGCGGGGTGGAGTCGATGACCCGGGTGCCGATGGGCTCCAGTGTGGCCGGCGGCATGCCGTTCAGCGACCAACTGCGGGACCGCTACCGGGGCGTCGAGGGCTTCGCCGACGACGCGGCGCTGCCGTTCAACCAGGGGGTCGGGGCCGAGCTGATCGCCCGGCGGTGGCGCTTCTCGCGTACCCAGCTCGACGAGTTCGCGCTGGCCAGCCACGAGAAGGCGGCCGCCGCGCAGGACGCCGGCGCGTTCGACCCGGAGCTCGCGTCGGTGCCGCTCACCGACGGCGGCAAGTTCGCCGCCGACGAGGGCATCCGCCGGGACACCTCGCTGGAGAAGCTCGGTGAGCTGGCCACCCCGTTCCGCACCGACGGGGTGGTGACCGCCGGGTCCGCGTCCCAGATCTCCGACGGCGCGGCGGCCCTCGCGGTCACCACCGGCGAGTGGGCCAGCCGGCACGGGCTGCGTCCGCTGGCCCGGATCCACACCGCCGTGGTCGCCGCCGACGACCCGGTCACCATGCTCACCGCGCCCATCCCGGCCACCGCGAAGGCGCTGCGCCGCGCGGGGTTGGGCATCGAGGAGATCGGTGTGTACGAGGTGAACGAGGCGTTCGCCCCGGTGCCGCTGGCCTGGCTGGCGGAGACCGAGGCGGACCCGGAGCGGCTCAACCCGCGCGGCGGGGCGATCGCCCTCGGTCATCCGCTCGGCGGCTCCGGTGCCCGGATCATGACCACGATGCTCCAGCACATGCGGGACAACGGGATCCGCTACGGCCTGCAGACCATGTGCGAGGGTGGCGGCATGGCCAACGCCACCATCGTCGAGCTTCTCTGACCTCCACCCGGCTCGTTACGGGAAAAGGCCTCGCCCCGGCCCGGCTCGGCCGCCTAGGGTGCGCGCTGTGACGACGATCGCCGGTGAGCGCGCCCCCGACTGGTCCGGAGAGCAGTGGCAGGTGCGGGCCCGTTCCTGGGTGGATGCGCAGCTGAGCCGGGCCGGCCGGCGGGTGACCGGGCCCGTGGAGCCGCGGGTGCGGCCGTGGTCGCTGGTGTGGCGGGTGCCCACCGACGGTGGGCCGGTCTGGTTCAAGGCCAACAACCCGGGCACCGTGCACGAGGCCGTCCTGATCGCGGCGCTGGCCGGGCTGGCGCCCGAGCGGGTGCTCGCACCAATCGCGGTGGACCCGGCTCGGGGCTGGTCGCTGCTGCCCGACGGCGGAGAGTCGCTGCGGGACGTCCTGGGCCGCGACGCGGACCTGGCGCACTGGGAGCGGGCGCTGCCCGGTTACGCCGCGCTTCAACTGGCCACCGCGTCACGGGCCGAGGAACTGATCGCCCTCGGCGTGCCGGACCACCGTCCCGAGGTGCTCGCCGGGCTGCTCGCCCAACTGCTCGACGATCGCGAGTCGCTGCGGATCGGCGACGAGGGCGGGCTCAGCCCGGAGACGTACGAGCGGCTGCAGGCCGAGTTGCCGGCGTACGCCGAGCGGTGCCGCCGGCTCGCCGACTTCGGCATCCCGGCCACTGTGCAGCACGACGACCTGCACGACGGCAATGTGTTCGCCGGCCCGACCGGGTACCGCTACTTCGACTGGGGCGACGCCTCGGTGGCGCACCCGTTCGGCACGCTGTTGGTGACCCTTCGCTCCATCCGGTACGCCACCGACCTGGCTGCCGACGACGCCCGGCTGGCCCGGCTGCGCGACGGTTACCTGGAGGCGTGGACCGACCGGTACGACCGTCGGACCCTGGTTGAGGCCGCGGACCTGGCGATGAACCTGGGCGCGGTCAGCCGGTCGCTCTCCTGGCGGCGCGCTCTGGACACGGCCGATCCGGCCCGGGCCGAGTACGCCGACGCGGTCCCCGGCTGGCTCGGCGAGCTGTTCGAGCCCAGCCCGCTCTGACCCACTTCTGACCACGATCCGTACGGGTGGGAAGTCGGACAGGCGGTGCGACGCGCCGCGTGGAACTTCCAAAAAATCGGCGTGACCCACGTCACCTCCGCTGAGGAGGTCGTTGGGCAGGTCATGGACGTCTTCTCCCGAACGTTCCTTCCGGCCGCCGCCGAGGCTGGCCTGGCCGCGCAGACCCTGAACCGGCACATGCCGGTCTTCCGGCGCTGTGTCGGCTCCGGTGACGCCACCATCCTGGTCACCCGCTGCAGCCGTCCGGACCGTCCGGTCACCGGCGACTACCTGCTGCTGCTCACCCACCGTCGGCTGGTGGTGACCCAGCAGACCCGGCTGCTGCACCGGTTGCGCCTGCATCTCAACACCGAGCTGCGCGAGCTGAGCAACGTCACCTGGAGCCCCGACCCGCGGCTGCACTCGGTCGAGCTGGCCGCCACCGCCATCGATGGGATCCGCGAGCGGTTCCTGATCCACACCACGCATCCGAAGCGGGTGTGGCAGCTCGACGCGCTGCTCAACCACGCCTTCCGGACTCGTCTGCGTACCCCCCGGGAGCGGATCGTCGCCACCATCGGCGAGGTGCCGGTCGCTGCGAGGCCCAGCGTGCCGCGACCCGTCGTGGCGCGCTGACGCCCCACCGCTCCACCGCTCGCGGCGGCCTTTCGCCCCGCCTTTACCGAACTCGAACACGCGCTGATCGCACCGAGCGCACCGGGTCGGCAATCATGGGCCGGTGACCGTCGAACCGCCGCACCGCGGGCTCGTCCTCGTGGTCGAGGACGAGCCGGCCATCGCCGACCTGGTCCGGCTCTATCTCACCCGCGACGGGTTCGGGGTCCATCTGGAACGGGACGGCGAGGCCGGCCTGACCGCCGCCCGCCGGCTGCGCCCGGTGGCCTGCGTCCTGGACATCGCCCTGCCCGGGCTGCCCGGCACGGAGATCTGCCGCCGGCTGCGCGAGGGCGGCGACTGGACCCCGGTCATCTTCCTCACCGCCCGGGACGACGAGGTGGACCGGATCGTCGGCCTGGAGTTGGGCGCCGACGACTACGTCACCAAGCCGTTCAGCCCCCGTGAGCTGGTGGCCCGGGTGCGCGCGGTGCTACGCCGCTCCGCCGGCGGCCCGGAGGGTGCGGACCGGGCCCGTGTCGTCGGTCCGGTGACGCTCGACCCCGCCCGGCGGACGGTCACCGCCGCCGGCGCGCCGGTGCAGCTCACCTCCACCGAGTTCGACCTGCTGGCCCACCTGATGGCCCGGCCCGGGCGGGTCTTCACCCGGGAGGAGTTGTTGGCCGGCGTGTGGGGCTACGCCGCACACGCCGGCACCCGCACCGTCGACGTGCACGTCGCACAGGTGCGGGCGAAGCTTGGCCCGGCCAGCGTGATCCGGACCCACCGCGGCGTGGGGTACGCGGCCGATGCCTGACCGTCCCGGTTGGCAGCAGCCCGCGGCGCGACCGGAGTCGCCGACGATGGCGCTGCCGGTGGTCGGCGCCCAACCCCCGGCCGCGTCCCGGCGCAGCCGATTCGGTCGGACGCTGACCGCCCGGGCGGTGCTGGTCACCTGTGCCGTGGCGCTGGTGTCGGTGCTGGTCACCGCGATCGTCGCGGTCCCGCTGGCGATCCAGGGCGCGGAGCGACGCGATCAGGAGGCGCTCGCCGCGCAGGCCCGACTCGCCGCCGAGGTGCTGCGGACCCGGCTGGACCGGGGTCGTACCGCCGACGAAGAGCGGCTCATCCAGCAACTGCGCGCCCAGGACATCGACGCGTACCTGATCCGGCGGGGGGCGGTCGACCGGCCGGGCCTGCCGCCTCGGGTGGTGCAGCGGATCGAGCAGGGTCGCAACGTGTCGGTCCGTCGCCCGGTCAACGGCAGGCGCGCACTGGTCGAGGGCCGGGCGCTGCCCGGCGGCAACGGGGTGGTCCTCTCCCGCGCCTCGGGGACCGGGCTGTGGCGGCAGGTGCTGCTCAGCCTCTGGTTGCCACTGCTGGCCGGGCTCGCCGCCGGCGTGGTGGCCGGGCTGCTGCTGGCCCGCTGGCTGGCCGGGCCGATTCGTGCCGCGGCCACCGCCGCCGCTCGCCTGCGCGCCGGGGACCGCACCATACGGGTGCCGGTCGAGCCGCCGGACGAGGTCGCAGACCTGGCCGAGGCGCTGAACGGGTTGGCCGCCGCGCTGGCCACCAGCGAGGGCCGGCAGCGGGAGTTCCTGCTCTCCGTCTCGCACGAGCTGAGGACCCCGTTGACCGCGATCCGGGGGTACGCCGAGGCGCTGGCCGACGGGGTGATCGACGCGGACGGCACGGCCAGCACCGGCCGGACGGTGCTGGCCGAGGCCCAGCACCTGGACCGGTTGATCGGCGACCTGCTGGCGCTCGCCCGGCTGGAGGCCGCCGACTTCCCGCTGGAACCGGTGCCGGTGGACCTGGCCCGGCTGGCCGTCGACGCCGAAGCGACCTGGTCCGGCCGGTGTATGGCGGTCGGAGTGCCGTTCCGGGTGGAGACGCCGGGCGGGCCGGTGCCGGTGTACACCGATCCGGGGCGGATCCGGCAGGTGGTGGACGGGCTCCTGGAGAACGCGCTGCGGGTCGTACCCCCGGGGGCGCCGGTGGTGCTCGCGGTCCGGGCGGCCGGCGCGGACCCGGCCGCTGGCGGCGTGCTGGAGGTCCGCGACGGCGGGCCCGGCTTCACCGACGACGATCTGGCGGTGGCGTTCGAGCGCGGTGCGCTGCACCAGCGTTACCGGGGGGTGCGCAAGGTGGGCAGCGGGCTGGGGCTGGCACTGGCCGCCGGGCTGGTCCGCCGGCTGGGCGGAGAAATCGTCGCGGGTCACGCGCCGGAGGGCGGCGCCGCGTTCACGGTCCGGCTGCCCGGAGATCCTTACCAGACCCGAACATCGGCCTGATGATCCGCTCGTCGTCGCCGGGCAGGCTTAGGGCTCCACGGACGAGAGGGAGAGTCATGCCACGTTGGGGATCTGCGGCAGTCACCACGTCACTGCTCGCGGTGGTCGCGCTCGGCGTCAGCGGCTGCGGCGCGGCCGAGGTGGCCAGCCAACCCGCCCGGGAGGCCGCGGTCGAGGTCGCCGCGGCGATGGGTGTGGAGGGCCAGGCACTGGCCGCCATGGGCTTCGACGCCAACGACCTGGACGTGCAGACCGTCGCCGCGCCGGCCGCCCCGGCACCCGGCGGGTCGGCCACGCCCGGCGCTTCCCCGAGCGCGCAGGAGAAGGCGCGGCAGAAGCGCGGCGAGGAGTGGCGCAAGCGCCGCCAGGCCCGGGTGCTGCTGCGCAGGAACACCCTGCACGGTGAGGCGGTGGTGCAGACGAAGGACGGCGGTACGAAGACGGTCGCCGTGCAGCGCGGCGAGGTGACCGCGATCGACGGCGACTCGATGACCGTGAAGTCCACCGACGGCTTCACCATGACGTGGACCTTCGGTGACGACCTGCGGGTCGTCGAGCGGCGCGCCACCGTGCAGCCGAGCGACGTGAAGGTCGGTACGACGCTCGGCGTCGCCGGCGCGAAGGACGGCGACAAGGGCGTGGCCCGCCTCATCCTCATCCCCCGCGCCAAGTAAGCGCCCAGTGAAAGGAAGGGCCCCTTATTAACGCCAGGCGTTAATAAGGGGCCCTTCCTTTCACTTCGTCAGTAGACGCGGGAGCCGATGAAGTCGTCGTGACCGTAGCCGACCGGGTTGGCGGCGGTCCGGGGCTCGAACGACCACTGCTGCCGGGTGCTGGTGGAGCAGCCGGCCAACCGCAGCCGGGGACTGCCCAGCCACGGGTTGTCGAACGCCACGCAGAGGTTGCTGGCGCCGGCCGGCTTGATCTGGTTGCCGGCGAAGACGAACTGCTGGGCGGGGGTGCCGTTGCAGTCGTAGATGTTGACCGCGGTGCCGGAGGTCAGCGACCCGTTCGCGATGTCGAGGCATCGGTCGTGTGACAGCTCCGAGTGCAGCGACCGTCGGCCCGGGTCGTACCAGAAGCCCTGGTTACGCCCACCGTGGCAGGCGTACGGCTGCTGGACGGTGCCGTTGCGGGAGTCGTACCCCTTGCCGTCGACACAGGTGCCGGTGGCCAGGTTGCGCAGCTGCTTGAACTCCAGCAACCCCGGGTAGAGCACGCCGCCGCCGGTGCTGGCCGGGTCGACGCAGCTGGCCCGATCCTGCCCCGAGTTCCAGAACTGGGTGATGCACTGGGCGAACATGCCGTGTCCGCGGGCGTTGGGGTGGAACGACTGTCGGGCGGCGTTCTCGTCCCAGATTCCCAACTCGATGTAGAGGCCGCGGACCGAGGTGTTGTCCGTGCACACCTCGTGGCCGTGGAAGAGCCGGCTGGCATCCAGGTAGCGGGTGCCGGTCTGGGTGGCCGCGGCGCGCAGCGCCGACTCGAACATCGGTACGGCCTTGTTCCGGGCGAACGCCGCGTCGGCGAGGTAGAGCAGGCAGCCGCCGGAGTACCAGCCGGGGAAGTTCGGGTTGTCCTCCACGTCCGGGCTGCCCGGGCTCGGGTACGACATGAGCACCAGCTCGTAGTCCGAGCGGAGGTAGCCGGCGTTGGTCATGGTCTGCCGGATGTCGTTGAGCGCGTCGACCACGGCCTGCCGACTGCCGTCGGTGCGGATCGTCCACTGGTCGGTGTAGCGCGGGTAGCAGGGGCCTTGGAAGAAGACCCGGCTGATCGCGCAGTCGGTGGCGACCGGGCCGAACTGGATGGTGCCGTCGCCGTTCGCGCCGACGACGACCCAGATGAGCTTCACGTGCGTGTTACGCGCCTTGATTCCCAGGTAGTCGCCCTGGTTCAGCTCGTTGTGCTGGGTCGGGCCGCCGGCGATCAGGTTCCACGGGGTGGCGCCGGAGCAGGCCAGGTTGTACTGCGCGTCCGAGGGGATGCCGGTGCGGAACAGCGCCTGGTCGTACGAGCGGTCGCACCAGTTGCCGGGTTCGTGGGTGCCGGGGACGTAGTTGCCGACCCCCTCACCGGAGATCTCGCTGTCACCCATGGTGATCAGCGTGGTGCGGCGTTGGTCGATCGGGCGGATCGCCGGGGTGCCGTAGAGGGCGGTCGCCTCGGCGGCCCGGATGGCCTCCAGGTTGGCGGGGAGTGGTTGGACGCTCGGCCGGTCGGCGGCGGTGGCGGGGGCGGCCGGTCCGGCGAGCATCGGCAGGACGAGAGCGGCGACGGCGACGGCGACGGTGAGAGCCCGTCGTCGGGTCGCGCGTTCGGGCCTGGCGGGGGTAGCAGGCATCGACGCACTCCTTTCGGCTCAATCGCGGGACGTCGATTGAGTTACCAGACGGTAACGTGCTGATCAACGGATGTGAATACGCTTCGGATCCTTGCGCGCGGGATGCAGAACCGCCCGGATCGGACGATCCGGGCGGCGTGGGTGCGGGGTGGGTGGTCCGGGCTCGCTGCGGGCGATGCGGTCCGGCGGTCAGCGGCCGGGCGGCAGCGCGTAACCGACGTAGCCGCGGAACTCCAGTCGCCAGCCGGCCGGGACCAGCTTGGCGCACGCCGGCTGGCTGCCGGTGCAGACGATCGCGTCCACCGAGGTGGGGTCGGCCGGCGGGCGTTCCGGCAGCACCGACTGCAACGCCACCAGGTCCGGCGAGCGTCCGTCCGGCTGCCGCAGCAGCAGCCACCACGGGTACTCCCAGTTGTCGTTCTGCTCCACCAGACCGATCCGGCGTGCACCGCTGTCGTGGACCGCTGCCGCGGCCCAGCGGAACTCGTCGGCCCACTGTGGGCGACGCAGGAACCGGGTGTCCCAGTCCGACGTGGTGAAGACCGATCCGTTGCCGACGAGCCGGCGTGGGAACCCGTACGACAGCGCGAGCACCCCGGCCAGCGCCGAGGTGGCCAGCACGCTGACCGCCGCCACCGTGGCCACCGACCGCCGCCCCCGGTCGGTCCCGGGCCTGTCTGCCGCAGCGCCGAACTGGCGGCGGAAGAGCGCGTCCAGCCACAGCCCGGCCAGCGGCACGGCGAGCACCAGGGCGTAGAGCAGCAGCCGGTTTCCCCACGGTTGCCACTTGATCATCGCGGTGTGCAGCAGCACGGTGGCCAGCACCACCACCGCGTACCCACGCATCGGCCCGGCCTGCCCCGGGTCGATCCGGCGCGGCCGGACGAGCGCGACCGCCGCGCCGATCAGCGCCAGTGCTCCGGCGATCGGGTACGCCACCCGGTCCTCGTCCGGGTACCAGGCGGGCTCCGGAAAGACCTCCCGGCCGAAGGTGATCGCCCGGTCCTGCGGGTCGACGCCGATCAGGTCCGCCCCGCCGATGATCGCCTCGGCGCCCACCCGGCGCAGCGGCGCCAGCGGCGTGTCGAACGCGGTGTGCCCGATCCGTAGCGCGTTGACCAGGATCGACGGCGGGTCGTGTCGTTCCATCGGGATCGACTCGCGCAGCCGGGGTGGCCCCAGCGGATGCCCGAACTCGACGGTCACCCGGGCCAGGAACGGACCGACCACCGTGGCCGCGACCAGGAGGATCAGCGCCGAACCGCCGACGGTGCGCGCCACCGCGCCGGTCGGCCGCGGCCGACGCACCCCACCGACCGCCGTCGCGTCGGCCGGTGCCCGGTCGGTGGTCAGGGCCAGCCGGAGCTGGGCCAATCCCCAGAGCACCAGCAGCGGGCCGACAGCGATCAGGCCGCTGGTCTTGGTCACCGCGGTCAGGCCGGTGGCGGCGCCGAGCGCGAGCAGGGTGCCCCAGCCGGTACGGCGGCGCAGCCCGTCCAGCACCAGGGTGGCCGCGCAGGCCACCCACGCCGCGCAGACCAGGTCGGTCTGCGTGCTCGTTGCCTGCAGCACCACCATCGGTGTGCTGGCCAGTACGAACGCGGTGATCAACTGGGCCCGCCGGCCGCCGCCGAGTTGCGCGGTGATCCGCGCGGTCACCAGCAGGCAGGCCACCCCGGCCGCCCACTGCACCAGGTTGTGCAGTTGGTCCCCACCGGTGAGCAGGCGCAGGTGCAGCAGCAGATACTCGGCGCCGGGCGGAATGGTCACCTGCCGGTGGATGGCCGTGGCCCAGAAGTCGAGGTCGCCTTGGGCCACCCAGTGCTCGACCTTGGGCAGGTGGTACGTCTGCGAGTCGAAGTTGTTCGGCTCGGCCAGCAGCGCGACCAGCAACTCCAGCAGGACCAGCCCGCCGACCGTGCCGGCGAGCAAGCGCTCGCCCCGACCCGCCGTACGCCAGGTGTCGACCGCCCTGCCGAGCCGGCCGGCGAGAGTCCGATCGACCCGCCGCGGCACGGAGTCACGCCCGGCTCCACCGCCGTCGGCGGGCGGGGCGGGCGTCTCCGGGCCGGTGCCAGCGGCCATGGTGGCGCCGACCGCGACCGGCCGGGGTGCCGCGGCGGCCGGCTGCGCGAGCCAGGTCACCTGGCGCCACCGCAGCCCTGCGGCCGTCGCGGCGGCAGTCAGGAAGAGCAGCCAGGCGGCGACGAACGCCGGTCGGGTGAGCGCGTGCAGCGCGCCGAGCAACTCGACGACGAGCACCGCGTACGCGCCGGTGAGCAGGGTGGCGCGCACCACCGCGAGCCGCAGCGGTGCCACCGCGTCGACCCCGCGCGGTCTCGTCGCGACGGTGAGCAGGAGCACCGCGGCGGCAGGAACCGCCGCGAGCAGGGAGCCGGCAGCCGACATGGCGGAGAGTAAACACCATCCGGCTGAATCCGCCACGCTGACTGCCCGGTGGTGACGGCCGGCGTTCGCCCGACCAGCCAGGCTAGGCTATGCCCGACGTATTGTCGCCACCGTGGAGATTTCCGTGAAGCTCTCGATCCTCATGCCGGTCTACAACGAGGAAGAACGCATCGCGGATGCCCTCAAGCAGGCACTGGCGGTGGACTATCCGTGTGAGATCGAACTGGTCGTGGTCGACGACGGCAGCCGGGACGGCACCGGCGAGATCCTGGGTTGCGCCGACGACGCCCGCCTGCGGGTCATCACCCACCAGCGCAACGCCGGCAAGGGCGCGGCCATCAAGACGGCGGTGGACAGCGCCGAGGGCGACTACATGGTCATCCTCGACGCCGACCTGGAATACGACCCACAGGACATCCCCAAGCTCCTCGACCCGGTGCTCGACGGGCGGGCCACCGTTGTCTACGGCAATCGCACCTTCGGCAGCCACAGCGCCTACAGCTTCTGGTACGTGATGGGCAACAAGGGCGTCACGATGGCGGCGAACGTGCTGTTCAACTCGTACATCGGTGACCTGGAGACCTGCTTCAAGCTGATGCCGGTGGCGCTCTACCGGTCGCTCGACGTGCGCTCGCGCGGCTTCGGCATGGAGGCCGAGGTGACCGGCAAGCTGCTGCGCCGCCGGATCCGGCCGTACGAGGTGCCGATCAGCTACCGGGCGCGTGGCCGGGAAGAGGGCAAGAAGATCACCTGGAAGGACGGCGTCGAGGCGATCTGGATCCTCGGCCGGGAACGCGCCCGCCGCCGTCCCACCACGCCGGCTCGCTGACCGCTCAGCGGCCGGCGGCCAGCAGCGCCCCGGCCAGGAAGGCGTCGACCGAACGGCGCAGGCCGGCGCTGTCGAGCCCATGCCACCGGTTGTGGTCCTCGGGCGAGCCGTAGCGGCGCAGATCCTTCCTCCCCACCCCCAGGGCGAGCAGCCGATGTGGCCGGTCCACCAGTGCCGCCGACACCACCCGGCTGGACGTGCCGGCCAGGTACGGCTCGACCAGGATCACCTCGGTTCCCGCCAGTGCCCGCAGCCCGGCGGTGTCGAACGGTCGCGGCCGGTGGGTGTAGGCCACGGTGACCGGCAGGTCGGCGACGGCGGCCAGCGCCGCGTCCAGCACTGGTCCGACCGCCACCAGCAGCGGGGCCCCGGGCCCGGCGTCACGCACCACCGCGAGCGAGCCGTCGCCGCCGCGTGGCCGGTCGTTCTGCAGTACCGAGAGCCGCAGGTACGCCGAGCCGTCGCCGGCCACCGCGTTCCGCAGCAGCGCGGGCACCTCCCCCGGGTGGCCGGGGACGTGCACCGTCCAGCCGTGCAGGGTGTCGATCAGTGACACGTCCGCCGGGGACAGATGCGTGCGGCCGGACGCAGCGCGGTCGTACGAGCCTCCGACGCCGACCAGCACCGCGGACGCGTCCTGGTGGTCCAGGTCCAACTTGAGCTGCTCGTATGCCCGCTCGACCAGGAACGGCGCGTAGCTGTGCACGATCGGCCGCAGGCCGGTGAGGGCGAGCCCGCCGGCCACTCCGACCATCAGTTGCTCCCGGATGCCGACGTTGAGCACCCGGTCCGGATGCCGCGCGGCGGCCGGGGCGAACGCGGCGGCGGAGATGTCGGCGAGCACCAGCGCGGTGTGCGGATCCTCGGCCAGCAACTCGGTGGTGGTGGCGGTGAAGATGTCGCGCATTGTCACTCCTTCGTCTTGGCGACCGCGACGACGACGTGCGGCCGGTCCCGGTGCTGGCTGGTGAGGGCGGTGTGCAGCGCGTCGTGGTCGTGTCCGTCGACGGTGGTGGCGGTCCAGCCGTTCACCGTGAACCGGGCCGCCAGGCCACCAGGCCAGCCGTGGGTGGCCGAGTGGTTGTCGACAACCACGGCGGTCAGGTTTCCGAGGCCGGTGGCGCCGGCGTACGCGATCGCCTCGTGGTTCGATCCCTCGTCCAGCTCGGCGTCGCCGAGCAGCACGTACACCCGGGTAGTGAGCAGGCCCTGGGCTCGCAGCCCGAGCGCGGTGCCCACGCCCAGGCCGAGGCCGTGCCCGAGCGAGCCGGAGCCGATCTCCACCCCCGGCACCAGGGTCCGGTCCGGGTGGTCGCCGAGGCGGCTCGCCGGGCCGCCCTGGTCGTCGAGCCAGCCGGCGGGGAGGAAGCCCTTGGCGGCGAGCACCGCGTAGTAGCCGGCCACGGCGTGCCCCTTGGAGAGCAGGAACCGGTCCCGCTCGGGATCGTCGACGGTGCCCGGGGTGATCCGCAGGACGCGGTGGTAGAGCACCCAGAGCACATCGATGGTGGAGTACACGTTGGCGCCGAACTCCCGGCCGGCGCGTAGCCGCTCCAGCGGGCCGGCCACCGGCCCCGGCACCGGCGGCAGGGCCGCGTTGGCAGTCGTCATCGTCATCTGGATAGCCTGTGAGTTGAAGGGCACTTCAACTCAAGGACCGGGTGATGCAGGACTCACTGACCATCGGGGAGCTGTCCGTCCGCTCGGGCGTGGCGCCGTCGGCGCTGCGCTACTACGAGCGGCTCGGTCTGATCCGCGCCGACCGTACCGGCGGCAACCAGCGCCGGTACGCCCGCGCCGAGCTGCGCCGGGTCGCCTTCATCCGGATCTCCCAGCAGGTCGGCGTCTCGCTCGACGAGATCCGCGCGGCGCTGGACTCGCTGCCCGAGGCGCGTACGCCCAGCCCGCAGGACTGGGCGCGGCTCTCCGCCAGCTGGCGTGGTCGGCTGGACGAGAAGATCCGGCTGCTCACCAAGCTCCGCGACGACCTGGACGGCTGTATCGGCTGCGGCTGCCTGTCCCTGCAGCGCTGCACGCTCTACAACCCCGGTGACGCCCTCGGCGGGGAGGGGCCTGGCGCCCGCCTGATGCTGCCCCGCCCGGCGGCCGACGCGTCCGCCTGACGCGCACCCCGCCCCGCCCGGTTCCCGGCGTCACCCGACGGTGAGCAGCACCTTGCCAACGTGATCGTTCGACTCGACCAGCCGGTGCGCCTCGGCTGCCTCGGTCATCGGCAGCCGCCGGTCCACCACCGGCCGGATCCTGCCAGCCTCGATCAACGGCCACACCTCGTCCCGTACGCCCTGGACGATCTCCGCCTTCTCGGTGAGCGGCCGGGCGCGCAGGGTCGTCGCCAGAACGCTGGCTCGCTTGGTCAGCAGAGCGCCGAGATCCAGTTCGGCGTTGCGGCCACCCTGTAGCCCGATCACCACCAGCCGGCCACCGGTGGCCAACGCGGCGACGTTGCGGTCCAGGTAGGCCGCACCCATGATGTCGAGGATGACGTCGACGCCGTGGCCGTCGGTGGCTCGCCGGGCCTCCTCGACGAAGTCCTGCTCCCGGTAGTCGATCGTGTGCGCCGCGCCTAGTTCGCGCAGCCTGGAATGCTTGGTCGCGCGAGCGGTCGCCAGGATCGTGGCGCCCAGGGCCGCCCCGAACTGGATCGCGAAGGTGCCGATCCCGCTGCCGCCGCCGTGCACCAGCAGCGTGTCGCCCGAGTTCAGGCGGCCCACCGGGACCAGGTTCGACCAGACGGTGCAGGCCACCTCGGGCAGCGCCGCGGCGTCGACCAGGTCGACGCCGGCCGGCACTGGCAGCAACTGCCCGGCGGGGACCGCGACCCGCTCGGCGTACCCGCCGCCGGTCAGAAGGGCGCAGACCTGCTGGCCGATCGCCCACCCGGTCACCTCCGGACCGATCGCGCTGATCACCCCGGAGCACTCCAGCCCCAGGTATTCGGGTGCGCCGGGCGGCGGAGGGTAGTGCCCCTGCCGTTGCAGCAGGTCCGCGCGGTTGACTCCGGCGGCCCGCACATCCACGATCACCTCGCCCGGGCCGGGCTCGGGATCGGGGACCTCTGCCCAGATCAGCGCGTCGGGTCCACCGGGCTGCGGAATGGTGATGGCTCGCATGGGCTCAGTCTTACCCGATGACACTGCGGGCCGCAGGCGCACTCGATCCCGTCCCGTTGCCCACTGTGGACGATCAGACGTGGTTCCGGCGCCGCGCCACCCCGTCGGGGAGGGACGCCGGGCCGCGCGCCCGGTGCCATGGCAGACTAGGCACGGCCGCGCACCCCCGGGTGGCGGCCCGGGAGGGTTCGCCTAGTGGCCGATGGCGCTGGTCTTGAAAACCGGTAAGGCAGCGATGTCTTCGTGGGTTCGAATCCCACACCCTCCGCCCCCCGGAACAGCTTAAATGCCCCCTGACCAGCGCAAACGCCGGTCAGGGGACGTGTCTGTGGACGGCGAGCGGTCCCGCTCGGGGCGATCCAGCATGATTGTGGGCGTGCGCTACTTGATCTCTCACCCAGACGCGTTGGCCGAGCTTGGCGATCTGGACGTTGCGCTGTACGACGGCACTCGACCCGTGCCCGAGAATCTGGACGACGTCGAGTTCTACGCGGTTCCGTACGGGATCATCGATCCGCGCTTCTGCGAGCCGATCGCCCGGATGCCCCGGCTCAAGGTGGTGCAGACCGTGACCGCCGGTTACGACCATGTCCTGCCGTACCTGCGGCCCGGCCTGACTCTGGCCAACGGCCGGGGCGTGCACGACGCGGCCACCGCCGAGCTGGCCGTGGCGCTCACCCTCGCCGCCCGGCGTCGGCTGCCGGAGTTCGTCCGGGCCGGGGGCGAGGGCCGCTGGGCCTCGGGTTGGTCGACCGGGCTGGCTGACGCCCGGGTGCTGATCGTCGGGTACGGCTCGATCGGCGCCGCGATCGAGCGCCGGCTCGCTGGGTTCGAGGTGGAGATCAGCCGGGTGGCGCGGAGCCCCCGCCCCGGCGTACGGCCAGTTTCCGATCTTCCGGAGATGGTGCCGCAAGCGGATGTCGTCATCCTGGCCACGCCGCTGACCCCGGAGACCGAGGGCCTGGTGAACAAGGAGTTCCTCGCCAGCATGGCCGACGGCGCCCTGCTGGTGAACGTGTCACGGGGGCGGGTGGTGGACAGCGATGCGCTGCTCGCCGAGCTCAGCACGGGCCGGCTGCACGCCGCCCTGGACGTCACCGAACCCGAGCCGCTGCCCGCCGACCACCCGCTGTGGTCCGCACCGAACGTCCTGATCAGCCCGCACGTCGGTGGCCTGACCGCCGCGTTGGCGCCCCGGGCCCGCCGGCTGCTGGTCGACCAGGTCCGGCGGTACGCCGCGGGCGAGCCGCTCGCGAACGTCGTCATCGGGCCGTGAGTTCCGGGTCCGACCGGGCACCGGGCCCTCGCCCGCGTCCGGCCGCCGCCTCGTAGCTGACAAGAACGACGAGGAACGCGGTGAGCAGGCCGAGACCGGTCAGGCCGGGCAGATACCGTCCGGCGGGAAGTAACAGCAGTGCCACGCCGGGGGCGAGGAATTGCCCCGGCCGCACGGACCGGACGCTGAAACTCAGGAACGTCGCCCTGCCCGCGAGGTAGAGGGCCGTCCCGCCGAACAGGGCGACGGCCGGGATCCAGTTCACGGCGTCGGTTCTGTGCGACTCGTCATGTACCAGGCCGGCGAGCACCTGCTCCACCCCCAGCGCCAGGTAGATGGTGCCGGCGATCAGCGGGAAGTGGGCAAGGGTGTAGGCGTTGGCGGCCACCTGATCCCGTCGCAGGCCGAAATTCATGGTCAGCGCCTGCCGTGCGGCCGCCGCGCTATGGGAGTAGAGCCAGTACAGGCAGACCGTGGCGGCGAGCGTGAGGAGCGCGGCCACCAGGACCGGTCCACGGATCATTTCCGCCCCGACCCCGGCGCCCACCGAGATCAGGGACTCGCCGAGCGCGATGATCACCACGAGGCTGTGCCGCTCCGTGAAGTGGCCCGGGCTGCGCACGGGCCATCCGCTCAGCACGGAGGCGACCACCCCGCCGCCCATGTCGATCACGAGCGCTGCCGTCCAGAGCAGGATCTGCGCGGTGCCGCCGAACACGGCACCAACGACCAGTGGGACCCAGGACAGTGGGGTGGTGAGGGCGTACACGCGAATGGTCCGGAGCAGCCGTGGACTGCCCACCGCTGCCCAGTGGTAGAGGACCAGATGGATCACTCGCACCACGATGTAGGCCAGTACCAGGATCAGCCGGGGTCCCAACGCTGACGGTCCGGATTCCCACACGTCGGGGATGACGAGAGCGGCGAGAAAGACGGCTGCCATCCCGACGGTGACGCCGGCACGGATCAGCCCGACATCGATTCGGGCCTGGTTTCCCAACCAGGAGTACACCAGCCAGGAGTTCCACAACAGCAGGAGGACGAGGAAACCCTGCACCAGGGTCACCGGCGCGGGCCGTGCGCTCATGAACTCGGTGACCCGGATGAACCCGAAGACGAACACCAGATCGAAGAAGATCTCGAAAAGGGTCGTACGGTGCGTCTCTGCGGTCACCACCGGCCGTGACCGGAAGATCCGCCCCATCACCTCATCTTCATCGCTCGCCACGCCGCGCTGGCGTCATTCAGGCAACCCGAGCGGCGCGCCGGCGTCCGGTGGCTGGCTTTTCGTCGCGGAGAGACGCGCCAGCGGTTGGTTCCGTACCCCTCGCCGCCGTCACTCCGGTGGGTCCGTGGCCCGCAGGCTCTCCCGGATCGTCTCGTCGGCCAGCCGCTCGATCGCGCGCCGGCGCTCCTCGGCGATGGCCCGCTCGTCCCGGCGGCGCAGCGCGGTGAAGACGGCTGCTACGAAGTCCCGCCAGATCCCGGCCACGAGGTCCCCCTGTGGAGCGTTGGCCCAGACTCAACGGTAGCGCCGTTGACCCGGCACTACCGCTTTCCGGTCGTCGGAGAGGCCGCGAAGGGGTAAGAAGGGGCAGGAATCTCCGCGAAAACCGGAAGGACGCGTCCCGATGACCCTGGAACGACCGATCGCCCCGGACCCGTACGAGCTGCTGCCGACGGTGCCCTCGTTCACGCTGACCAGTGACGACGTGCAGAACGGCGAGCCGATGGATGCCCGGCACGCGCACGGCAGCACGGGGGGTGACAACGTCTCCCCGCAGCTGACCTGGTCGGACTTCCCCGCCGAGACGAAGAGCTTCACCGTGACCTGCTACGACCCCGACGCGCCGACCGGTAGCGGCTTCTGGCACTGGGTGCTGGTGAACGTGCCGCTCGGCGTCACCCAGCTGCCCAGCGGCGCGGGTGGCGCGGCGGGCGCGGATCTCGGTGGAGCGTTCTCGGTCCGCAACGACTACGGCGAGCAGGGCTACGGCGGCGTGGCTCCGCCCCCCGGTGACCGCCCGCACCGGTACGTCTTCGCGGTGCACGCCCTGGACGTCGACCGTCTCGACCTGACCCCCGACGCCAGCCCCGCCTACGTCGGCTTCAACCTCACGTTCCACACCCTCGCCCGAGCGGTGATCCGCCCGACGTACCAAATCAAGGACTAACCGCTCCCCTCCCCCCGCTCCCCCCACCCCCAGACCCGCGCGATCTTGCACTTCCTGCCCGGACATACCCGGCATGAGGGGCATGTCGACGACCGAAAGTGCAAGATCGCGGGGTGGGCGGGGTGGGGCGGGGGTGGGGGTTAGTCGGGGACGCGGGCCACGGCGAAGACGGACTGGCCGAACGGGGGGCGGATGCGCTGTTCGGCGGCCTTGGTGGCGGGGAGGACGATCGTGTCGTACACCTTCACCATCGGGCCCTCCTTCGGCATCAGCCGGAAGACCTTGGTGGCCATGAAGTAGCCGAGCAGCCCCAGCGCGTTGGCGTAGTGGATCTTCTCCACGGTCAGGCCCGCCTCGGTCATCGCCGCTCCGAGCGTCTTCTTCGTGTAGCGGCGGACGTGCCCGGTGGCGATGTCGGCCGGGCTCATGGCGAACTGGAACGCCGGCACGATGATGATCACGGCACCGCCGGGTCGGACCAGGTCACGCATGCTGCGCAGCGCGCCCACGTGGTCCTCGATGTGCTCCAGCACGTTGTACGAGACCGCGGCGCTGTAGTCGCCCCGATCGTTGTGCGGCAGCAGCATCTGCCGGACATCGATGCTCGGCTGGTCGGCGAGGCGCTCCTTGAGCTGCACCAGTCGGTCCGGATCGGCCTCGGTGGCGGTGAACCGGGGCAGCCGCCGCGACCATTCCAGCGCGTAGTCACCGAGACCGCTGCCGATCTCGATCGGGTCGTCACCGAGGTACGGCACCGCCAGTTCGACGAACCAGCGACGGTGGTTGACAGCGGTCGCCAGGCCTTCCAGAACCTCGGACTGGACGCGCTGATCCCCAGTGATTTCTGCCATGCGTCGATTCCTCACGATATGAACTCGACCCGTGCCTGGACCGACAGAGTGAATCATCCGCTCGGATGGCAGAAGAATCGGGGCAGCGGCGTGGCCGAATTGCGGTCGGGGGTGGGCACGTGATCGGCGGTCGGCGAACCCGGCACATAGTACGGCAGTACCCCGAAACATGTCACGGCAGTGCCATACGCTGACTACCCTATGAATTGCCATGACTACTCCTGAATCGGACGCGCCCGGAGGCGGCCCGGTCGCCGCGTCGACGGCGCAGGGCGATGGCGTCCGTGCGGCCGGCAGCGGCAAGCGGGCCGATCTGGCCGCCGTGCTGAGCTTCGTGGTGCTCGGCTTCTGGGTCACCGGGCGGCTCTGGCTGGAACCGGGCAGCGGGGTACGGGACAACCGCTCAGATCAGTCGCAGTTCGAATGGATGATGGCGCACGGTGCACGGGTCGTCACCCATTTCGCATATCCGTTCCATTCGGACCGGATGAACGTGCCGGACGGCGTCAATCTCATGGCGAATACATCCGTATTATCCGTTTCGCTGCCAATGACACCGGTCACCGTGCTCCTCGGACCGCGCGCGGCATTCCTGCTCTTTCTCACCGCTGGAATGATTGCCACCGCCACGGCCTGGTACTTCCTGCTTTCCCGGGTCCTGATCGGCGCCCGCGGGCCGGCTTGGCTGGGTGCCGGCTTCTGCGCGTTCGCGCCGGCCATGGTGTCGCACGCCAATGCGCATCCGAACATCGTGTCGCAGTTCGTGGTCCCACTGATCATCTGGCGAACGCTGCGGCTGGGCGAGCCGGGCCGCTGGCTGCGCAACGGCGTGCTCCTCGCGTTGGTGATCGTCTGGCAGGCCTTCCTCAACCTGGAGATCCTGCTGATGACGGCGATCGGGCTGGGCGTGATCGTCGGCGCGCTCGCCCTCGGCCGCCGGGAGCTGCGATCACGGGCCCGGCCGTTCCTCGCCGGTCTGGCCGTCGCCGCCGGGGTCGCCGGGCTTTTGTTGGCGTACCCGCTCTACGTCCAGTTCTTCGGGCCGGGCGCGTACTCCGGGCTGTCCCGCCTGATCCGCGGCTATTCCAGCGACCTCGCCTCGTTCGTCGCGTACTCCCGGGAGTCGCTTGCCGGCAGCCCGCGTACGGCGGCGAGCCTGGCCAAGAACCCGACGGAGGAGAACAGCTTCTTCGGGTGGCCGCTGCTGGTGCTGGTGATCGCCCTGGTCTGGTGGCTGCGCCGCTCGGTCGTCGTGCTCGGGCTGGCCGCCCTCGGGCTGCTCTTCGCGGTGCTCTCACTGGGCCGGGTGATCCGGTTCGCCGGCAGGGGCACCGGCGTGCCGGGGCCCTGGGCGGCGCTGGAGAATCTGCCGGTCCTGCACTCGGTGGTGCCGACCCGGTGGGCCCTGGCGATCACCCCGATCATCGGGCTGCTGCTCGCCTACGGCGCCGAGCGGGCGCGCGAGTTGGCCCAGTCGCAGCCGGTCGCTCGACGGCAGATCCGCTTCGTCACGGCCACCGTGCTCACGATGGCCCTGCTGCCGATCCTGCCCACCCCGCTACCGGTGGCCCGCCTCGACCCGGTCCCCGCCTTCGTCACCAGTGGGGCCTGGCGGCCGTACGTGGCCGGCGGGCGCAGTGTGGTGACCCTGCCGCTGCCGGACACCAACTACGCGGAGCCGCTGCGCTGGTCCGCAGCGACCCGATTGGACATGCCCCTGGCCCGCGGCTACTTCCTCGGCCCGGACACCCGCCGGAACGCCGAGAAGCCGCGGATCGCGCTGTTCACCGCACCACCCCGCCCCACCAGCAGCTTCTTCGGCACCATCCGGCGCACCGGCGCGGTGCCGCCGATCACCCCCCAGAGCCGGGTGAAGGCGGTCGACGACCTGCGCTACTGGCGGGCCGGCGTGGTCATCCTCGGGCCACAGGAGTACGAGGCGGCACTGCGCCGGGGGATGACCGAGCTGACCGGGATCCAGCCGATCTTCACCGGCGGAGTGTGGGTGTGGGACGTGCGGCCGTTGACCGACTGACCGAGGCTCAGGCCTGGCGGACGCAGCAGCCCTGGCAGACCTTCGGGCTGGGCAGCGTGAAGGCGAGGCAGCAGGTGCGCCGCTGCACGCTCGGCTCACCGGTCGGCCCCGGCACCAGCTCGACCAGGTCCGCCAGGTCGAGCGCGCCGAGCAGGGTGTCGATCGTCTGCACCGTCGGGCCGGGCAGCCCGTCCGCGGCCCGCAGGATGCCGTGCGAGATGCCGGAGGCGACCGAGCCGAGCAGCGTCCGGGTGCCGACCCGGACCTCCGCCTGGATCGCCGCGATGAGCGGGGCCAGGTGGGCGTCGAGGAGCGAGGCGCGCAGCGCGGCCAGCAGCTCCGCTTCGCCGGCGACGACCCGCACCTCCGGGTGGCCGGCCAGCGCCAGCGGGTCGTTCGGCAGCACCGCCACGGTGGTGCTGCGGCGCAGACCCAGGGTGAGCAGCGGCCGGTGGTCCTCGAAGTGGATCAGCACGTCGGACGGGTCGAGCAGCGGCACCCGCCGGGCCGAGGCCCAGCCGAGCACGACCGGCAGCGCCGTCCAGTAGCTGTACGACTTCCAGGCCAGCGCGGCGCAGGCGTGCGGCGTGCCGCCCCAGCGCAGTGTGGCGGCGTGCAGCAGATCGGGCAGCCGACTGCCGTCGATCAGGGTGGTCGCGGGCGCCCAGCCGAACTCGTCGTCGACCAGCAGGCCCGGTGCGAGCCCGGGAAGATCGTCGGTGCCGAACATGGCACGCAGTGCCGCGGTGACGGGGGCGAGCGGCGTGGCGGTCACGTCCCGCCTCGGCATCACCGCTGTCACCGTGTCATCCCCCGTCCGCGTGACCGAGGAGCACCTCGGCGGACGACCCTGCCGTCCTGAGCTAAGGCTAGCCTAACCACACGCGTAGGTCTAAGGGAAGCCTCACCTGAGCCGTATCGGGAGGTCAGGGTCACTCCGCTCCCGGCGGGAGCAGCGCTCCGCCCCGGCCTTCTACCCGGCCGCGGCCTCGGAAAACACCGGCGCAGGATCGATGTCGGTCGGTGGATTGTCAAGCAAAGTGTCGGCAAGGTGGCAGATGCGTGTGCGTACGGGCACGGAACGTGAAACTGATACTCCCGGCCACGAGGAAGCCGATGACGACCTCCCCCCTCGAACGGGCTGCCGACTCCTTCGCGGCCGAGCTCGCCCGGCAGCGGACCGGGCGGGGGCTGTCCAAGAAGCAACTGGCCGTCCTGATGGGGTTCGACCCGTCCTACGTCAGCCACGTCGAGGGGCGCCGGCACCGCCCGACCGAGGACTTCGCCCGCCGTGCCGAGGCCGTCCTGGAGGCCAGCGGCGCGATCTGGCAGCGCTTCCGGGAGTACGACGAACTACGGCACGCCCGCGCCGGTCAACAGCACCGCGAGCCGCACCTGCCCGGCCAGTGGCTGCCACCCGGCACCGGCCTCGTCGTGGAGCGGGAACTCGCCACCCTCACCCTCACCCACACCGACGACAGCTACCGGTGCGTCATCCACCGCGAGCTCTACAACGCCGGCACCGAGCCGATCAACCGCTACCTGGTCCGGGTCGCCGTCGACCGCTACCCGAACGACCCCGGTCGCTCCAACCGGCACCACCGCGAGCACCCACTCACCTTCGCCGAGCTGCAACTACAGGCCCGCCGGGACGACGGCGGCGGTGACCCGGAGCCGATGCACTGGCGGGCGAAACACGACCGGGACGCGTTCAAGGAAATCTGGCTGCTCTTCGAGAACAGCGAGCGGCGCTTCCCGCTCTACCCCGGTGACCGGGCCACCATCGAGTACGCGTACTCCGTCGGGCAGGAGAAGTGGGGTCCCTGGTTCCAGCGGGCCGTGCGGCTGCCCACCCGACAGCTCGCTGTCCGCCTGGACCTGCCGGCGGCGCTCGACGCGCAGGTCTGGGGGGTGGAGACCTCGCTCTCGGCGGAGGAGGGCCCGCTGCGAACGGCGCCGCAGCGCCGCGACGAGGGCGGCCGGGCGATCTTCGACTGGCAGACCGATGACCCACCGCTGAACGCCCGCTATCGCATGCAGTGGCGATTCCGGGCGCGCCCGGACACCGACCCGGACGTCGGCCCCGGCGGGGCCCGGGTCCGGCCCAGCGACCGGATGCGCGGGCTCGGCATCGTCCAGCGCGGCGCCGACCTGCTCCGCCAGCGCGGCCGCCCGTTCGACCTGCCCGCCGAGGAGCAGGTCGCCCGGGAGGTGGTCGACCGGCTCAGCACGGCCCTGGCCCGGCTCGACGAGCTGCATCCGTTCAGCAAGGGGGTCGGCGTCGCCGCCCCGCAGCTCGACATCGGTCGGGCGGCGGCCGTGGTGCGGCCCCCCGACCGCTCGGCGGAGCCGGTCGTGCTGCTCAACCCCCGGGTGGTCGACGCCGACCCGGACACCGACGAGCAGTACGAGGGCTGCCTCTCCTTCTTCGACCACCGTGGCCTGGTGCCCCGGCCGCTGCGACTGGACGTGGAGCACGCCCAGTGGGACGGCAGCCGGATCATCACCTCGTTCGAGTTCGGCATGGCCCGGCTGGTCGCGCACGAGATCGACCACCTGGAGGGCCGGCTCTACGTGGACCGGATGGCGCCCGGCGTGCCGCTGGTGCCGGTGGAGGAGTACCGGGAGACCGGGCACCCCTGGCGCTACTGAGACAGGGGCGGGACCGGGGCGCGTGCCCCAGGGGGCAGGGGCACGCGCCCCGGTGTGGGGGGAGGAACGCCTAGAGGTCACCGAAGGTGTCGTAGCGGATGTGCTGCGGCGGCACCTCGTCCGCGGCCAGCACCCGCAGCGTGGACCGGACCATCCGGGCCGACCCGGAGACGTAGCAGTCGTGCGTGGTCCACGGGCCGTACCGGGCCACCACGTCCGGGATGTCACCCAGCTCGCCGTCGAAGTCCGGGTCCTCGCTGCACGCCGCGGTGACCGACAACCACGGGTGTACGGCGACCAGCTCCTGCAACCCGGCCAGGCCGTACAGATCCGCTGCCTGGCGGGCGCCGTGGAAGACGTGCACCCACCGGGTGCGGTTGTAGCTGGCCACCTCCTTCACCAGCGCCTTGATCGGGGCCAGCCCCACCCCGCCGGCCACGCAGAGGATGTCCCGCTCCGAGGACCGGTCCAGCGTCATCGACCCCATTGGCGCCGCCAACCGGAGCAGGTCACCCGGGCGCACCCGGCGGACCAGCGCACCGGACACCCAGCCGGCCCCGGACGACCGCACGTGGAACTCCAGCACGTTGTCGTCGTTCGGGGCGTTCGCCACCGAGTACGTCCGCCACACCCGAGGGTGGTGGCGCGGCACCTCCAGGCTCACGTACTGGCCCGCCCGCCACGGCAGCGGATGCTGCAACGCCCGGCAGGTCAGCACGGCGGTGTCCGGGCCGTACCGCTCGTGGGTCAGCACCTCGGCGTGCCAGAACGGCGGGTTCTCGTCGTTCGCCGCCCCGGCGAGCATCTTCGCCGAGATGGCCGCGTACGCGTCCGTCCACGCCTGGTCGTACTCCAGGTTCCAGCCGTCGCCGGCGGTGCTGCGCAGCGCGTCCAGCAGCGCGACGCCCATCGTCTTGTAGTGCTGCTCGTCGACGTGGTACTTGCGGTGGTCGCGGCCCAGCGCCCGGAGGAACTCGTCGAAGCTCTCCGGGTCGTCGACGGTGTGGATCGCCGTGATGATCGCTTCCAGCAGACGGTCGCCCTGGCCGGTCATCTGCACCGGGAAGAGCTGCCGAAGGGCAGGGTCGAGCAGGAACAGCCGGGCGTAGAAGTGGCTGCTCAGCCGGACCCGGTCCTCCTCGACCAGGGTCCAGCTCTCTTTCAGCAACCGTGCGACGTTGTCCACGGGGGGCGCTCCTTCTCCAGACGGCAGCGGATCGGGCGCCCATAGAATCTCCACGGAGCGTGCTCACCGGTCGCACAGAATGTGCGATCGGTTCATGCCGGCCGGTCGGCCGTGCAACCGGCGCCGCCCGTCGGGCAGAGTGGTGCGGTGACCGTTGAGCTGACCCGCCCGGTGTCCCGCCGGCTGCTGGGGACCGAGACGCTGCTGGTCCTCGGTCTCTCCCTCGGCCAGTCCGCGGTCTACGCGGTGGTCTCGATCATCGCGAAGCTGACCGCCGACGGTCCGCTCTCCAAGCAGACCGCCTCGCTGAACACCTCCGCGTCAGCGAGACCCTGGCTGGACCTGACGTACCAACTGCTCGGCATCGTCTTCGCGCTGCTGCCGGTGCTGCTCGCCGTACACCTGCTCAGCCGCGACCCCGGCGACCCGGCGCGGTCCCTCGGCCTGGACGCCCGGCGACCCGGCCAGGACCTGGCGCGCGGCGCCGGCCTGGCGGCGCTGATCGGCCTGCCCGGGCTGGCCCTGTTCTGGGTGGCGGCGCAGCTCGGCATCAACGCCACGCTGGTGCCGGCCTCGCTGCCGGAGGTCTGGTGGGCCGTCCCGGTGCTGATCCTCGCCGCCGTGCAGAACGCCGTGCTGGAGGAGGTGATCGTGGTCGGCTACCTGGTCACCCGGTTGCGTCAGCTCCAGTGGCGGCTCGGCGCGATCATCGCGGCCAGCGCGCTGCTGCGCGGCTCGTACCACCTGTACCAGGGCTTCGGCGCCTTCGTCGGCAACGCGGTGATGGGCGTCGTGTTCAGCTACTTCTACCTGCGTACCCGGCGGGTGATGCCGCTGGTCATCGCGCACACCCTGCTCGACGTGGTCGCCTTCGTCGGCTACGCGCTGCTGCCCCAGGACTGGTTCAACTGGCTCTGACCGGTCGACCCGCCACATCGCCCGGCGACGGCCGGTAGGCGGCTACCGCCCGGGCCGCGAGCCGGTCGGCCGCAGCCGAGTCGCCCAGCGCCGCGGCGAGCACCGCCGCACCCGGCAGCAGCCGGGACGCCAGCCGCAACGCCAGCCACCCACCGGCCTGCGCCGTGAGCGGCGCGGCCAGCCGCCACGCGACCTCCGCCGCCCGCGGCCACGTGCCCTCGACCGGGTCGTCCGTCGTTCCGGCCGCGGCCAGCGCGGCACGCGCGCTCTCCGCATCCGGGTGCACCTGGGTGAGCACCAGCAGCTCGACCGCCCGGTCGGGGTGCGCGGGATCCCGGCCGTACGCCGCCGCCAGGTGCAGCACCAGGTTCGAGTGCGTCCAGAGCACCGAGGCCAGCTCGGCCAGCGGCGCGAAGAGCCCGGCCAGCGCGGCGGCCGCCCCGCCCGCGCCCGCCGCGCGGACGAACCGCCGGGTGGCCAGGCGGGCCAGGCCGTCCGCCGGGGCGTCCGGGTACCGGGCCCGCAGCCGCTCGGCCCAGGCGGCCGCGCCGGGGCCGAGAGCCCGCACCGCGGCCAGGGCCAGCAACTCCGGCGCGAAGCCGGGGTGGTCGAGCAGGTGCGCGGTGACCGCCCGCAGCTCCGATTCGGGGGTACGCACCGAAGCCGGCGCGGAGTGTTGCTCGGCGGGCGCTGCCTCCCGAACTGGCATTGCCTCTCGGGCTGGTGCGGGCTGCTGCTGACCTTGTGCGGCCCGTTCCTGCGCCTGGGCCGCCTGGGTTTCGTGGGCCGTCGGGGTGGGGTCGCCGGCCACGGGCGCGGACGGCGGCTGCTCGGCCGGGGTCTGTTCCGCTGGTTGTGGCGGTGCGGGGGCGGCCTGCTTCGGGGCCGCGCTCGTCCGCGGACCTGCCGCCCGCTTGGTCGGGGTCGTGGTGCGTTTGGTCGGGGTGGCCGCCGCGTCGGTAGAGCGCGCGGTGCGCTTGGTCGGCGCGGCGGCCGGCGTGGCCGGGGTCACGTCGGCTGTCGGCGATGTCGTAGCGGTCCCCTCCCCGGTCGACGTGCCGGCTGCCTTCCGGGGGGCGGCCTTGCGGGCCGGGGTGGCACGGCTGGCCCGGGCCTTCGGCGTCCGAGGCGGCGGACCGGCCGGTTGCTGCGGGCTGCCCCCGGGTGCTGGCTCATCCGCCGATGCCGCCGAGTTGCTGCCCGGGTCGGTCGGCGCGGCACTGGCTGGCTGGTCGACCTTCCCGGAACTGTCCGGTGGGCTCGGCTGGTCTACGCCCGCTGCCGGGCCGGGCTGCTTGGCGCCCGTCGTGCTACCGCTCGCGCGGGAGTGCCGTCCGGGCTCCTCCTCGTCATTCCTGCCTGCGGCGGGGACCGGTTGGCGGGGCAGGGGGCGGTCCGGCTCCGGTGGCTGGAAGAGCACCGCCGGGGCGGGCTTGGCCCGTCGGGGGCGCTGGGTGCCGGGGGTGGCCGGTGCCGCTGGCGCCGGTGCCGCCTTTTCCACGGACTGCTCGGCGGCCGTCGGCGGAGTGAAGGTCGGCCGTGGGGGGCGCCGGCGCGCGCGGTCAGCAGGCTCTCGGCGGGTCGGCTCGGCGGGCGGCTGCTCCTGCATATCGATGGAGCATAGTCCCGATCATGCTGGCGCACAGCGTGGAAACACGGGGCCGGCGGCCTCGGTGGGCGTACGTCGGAAGTCGCTTTGCTCCCGGTGGGTGGCGACCTGTATCCTCGGGCGCGGTGGTCTACGGGCCACCAGGGAGACTTCGCCTAGTCTGGTCTATGGCGCCGCACTGCTAATGCGGTTGGGGTCTTAAAGCCCCTCCCGGGTTCGAATCCCGGAGTCTCCGCGCGAAAGCCGGGTGTGTACACTGGCTGAGCACCTGCGCCCGTAGCTCAATGGATAGAGCATCTGACTACGGATCAGAAGGTTAGGGGTTCGAGTCCCTTCGGGCGCACAAGATTAAGAGGCGGTTGACCTGCCGCAACAGGGGTCAGCCGCCTCTTGTTGTTCGTCCTGATGGACGTGTTGGTGCTCGAATGGTGCTCGTACGACGAGCATGCCCTACGTCCCGGCCCGTCCGTCTCGGCCCATCTGACTCGATCAACTAGGCGACCCCTGTCGCAGGGCGGACGACCGGCGCGGTGCGGGGCCGCCAGGGACTGGAACCCTGAACCCGTCCAGCGGGCCGCCGACCATCGCAGATCAGGCGGATCGACGTCCTGGCCTGGGCAGGTTCTCTCGTTGCCTTGCAGCGGTTTACAGCCCTTGTCGGCGTCGGTTGTGCCCGGCTTGTGCCAGATGATCGATACTAGTCCATCGCTCGTCGCCCAGCTTCTGGCCGTCTACGCGGCCAAGAAACTCCGATGCACGCTGGTTCAATCGACGACATGACTGAGCTCCCCAATGGCACCGAGGGAACCGCGGAGATCGCGTTTGACGTGCCGGGATGGCCGCCGACCAAGAACGAGGCCACCTCGCTACTGTCGGCGGGCCATGGCCACGCCGGGCGGGTCCGCACGCTGTTGAACGCCGCCGGGCAAGCAGCGGCACGCCAGCGGCACGCCTGGCTGTTCGGTTTCGCGTCCGACAGGCAGACGATCACTGAGGTGATCTCAGCAAGGTTCGGCGGCCGAGTGGGGATGACACGGGCGTAACGTCCATACCGGACGGTGTTGGATATGGACGTGGAGCCATCGATAGACAGGTTCTTGCGACAGAATCCAGTCTTCGAGAGGGCTCCACGTGATCGCCTATTCTGCCAGGCTCGACGTGCCCAGGGAACTCGTACAGCACGTGGCGCGGCTGCTTCGCGCCGAGCGTCGGGCGGTGGGCACCCGACCGGGAACCCGTGCGCTGACGTGCTTCTACCAGGCGGTCCTGGTGTTGGTGTGGTTTCGCAAGGGTGCGGACAAGGCCACCCTCGGGGCGGGGTTCGGGGTGTCGCGGGCTACGGCCTACCGGTACGTTGCCGAGGCCGTGCGGGTCCTGGCGGCGCAGACACCCACCCTGCACGACGCGCTGCGCCGGGTCGCCGCCGACGGCTGGTCGCACGTGATCCTCGACGGGAAGCTGTTCGACACCGACCGCCTGGCCGAGACCACCGTGAGCGTGAAAGGCGACACGATCGACGCGTGGTACTCCGGGAAACACCGCGACTTCGGGGCGAACATTCAGGCTGTGATGCGCCCCGACGGGCTACCGATCTGGACCTCGGATGCGATGTCCGGACATCTGCATGACCTGACCTGCGCCCAGCGGTTGGACGTCACCGGCGCCCTCTACTGGGCGGCCTCCGAACTGCGGCTGCCGACCCTGGCCGACTCAGGCTACGAAGGCGCTGGCCAGGGCATCCACGCTCCGTACAAGCAGCCCGCCGACGGCCGCCGGCTCGCCGTCGACAACCGGACCTACAACGCCGTCCTTCGATCCATGCGGTGCCTCGGAGAACGCGGCTTCGCGATCCTCGTCGGCCGCTGGCGGACCCTGCGTCACAGCACAGCCAGCCCAAGGCAGGTCGGCGACATCGTCCGCGCCGCTCTTCACCTCACCCATTTCGAATACCGATACCTACCGGATTCTTGTTGAGATCACGTCACTAGTCGCGATTTCGGGACCACGGCAATGCGTCGCCCGCCAATTCCGATCGCTTCCCTGTCCCTGGGCGGTCTTTCCCGAAGGCCCACCAGCGGAGGCCATAGCCGTCACCGGCTAAGGGGCCTGATATGGAGTCGATTGTCGCTCTGTCGGGTCCATGCAGATGGCACGATCGGTTGGCCGTTACGGGCGGCACGCAAGGCGGCGCGCAAAACTTGGGGCGGGGCCAGGAGTGTGGGGCTCGCTGTCAACCTCTGGCACGCCTCTCCAGCGGTCATTCCATCGGCTTGACCTTGGCCTCGATGAAGGCGATTTCCTCGGAGTCGAGCCCGTACTTGGCGTACAGCTGCTGGTCGATTTGCGGGATCGACTTGGACCAGTCGATGTCTGAAGCCGACGTGAAGTCCTGCAGGGGAACGTACCTCCAGGTGGTCGCCGGGTTGTGCTGGGTGACCTTGGAGACGCCGAGCATGGTGCGGGCGAACTTCGTCTTGATGTACTTGAGGCACGCCTGCATCGCGTCTTTATCGTCGAACGCGCCGATCGTGATGAAGGTGTAGGTCGTTCCTACTCCCGGCTCGCCAATCAGCGGTTCCCCGATGACCAAGGCGGGCTGATTGCCGAGTGTTCCAAGGTGCCCGCGCGACTTTGGAACAATGGCCTTGTACTTATAGAGGCTTTCCGGTCCATCGAAGTAGTCGGAGCGGATCCACCGGTAGACCCGAGCACGGTTCTTCAGGCCAAGGACCCTCACGTACTCGTGACCGTCATCAGGCTTGGACTCGTGGAAAATCTTCGAGAACTGGTCGAATGCGTTGGTCTCGACCAGGCCCTCGTTGCCCTTGGGCCTCAGCGCGAGCAGGTCGGGGTGGTCTACGTACAACTTGTCCGTGTAGCGGTAGGAGCGCGAACTGGTGATTCCAACTCGCTCCAGTGGGGTAGGGCCGGACTCGAACACCTTGTGGAGGATCGTGTTGAGTTCCGGAAAGCTCGTGAACGTCCCGATGGGCTCACCCTTGCGTCCGGAGTCACGGCAGGTGACGGCGATGCCCCCGTTGATGGTCGTGCCGGGGAACAGGTCGTCGCTGTTGGGCACGTAGTGCGGGACGGTCAGGTGGGGGTCGGCGAGCATCTTCTCGTTCCATGCCTTGGGGGTGAATCCCGCGTTGAACAAGAAGCGTGCCGGGGTGATGAGCACGGCCTTCTTACCGACCTCGTAGGCCGCATCCATGAAGAGGTGGTAGACCGGCGTGTCGCGGGTGCCGCCGCCCTTGGCCTCTTCCTGGTAGGGCGGGTTGCCGATGACGACGTCGAATTTCTTGCTCATCGTCAGTGCCCTTCCGTCAGCATGTCGTCGACCATTTTCTGCCGCTCCGTCTGGCGCATTCGGGCGAGGTTGCCGACCTTGAAGTGGCCGGAGTCCTTGATCCAGGCCTTGCGCTCCGGCACGCCCCCGGAGACGGCCTCGATTGTGATGCGATGCAGGATCTCGTTGTGGCTCATCTCGAAGATCTGTGAGGTCAGGATGTGCCGCAGCCTGACGTCCTGGTCAGGGAAGACATTGGCAAGGCCCGTGTCGAGACGACGCACCAGTTCCATCAGGAATAGTCCGGCGGTGGAGAACAGATCCGCGAAGGTCTTGGCCGGGTCGGTGAAGATGCCCGGGTTCTCGGCCTCGAGGGTGTCGACCATCATCTTCACGATCGGCTGCGGGGTGAAGACCAGAGATGTCTTCTGCTGCGGGATGTAGGCGAAGATGTTCTCGGTCTGCGCGTCGTCGAAGTAGTCGGCCAGGGCCTCCTTCTTGTCCAGGAATTCCTGGACGGACTGGTCGAAGACCGCCTCGTCGAACAAGCCCGGGATCTTGGTAACGGTGCCGTTCTCCTCGGTGACCTCCTGGCCGTCGCGCAGGAGCCGGAACTCGGCTTCGGTGATCCCTGTGATCTCCTCGAACACGTCGTCGGGCGTGTAGTCGTCGAAGTTCGACAGGCGGATGCCACGGTCCCCGTATGCCATGAGGAACATGGGTATCGTGCGGGCGAATCCTCGTAGGTGGGAGCGGGCGTCGTCCATCGTCTGGTTCGCGCGCTTCTGCTCCTTCTTGGTCTCCTCGCGCGTCACCACCTCGGGCACGATCGAGTCCATCGTTCCCTCGACGATGGCCAGGATGTTCGTCTTGAACGCCTTGTCCTGCTCGACCTTCTTGGCCTCGACGACCTGGGCCTCGGCCTCGGTGGCCGCGTTTCTCAGCTCGTCTTCCAGATGCTTGCTGGCGATGCCGTGCTCGGTGTAGGCGCGCTCGACCTGGTCCTTCACGGCCTGCTCGGTGCGCTTCTCGTCGCGCTCGACCTGCTTGACCGTGAGCCCGTAAGCCTCCTTCAGCTCCCCACGCTTCTGGCGGCTCTGCTCGGTCACCGCCTTCGCGATCTGCGTCGCCGCCGTGTGCGCAGGCGCGTCGGGCTCGACGGTTGGGATGTCCTCGATGCTGTAGACGGGCTTGCCGAGCTCGGCGACCTTGGGGTTGATGACGGTCTCCACGTCGACCTGGACCTTCCCTTCCGGGTCGGTGACAGGCGGCGGCTGCGGGATCTCGATGGGCTGCCCGTTGGTGACCTTGCCCTGCTTCGCAGTGGGCAGCTTGTCGAGGATCTCTTTGACGTGCTCGGAGTACCGGAAGATGCCGGCGACATTCGCGAACAGCAGGTTCGACAGGAACCCGCGGCGCACGACCTCGCGGGCCTTGAACACCTGCGGGAAGGTCAGGACCTGGGAAGCGTCGAGCTCGATCATCCGGCCCTCGGTGTCCTCGCCCAGGACCGGGAAGAAGTTCAGCAGCCGGCGGATGTTCTCCTGCCGCACGCCCTGATCGCCTGAGGGGTTCGGGTGCAGGTTGTTGGCGAAGGCGTCGAAAATCGTCAGCGTGCGCTCGGGCGCGAAGTCGAAGATGTACGCGTTCTGCTTCTGGAACACGCGCCCGGCACGCTCGAAGGTGCACGGGTTCTGCGCCCGGAACGCCGCCTGCATGTACTGGGCCGGGGAGGACAGGTCGGACAGCATGATAACCGCGGTCCATTCGGGCACCGTGACGCCCGTGGTCAGCTGTCCCACCGACAGGGTGATGGTCTTGCCATCCGACTTCTCGGCCTCCGCGATTGCCGTGCGCACCTTGTCCAAAGACTTGCCGGCCGCGACCGGGTCGGTGTCGTCGTCGGAGCGCCCGTCGCCGGCGGCCAGGATGACCGTGTAGTCCTTGAAGACGTCGTGCGTCTTGAGCAGCTTCTGCAAAGCCTTGGCAGAGGCAACGCGGTTGAGCAGCCAGAAGGAGTGGCGGATCTCGTCTCGCAGCTCAGGCGTGGAGAACGGGTACTTCTCGTTGGTCGTCAGGCAGTCGAGGAACTTGATGATCTCGGCCTCGTGCTCGAAGAACCCATTGTCCTTGGTCGCGAAGAACTCGTTGAGGTCGAACGTGTAGTCGATGTTCGCCTCGTCCTCGTCGATAGCGACGCCCTCGACCAGACGGTCCGTGATCATCCGCGACATCTGGTAGGTCAGCAGGTTGAGCGTCGGCAGCGCCGCATACGGGTTCTCCTGGCCCTCCTCCGCCCACCGCTGGCGGGCGGCCTGCTCGTCCTCGTACGACCAGTTGAAGATCTGGTCCTGGTCGAACTTGCCGGAGGCCAACGCCTTGAACGGCGTGCCCGACAGGTGCAGCGTCCACCTGCGCTTGATCTGGTCGAACGCGACGTCGGTCTTGGTGGTGTCGATGCCCTCGTGGGCCTCGTCGATCACCAGCAGGTCCCAATCGAACTGAGCGATGTGCTTGAGCTTGTCGTACGAGCCGCCGAAGTACTGCGACCCCTTGAGGTCCTGCAGCGAGAGGAACTCCACGATGCGCGGGTCCTCGTCCTGACAGTTGAGCAAGAAGGCACGCCACTGCTCGCGAGTCATGGGCGAACGGTCGGCCAGTGAGGGCGACTCCGAGACGAACCGGTACGTGGTCTGGTGGCCGATGAAGCGCGTGAAGTCGTCGAACCAGGAGTTCGCGATCGCCGGGCGGTTGGTGACGATCAGGACTTGCCGGACGTCCAGGGTCCGCATCAGGTCGTATGTCGTCAGCGTCTTGCCGAACCGCGGCTTGGCGTTCCACAGCACCTCGGTCTTCTTCCGGGCCTTGAACGCGGCCACGGCCTGGTCGACGGCCGCTTGCTGTTCCGGACGCAGGACGTAGTCGTCCTCCTCGGCGCCGTGCTGGAGGTGGGCGAAGTCTTGGCCGGCGAAGTCGTTGAAGTACTCCAGCGACGTCTTCGGGGCGATTTCGAAGTGATGCCACTCGGTCCGCTTTGGCGTGGTCTCGCGCTCCACGCCCTGCTGGTGCAGGTAGGCGTGGAAGTCCTTGTCCGTGAAGCGCCCACCGGCCTCAGACGTGAACAGGGCCCGTCGCGACCACTTCTTCTTCTTCTCGACGGACAGCTGGGATGCCTGCTGCGCGATGCGTGCGTCTGCGCTCTCCTGCTCGGTGTACCCGATCTTCTCCCATCCCGCGTACTTGGGGATGTCCGGTGTCGTCCAGGAGTAGATGAGCGGAGTGATCTCACGGAACGTCCTGATGTTCGGACTAGGCATCGGCCCTCACTCCTTCATGGACCTTGTCGATCCTGCAAGCCCGGTAGCTGTCGTAGACGGTGAAGTCGAAGGCGTCGTCGTCGCGCAGCGAGGCGAGCGTGAACGGCTCGCGCTGAACCATCCCGGGGGCCCCGGTGATCCGGTTCCACCAGGAGAACTGGATCTCCTCGCCGCGCCAGTCCAGGCCAGCCAGAGTGTCGCCACGAATGACGTTTGTGTCGATGAGGAAGGCCGCGGCCTTCCGCAGACTCGTATCCGGGTCACATGGGACACCGTGTTGTTCGTGGAAGTGCAAGAACTCGCTGAGCATGGCCTCCTTGGCGTCCCGGTGGTTGTCCTCCAGCAGCTCGATGCCGTAGATCGAGGCGAGGGCGAACAAGGACGTCTCCGGCCACTCCTCGAGTGCGTAGCTCTTCTCGACCGCACGGAGCTTGCGGTGCAGGATCGCGACCAGGAAGTTGCCGTGACCGGCCGCAGGCTCAAGGAAGGTCTTGTCGACGAAGTCGGGGCCGGCCTCCAACTCCTCGCGGACCAAATCGAGCATCCGGTCGACCATGTGACGCGGCGTAAAGACCTCACCGTACGTCTTGACACGGTGCCGCGACTTCACGACCTGCTCCTCGACGATCGTCTGCGTCACCGTCACTGGTGTCCCCCATGCCGCCGACGATGAGTTAAAGAGCCCGTGGCGACACGCTCATCCGCCGGGTCGAGCAAGTCGGCGAACCGGTCATCTCGTGATGGCAACCCATGCACTCCAATTTCTGCAAGCCGGAGGCTATCGCGTCAGACGCTAGCGGTACGGGCCGAAAGTTCGTTGCCCACGGCGGTGTGACCATAAGCTTCTTGGCGCCGGCAGTCCGCCGGCAGTCCGGTGTCGTACTCCGCTTGATCTGTCACAAGGTGGCTTCAGATGATGCGTGACGCTCCGCCAAGCGATGGTTCGAGCCCGCGAGTCCGAAGCCGCGCGAGCTACGCGACGATGACCCGGTGGACGAACAGCCCGTCTTTACCGACCCGTGGTGGGACCTACGCCGAGGTGGCCCAACCGAACGACGACAACGTGAAGCACTGCACGCCGAGCTTCTGATCGAGGTGGCCGCCGGGCACCCCCTTTACAACCAACCCGTCGAGGTCATAGGCAGGTCCGGGGCCTCAGACGACATCGTTGTGGAGCTGGCCTCTGGGGGGTGGGCCCTCGTCCACCTCACCTGGAAACGCGCAGCCGAGAGACTGCCCTGGCCCGAGACCACCTTTTACAACACGATCAAGGCCCTCGAAGAGGACATCCACGAGCCGGACTGGTAAAACGGATGATGATCATCTAGACGGACATGTCAGGAATCATCCGCCGCTGATCGTCGAGCACGCGAGGGCGGCCTTCCCGCCGGATCGCTGGACTCGACGTCGGAGATGCCGAGCGGCCTTCTTGCCGCTGATGCGGGCCACGTCCCGCCGGTTCTCGAATTCGCCGGCCGCCGTGCCGGTTTCCCGAGGCCGCTGATCGGCCCAGCACGGCCTTTCCTGCCGTCCAAGATGGCCCGGATTCGTACTCCACGGGTGGGGCAGCCTGCGGCACCGTCGGCCGTGACGCCCACGTCCTGCACCGCGCCGCCCGGCACCATCGCCGCCGTCGAGCGAGGCACCGGCCGCATCACTGGCCAGCTGCACACCGACGAGCTGCCGGACCGCTCGCTCTACAAGGCGTGCGGCAACAGCCGCGAATCGGTGTGCCCGGGCTGCGCCTGGGTCTACCGGGGCGACGCCTAACAAGTCGTCTGTCACGGCCTGACTGGCGGCAAGGGCGTCCCCGACTCGGTCGGTCGGCACCCGGTCGTCTTCGCCACCTTCACCGCCCTCTCCTTTGGCCCGGTCCACCACCGGCACGTCGCCCGGCACACCTGCCGCAACCGGCAGCGCTGCGACTGCCGCCCCGCCCCCTGCCGCGCCCGCAGCAACGCCGGCACCTGCCCCCACGGGCAGCCCGCGGCCTGCTTCGCCCGCCACGGCACCGACGATCCGCGGCTCGACCAGCCGTTGTGCCTGGACTGCTACGACCACGACCACCAGGTCGTCTGGAACTACTTCTCCGGCGAGCTGTGGCGGCGCACCAAACAGGCCATCGAACGGCACCTCGCCGCCCTCTGCCGCAAGCGCAGCATCCCCCTCGTCCGGGTCGTCACCGCCTCCGGCAAGGTCCGCTGGGTGCCGCCCGTGCACGTGTCCCACGGCAAGGTCGCCGAGATGCAACGCCGCGCAGCGGTGCACTTCCACGTCCTGCTGCGCCTCGACGGCGTCGACCCCGACGACTCGGACGCGTTCGTGCCGCCGCCGGCCTGCATCACCCTCGATGACCTGGAAGACGCGATCCACGTCGCCGCCCGGCAGGTCACCGTCACCACGCCCGCGCACCCCGACCGGTCGCAAGGTTGGCTGGTCGCCTGGGGCGAGCAGGTCGACGTGCGGAGTATCAACACCGTTGGCGGCGAGCTGACCGACGGCAAGGTCGCCGCCTACCTCGCCAAGTACGCGACCAAGGCAACCGAAGCCACCCGGCACTCCTGCAACCGCCTCACCCCGGCCACCATCGACGACTACGCCGACCCCGAAGGCGATCACACCGCCCGCCTCATCGACGCCTGCTGGCACCTTGGCCGCCCCATGGTTCGGCAGGCGCAGGGCGTCGACTGACCTCCGCGCGTCGGACATCCGCGGCTCCCTGCGACCGGTGCCGCAACGTCTGCCGGCGCAGTCCTCGGGACTCCGGCGTACAGGTCGACTTGTCCGTCGCCCACCAGGTCAGCCACGGACCATGGTGACTGACCTGCTGTTTTCTGAGGCGCTGGTGGTCGTCGTTGGTCAGCTCTCGTCGTCAGTTGACGGCCTCAGGACGGCCCATACGGCCCAGAGAAGGCCCGAGTACGCTGTCGGCTTCGCTACCTCCATCGATACGCTCACGGGTCATGACGTCCTCGCCGTACGACATTCGTGAAGGGCTACGTCTAGCGGAGACTGCATTTCAGGCGGCCTGTGAGCGGTTCGTAGGGAGTCGGTTCGATCTGGTACAGGCCTTCGCGTCCTCCGGAGAAGCCCTGCTCTGGGCTGCCAGCCTTGACGAGGGTTACACCGAACTCCTCCGCGAAACGTACGAGACCGCGCGCGACGGCTCTGCCGATGGCCGGATACTGCCCGGAGTGCGTTGGGCAAGGAACCGGGCAGCCCACCAGCAGGCCTTGGCTCTCACCAAGGTCTACGGCGCGGAGCTCGGGCATCTCGTGCTCGGCGAGAGCCGGCTCGACGTTGCGACGCACCTGATCTGGCGGAACGCCGACAAGATTCGTCCAGGCCGCAACGATCGAGGACGAGCGGTATATGAGCGCGACCTCCAGGGCCAGGCAATCACTGATGCCGTCGCACGACTCCGAGCTTGGTTCTCCGGTCCTGCTCGTACCCTCTTGCGGTAGAGGTGAGGGTCAGACTTTGAAGCGGAACTTAGAGCCGCGATCGACCCCACCAGCAGGAGCGGTGGTCAGGACCTGCTCACATGGCCCCACGGACTGCCATTGCTGGTCATTGTCGCCAAAGTTTGACAGCGTTTCGTGCCCCCCTTTGTGGCCCAGACAGCATGCGCCGACCAAGGATGATCGACCTGGCAGTATCAGCCCGGTGATGAATCCCGTCAGCTTGCTGTGCTGGAGGCGATCGCGTGGGTCGACGAAGACTGGAATCGGATTGATCACGGTGGTAAATGGTCGTCCCACCTGGTTGCCGAGCGCGGAAAGGGACCGGTCGATGCCATGCGACAGGCCGCTGTTGACCCCTGCTGACCGCTCCACCGGGCACGGGTCGGGCACGGCGTGTGGACGGAACCCCTAACCCCTGACTTGCAAAGGCGGCTCGATGCCGTGGACGCTTGCCGATCGATGGCGGCGACTGGCGCTGGAGTCAAGGACCTTGCTGTCCTGTACCAGCTGTTGTCGCTGTTGTCGCGTGTCTCGTTGTCGGCTCCGCCTGAACCAGTTTTCACCCGTCGTCGACACCCCCGCCGGAGGCAGCTCTAACCCCGCACCTCCCTCACCTCTCACCCTCTCCACCACCCTCCCACTTCCCTGGGCCTCGGCGACCGGTGACCGCCGTTCGGCGACTCCGGTGCCCGAGGTGCCTGCCGATCCTCGTGTGCCTTAGGACCGCTGAGAACGGGTAGAGGCATGTCCCGCCCGGCCCACGGTCTTCGGAGGTCACTGGGTCACCCACTGACCTAGGGTGACGCGCGGGGCGGGGGGTGGGTTTCGGGCCGGCTGAATTTCCGCCCCGGCGCCGGAGGCGGCCGGGGCGGCGGCTCCGGTAGGAGCCGGCTACCGCGCCGCGCACAGCGCGCGCCGATATGACTAGCGTGACCTCCTGCCCGCACCTGCGCCGCCAACACCCGCTAGTCCTAGCGGCCCGTCCTCGAAGCAGTGACGATCTCCCCAGCCGACTACATACGTCAGCGTGGAACCGCGGCGGGGGCTTGCCCGGTGAAGGCGGAGCAACCCCGCGGTTGGACGAGCTAGATCGGGGACGAGCCTTGCTCACTCGGACGCCGCCGCAGGTGTCGGTACCTCTGCCCGGTTGATGGGTGGTCCACCGATCGCCCGTGTGCCACGTTGGACATTTCGAGCAACACTCATGACCGTGACATATGCACCCCACACCCAGCCAGACGCGGTGACCGCCAACGGCCACACCGGGCAGGTTCACTTCGACGGCACTTACATCACCATCACCCGCAAGGGCTTCCTTGCCCGCGCCTCAGTGGGCAAGGGCGAAAAGCGGATGCCACTCGGCTCGGTCAGCAGTGTGCAGTGGAAACCTGCAGGCGGCCTAGTCAACGGATTCATTCAGTTCGAGATGCCCGGGCAGGGCGGGTCTCGGTCGGCGTTCGGTAAGCAGACAACCGATGCGGTTCGAGACGAGAACTCGGTTGTCTTCACCAAGAAGCAAATGCCCGAGTTCGAACGGATGCGCGCTGTGATCGAGCAGGCGATCGCTGCCCGCCACAACGCGCCGTCACAAATGGCCGCACCAGTGTCGGTCGCCGACGAGTTGGCGAAACTCGCCACGCTGCGGGATCAGGGACTGCTGTCTCCTCAGGAGTTCGAGCAGCAAAAGGCCCGGCTGCTCGGCTGAAGGTGATGTCGTCAGTCCGTACACGAAGCGGACTGCGACTCAACGGACCCGGATCTCCAACGGCGCCACGCCCACGGGATCCGGGTCCCACCTTCCGGATCTCGAAGGGGGTGAGCCTGGCTCGCTGGCTGACCTCTTCGTCCCGAACGCGGTCGCGGTGCATCGTCTGCTGCCATCGGTTGTCATCCCGTGCCTATCAGTTCGGCTGCGACCCCGCCTGCAGTCGTGGCTTGTCGACCGCGGGCGAAGCGTTCGCTGCCTCCTTGCTGCTTTCCGGCTAGCATGCATCGGCGCGCCATCGATGCGCTCCGCCTGCTGATTCGGAGCCACCCGCCGCCTGGACTGGTGCTGCTGCCGCTTGTCGGGGCCGGCGCCATCGTTGGCTTCGCCTGGCGCGTGCTGACCGCAGGGGGCATCGGAGCCGGCCTGACGGTCATGTTTGGCGGGCCGGAACGTGTCAAGGATTTGAGGCCAGCGGGAGTTATGCGGCTTGAGGTTCCGGCTCTGGTTTGTTGATCCAGACCTGTTCGGGCAGATCGAGG